>NZ_JACSOG010000004.1:0-180561 GCF_014349195.1 Pseudoalteromonas sp. BZK2 | reverse complement strand
CTTCAATCTAATCGACGTTGCTTCAATCTCAATCAAACCTTGCTTAAACAAACCGCCAATGGCTTTTTTGTAGTTTGCTTTACTGGTTGAGAAAGTCTTTTTAATTGCTTCAGGGTCTGACTTATCACCTAGGTGAAGTACGCCACCTTCGGCTTTTAATTTTGCTAAGATTTTTTCGCCTAAGTCGTTTACTTTGCCCATACCTGGTTTTTCAAGGAGTACGTCAATTTTACCGTCTTCACGTACTTTTTGAATAAAGCCTTTTAAACGCTGTCCAACAAATAGCTTTTTAAATACGGTGTTGTAATAAACCACACCAATGTGGGCTTCGTTTACAAGTACTTTGTAACCCAGGTCTGTTTTACCGGCAACGATTAAGTCAACTTCTTCCATTACTGAGTAAGTTGGTTCATCTTTCGATAAAAACTTATTAAAGTTGCTCGATGCACAAATACGTTGGCTAGCGTTATCTAGGTATAAACGTACAAGATAAGAAAAGCCGTCTTTCATTTTTGGCTTTTGTTCGTTGTATGGCGCAAGTACGTCTTTTTCGAGGCCCCAATCCATAAACGCACCAGTGCTGTTGATGGCTTTAACACGTAGTAGGGCATATTCGCCCACTTCAGCTAAAGGTTTTTTTGTGGTGCCTGTTGGGTGACCTGCGTGATCTAAGTAAATGAATACTTGCACGCTGTCGCCAGCTTCTAGTTCGTAATCAATTTCTTTGCTTGGTAAGAATACTTCGCCTAAATCACGGCCATCTAAATAAGCACCTTCGTTAGACATTTCGTTAACGAAAAGGGTTTGTGTGGTTCCTAAAATACTCATTATTATTCCTGTTCTGGCTTTTTCTTACGGCGCATTGGAGCAAAACCATCTACATCAATTGGTGCTTGAATAGGGGCTTTTGGCTTTTTAGGGGCTGCTTTGCGTTTTGGTTTTGCAGGTTTTGCAGCCACTTTTTTCTCTGCTTTTTTCCAAACTGTGTTTGGTTTTTTCTCACGCAGACCTTTAAATTTACCAACAAGGCCGTCAACGGTGAAAAAGCTTAATTCATCATTTAAAAATGCTTTAATTGCTTTGTAGCTTGGCCAATCTTTCGGGCCCACTAATGAAATAGCAGTTCCTTTAAAGCCTGCGCGACCAGTACGACCAATACGGTGCACATACTCTTCAGCATGTTTTGGTAAGTCAAAGTTAATTACGTGGGTCACGCTTAATAAATCAAGACCACGTGATGCAACATCGGTGGTAATTAAGATTTTAAAGTTTTCACGGCTGAAGGCGTCCATAATTTCAAGGCGCTTAGCCTGTGTTAAGTCACCCGCAAGCGCTTGCGCTTTAAAGCCTTTATCATTTAATAGCTGACTTAAACGCTGAGTGTCGGCACGTGTTGCGGTGAAAATAATGCATTGGCCAACATTGTCTTGTTTTACAAAGTGCTCAAGTAGGGCTTCTTTGTGATCTAAGTGATCAGCTAAATAAAGCTGTTGGGTAATGTCACTATGTTGCTCGTTAGAGGCACTTAACAATATTTGTTTTGGTGAACGTAAAAGGTTACGTGACAGGGCATCAACTTGTGCATGGTCAAGGGTTGCTGAAAACAATAACGTTTGGCGTAAACGGTGATCAGCAAGCTCGTTAATCATTTTAACTTGATCGGTAAAGCCTAAATCTAAAATACGGTCAGCTTCATCAAAAATTAAAAGCTCTAAGCCTGAAAGCTGTAATGAGCGTTGACTCAAATGGTCAGCTAAACGCCCTGGTGTGCCCACCACAAAATGTGGGTCTTTACGAAGAGCCTTTATTTGGTCATTAAAGTTTTCACCACCCAGTACTTTTACAGCACTAATATTTGTACCGGCAATTAATAGCCTTAATTGGCTGTACACTTGGGTTGCTAATTCGCGGGTAGGCGCAACGATTAAAACGCGAGGGTCGCGTTTACTGAGTGCTTTTTGTTTCATTACGCGCTGTACAGCAGGTAATAAAAACGCCAGCGTTTTGCCCGATCCTGTTTTTGACTGTGCAAAAATATCATGGCCTGCGATAGCTGTTGGTACCGCGTGAGCTTGAATGTCAGTGGGCTGGGTGATGCCTTGATGCGCAAGTTGTTTTTCGAGGCGTGTATCAATCCCAAGTTCAGTAAAATGCAATGCGTAATCTCCGATGAGCAAAATTTGTAAATCCTGTTCATTATAACGCACTTGCCTCACTTGGAGACAGTAAAAACACAGCTATTTCGCATCAGTTTTTGCAATTATCGCTAATTCGCGTAAAATACGCGCCCTCAATGCGCCGGATTTGCGATTCGGTTAACGCCCCACATGGACATCTAAAGCAAAAGGTAAAACCATGACTGCTGTTCATAAAGACAATGTAACTAGCGAGCACTTTGTTGTTTGCGCACTTTACAAATTTGTAGCCCTTCCTGATTTTGAAGCGATTCGCCAACCACTACTAAAAGTAATGGAAGACAATGAAGTACGCGGTACTTTGTTACTTGCGGCTGAAGGTATCAACGGTACTGTTTCTGCTAAACGTGAAGGTATCGATAACCTACTTGCATGGTTAGATGCACAACCAAACCTAGACAACATTGTGACTAAAGAGTCATACGATGACGAATGCCCGTTCTACCGTACTAAGGTAAAACTGAAAAAAGAAATCGTAACTATGGGTGTTGAAGGTATCGACCCACGTGAAGTAGTGGGTACATATGTAAAACCAGCTGATTGGAATGCATTAATTTCAGATCCTGAAGTGATTCTTATCGATACACGTAACGATTACGAAATTGAGATCGGTACTTTCCAAAATGCGGTTGATCCAAACACTAAAACATTCCGTGAATTCCCAGCATGGGCGAAAGAAAACCTAGACCCAGAAAAGCACAAGAAAGTCGCTATGTTCTGTACCGGCGGTATTCGCTGTGAAAAATCAACTGCGTACATGAAAGAGCAAGGCTTTGACGAAGTATTCCACCTTGAAGGCGGTATTCTTAAGTACTTAGAAGAAGTACCAAAAGAAGAAACCATGTGGGAAGGTGAGTGTTTTGTATTCGATAACCGTGTAGCGGTAAATCACGATTTACAAAAAGGTTCTTACGACCAATGTCACGCTTGTCGTATGCCTATCACTGAAGAAGAAAAGCAAAAGCCTGAGTACATGGAAGGTGTATCGTGTCATCACTGTCACGACAGCCTAACAGAAGAGCAACGCGCACGTTTTGCTGAGCGTCAAAAGCAAATCGAGTTAGCACATGCGCGTGGCGAAGGGCACATCGGTAACGAAGCGCAAGAAGTTCTACGTAAGCGTAAAGAAGCAAAAAAAGCGCAAAAAGAAGCACAGCGCCAACAGTAATTGTTAGCTTTATGAATTGATAGAAACCCCAGCATTGTCTGGGGTTTTTTATGCCTATTCAAAAAGAACATATAAGTGATGGTTCTTATTGTCTGGAGGTAACCATTGCAAGCTAAGCACACTTAAAAGAGGTCGATTCATCACATTGTCGTTTCTAATTAGAAAACACAGGCGATGTATGCGTTTATTTCACCTTGGCTAATTGTTTATTAAACGAAGTCAGCTTTTTATTGATCACAAAGCTGTTACACTTCGTAACAATTAAAACGATTCTTATTTAGGTGAAATTTTGACAATTGGCAAATTACATACATGGACTTTAATTGCCTGTATTAGTTGTGTTTCCGTCGCTGAGGCGGCTAATGTAGTTGTAGAATCAGTGTCTGTTGAAAAGTCTAAACAACAGATAAAAGCAGTGGGTAATGCAGAAGCGATTCACTCAGTCACTCTTTACCCAGCCGTTGGGGACAGAGTCACTGCTGTTTACTTTAAACCAGGCGATAACGTTGCCAAAGGTGACTTACTATTAGAGCTTGATTCACGTAGACAAAAAGCAGCGTTGATCGAAGCCGAAATTACTTTAAAAGATGCTGAGCGCACCATGAAAAGGCTTGAAGAAAGCCACGCCCGTGGTGCGGTGCCGCAAAGTGATTTAGATGATGCGAAAACGCTTTATGAGCTTGCAAAAGTCCAGTTAATGCAAGCGAAGACAGAGCGTGAAGACCGAGAAGTTCGTGCTCCTTTTAGTGGTGTTATGGGTTTAACTGACGTCGAAGTAGGCGACAGGATCACAACCCAAACAGCCATTGCGACTATCGATGATATTTCTGAGCTTTATATCAATTTTAATGCCCCAGAAGCCGCTATCTCAGTGCTTAAACAAAAATCTTCGGTCGAAGTAGTGCCTTGGTTAGGCGATAAAGCTTACACGGCTAAGGTGGCAGAGCTTGATTCGCGTATCAATGCGCAAACCCGCACACTCAGAACAAAAGCCAAACTTGACAATAATGCTCAGCAATTTATGCCGGGTATGAGCTTTCGTGTGCACATAAATATTCTAGGTGAAGAGCTTGCTGTAGTACCCGAAGCAGCCATGATGTGGGGGGCAGCAGGCCCTTACGTATGGAAGAGTGTCGATAAAAAAGCCACACGCGTTGATGTTAAAATTGAGCAGCGTTTAGCAGGGCGTTTGTTAGTCTCTAGTGGCTTAAACGAAGGTGACTTATTGGTGACAGAAGGCGTTCAGCGCCTAAGACCTAATCAAGAGCTTAATTTCATCAATGAAGTGCAGCTTGCCAAGGAGTAATGATGAAACAGCAACCTATGATGGAAGACTTGCCATCAATGGCGATACGTCGCCCTGTTTTAATTGTGGTACTTAACTTACTCATTATTATTGCCGGTATCGCTGCAATAGCAGGGGTTGAAGTACGTGAGCTTCCTGATGTTGATAGACCACGTATTACTGTATCAGCGTCTTTCCCTGGTGGTTCACCGGAGACCGTAGATACCGAAGTGACTAGTAAGCTCGAAGGGGCGGTTGCGAGGGTAAGTGGTGTAAAGTCGATTCGTGCGCAAAGTGAAGAAAACAATGCTCGTATCGTGGTTGAGTTTCGCCCCGGTGTTAATTTAGATGATGCTGCAAACGAAACACGCGAATCGGTAGCCCGTGTGCAGCGAGAATTACCCGAAGAAGTTGAACGGGTATCAATTATTAAAGCCGATAATGATGCCGAAGCGGTTGTATCGTTAACGGTATCAAGTGATAGCTTATCCCTTGAGGCGTTGACAGAGCGTGTTGATGTTGACTTAGCCCCGCAGTTTTTAACCATTCCAGGGGTTGCCGATGTTCGTTTAAATGGCGACCGTGAACGGGTTCTTAGAGTGCGCATCGACCCACTTAAGCTAAGTAGCTTTAACCTTACCGTACCAGATATTGCCAACGTACTTCGTCAGGCTCCCTTTGATGTGCCGGCGGGTAGTTTAAAATCAAGCGATCAACAGGTGATCGTTCGTGCTGATGCAACGTCAATCTCTGCTGAACAAGTAGCCGATATCATCGTTCGAGATGATACCCGTATTGGCGATGTTGCGGCTGTTTACTTTGGCCCAGCTGATCCGCGTTCGTTCGTGAGGCTGAATGGTACACCTGTGATTGGTATGGAAATTATTCGTCAGGCGCAATCTAATACCATTGAAATTTCAGATGAAGTGCTAACTTTAATCGAACGTATGCGAGTGCGTTTTCCTGAAATGGAATTTACTTTAACCTCTGATGATGCTCAGTTTATCAGAAGCTCAGTTGATGAAGTTATTAACTCACTTTTACTAACCGTGCTGTTAGTGGTGATCACACTGTGGGTGTTTATTGGCTCATGGCGCGCAACGCTTGTTCCTGCATTTGCGATACCTGTTGCATTAATTGGCTCTTTAGCACTTATTTGGGCGCTTGGTTTCTCAATTAATATTCTTACCTTGCTTGCACTCGTGTTAGCTACTGGTCTAATTGTAGATGATGCCATAGTGGTAAGTGAGAACATACAACGTCAGCGGGGCTTAGGTCTTGGTCGTCGTGCAGCTGCAGTGGTTGGTACCCGTGAAGTATTCTTTGCTGTTGTGGCAACAACCGCCGTACTAGCTGCGGTGTTTGTGCCTATCGCTTTTTTACCATCAACAGCAGGGCGACTATTTAGAGAGTTTGGTGGGGTATTAGCAGGCGCTGTGATCATTTCAAGCTTTGTTGCGCTGTCTTTGGTACCTGCGCTGACATCAAAACTGAAATTAAAGCAGGGCGGTTTTCATCCGTTTGCGAAAGTTGGCCATGTTTTAGCTGCTGTTTATAAGCGCACTATACATGGTGTACTTGAACATGCATGGCTTACCTTTTTTGCGTGTTTGTTGGTCGCTGCAGGCTCTGGGGCACTGTATTTCAATCTAGATAACGAGCTATTACCAACAGAAGATCGCGGTAAAATTCGTATTTTTGCCCGTGGCCCTGATGGTGTTGGCTTGAACTTTATGGACAGGCAAGCGGTGCAAATGGAAGATATCTTACTGCCGTATGTTGAAAGTGGTGATATTGAGTCTATTTACACTGTGGTTGGGCAGTGGGACCCAAATATTGTATTTATTACTGTGCCGCTAAAACATTGGGACGAACGTCATTTTAGTCAGCAAGAAATTATCAATAAAATACGTGAGCCTTTAGGTAATATTCCTGGTGCGGCTGGTTACCCAGGTGGTTCAAATAGTTTGAACTTGCGTGGTCAAGGCGGTGGTATTGAGCTTGCCTTATTGGGCCAAGACTACCTCGAGATATTTAAAGCTGCGCAAGACTTCTCTGCTGAAATAGAAAAAGCAGTGCCAGAAGTGGCCCCTGTACGTATTTCATATCAGCCGTCACAGCCACAATTACGGGTTAATATTGATAGACGTCGTGCTGAAGAGCTAGGCGTATCGCTCAGTGATATATCAGTAACGTTACGTGCTGCAATCAATGGTGATGATATTGCCGATTTAAATATTGGTGACCAATCAATCCCGATTATGTTGCAAGCACAAAACCAAACCATCACAAACCCGAGCGATTTAGCTAACTTGTATGTTGGTGGCCGTAATGGTCAATTAGTGCCATTGAGTAGTGTGGCAACGATTACTGAAGAAGGTGTTGCCGCTGAGCTTGAGCGCCATGCACAACGCCGTGCTATTGAACTGAGTATGGAAATGCCAGAGGGCGTAACTATTGCTGAGCTGGTAACAAAAATCCGTGATATTTCAGAGCAATCTTTGCCTGCGGGTATCAGCTTGGCGTTTAAAGGTGAGGCATTAACCTTTGAAGAAACCGCCAATGAAGTATTGGTGACCTATGTTCTGGCCTTTTTAATTGTTCTTCTGGTATTGGCAGCGCAATTTGAAAGTGTGAATAGTGCAATCGTTGTTATGATCACTGTACCATTTGGTATTACATCAGCAATTTTAGCGTTATATCTAACAGGTACATCATTAAACATTTACTCGCAAATTGGTTTAGTGATGCTGATTGGTCTAATTGCTAAAAACGCCATCTTGCTGGTGGAGTTTGCCGACCAATTACGTGACCAAGGCCGCTCGGTTAGAGTGGCGGTAGAAGAGGCCGCACTAGTGCGCCTTCGTCCAATCGCGATGACACTGGTTTCAACTTTATTAGGTGCATTACCACTTATTTTATCTACCGGTGCAGGGGCTGAGGCTCGTAACGCGATTGGTTGGGTAGTATTTGGCGGTTTAGCACTGGCGGTGTTATTTACCCTCTATTTAACGCCTGTTATTTACCTTGGTTTAGCTCGCTTTACTAAACCAAGAGGTGACGAGTCGAAACTTCTGGCTGAAGAGTTAGAAAAGGCTTAATCCAACTTAATTGGCTATTTTTTCTTTGAAAAAATAGCCAATTACCCTCACAATTAAATCAAATGTTTAAAACTAGGTACGCGTATGCAAGCCGAACACGTCGATATCGCCCAATTTATTTCTGATCACGCTCCCTTTGATGATCTTCCTGAAGAGGCGGTAAATAAACTCGCATCACAAGTCGAAATCGCTTATTTTCGCGCAGGCACTGAAATACTAAATTATGGCGAGGATATCGCTGATTTATTTGTTATTCGAACAGGTGCTGTAGAGATATATCGTCGTGATGGTGATTTATACAACCGTTTAACTATCGGTGGCATTTTTGGGCAAATGGGCCTTCTGATGAACCGCAAAGTGCGCTTTCCGGCAAAGGCACTCGAAGACACCTTAGTTTATTGCATTAATGTTGAGTTGTTTAATCAATACTGCGACGAATACGAAACATTTGCTGATTTTTTTGAAGCCGATGGTAATGTGCGCCTTCACCAAGCAATTGTTGAACAGGCAGACAGCAACGATTTAACAACCGCCAAGGTTAAGTCGCTTCTTCATCGTGATGTTGTCACTGTGGCAAAAGATGCCTCTGTGCAAATGGTTGCGCAATTAATGACGCAAGAGTCGGTATCGTCTGTGCTGGTTACTGATGCCGATAAACCAATCAGTGATGATCCTGATGATGACGACGGCCAAGTTGTTGGCATTATTACTGACCGTGACTTACGCACCAGTGTAATTGCTGAAGGGTTAAGTTACGAAGCTCCAGCTGCGCAAATAATGCAAAAAGACTTAATACTACTCGATAGTAATGCCTATGTGTTTGAAGCTGTACTGGCCATGCTCAGAGATAACATTCACCACCTGCCTGTGGTTGTTAAGAAAAAGCCGATTGGCGTTATTTCGTTATCAGATATTTTACGCTACGAGTCACAAAGTAGTTTATTGTTAGTACGCGGCATATTAGCTCAGCAATCGGTTGAAGATTTAGCTCACTATGCAAGGCAACTACCTAATGTCTTTGTTCGCATGGTTAACGAAGATGCTAACTCTCACATGATTGGTACCGCAATGGCTGTAATAGGCCGTACCTTTAAACAGCGCTTGCTTGATTTAGCTGAAGAAAAGTTTGGCCCACCGCCGGTTCCTTATTGCTTTATTGCTTTAGGTTCAATGGCGCGTGATGAGCAATTAATTGTGACCGACCAAGATAACGCTATTATCCTTGATAATAGTTTTAACGAGGAATTACATGACGAGTATTTTCAGAATTTGGCTGATTTTGTTTGTGATGGTTTAGCTGAATGTGGCTATAAGTACTGTGAAGGTGAAATTATGGCGTCATTTAAAAAGTGGCGCTTAACACGCGAGCAGTGGAAAGAGCAATTTGCAGGTTGGATGGCCGAACCTAAACCGCAGGCTTTATTACATAGCTCGATCTTTTTTGATTTAGACGGTGTTTACGGTAAAAACAAATGGGCCGATGAGCTCAAACGCTTTATCGCAACAGAAGGGCGTAAGAATAAACGTTTCTTGGCAAACCTTGCTGCGAATGCGCGTAACAGAACGCCGCCTTTAGGTTTCTTTAAAGATTTTGTGTTAGAGCATAATGGCCAACACAAGCGCTCTATGAACTTAAAACGTCGCGGTACTGCACCTTTATCTGACGTAATACGCGTGCATGCATTAGCGATAGGCAGTCGTAAACAAAATTCATTCGAGCGTTTAGAAGATATTATCGAAGCTAAACTACTCCCTGAAGGCAAAGCACAAGATTTACGAGACGCCTTAGAATACATTGCCATGATCAGAATAAGACACCAAGCGTGGCAAATAGAAAAGCTTGATGAAGCGCCAGATAACGACTTAGAGCCTCATTTACTTTCTCCTTTTGAGCAGCGCAATCTTAAAGAGGCGTTTGCCATTTTAGATAAAGCGCAGAATTTCCTAAAATTCAGATACTCTGCTAACTCAGGGATGAAGTAATGGCAAAACAAGGCGCAAAACTTGATTGGCCGACTCGGTATCAAGAGTTATTAGCACAGAGCAAACAGCCACTAATCAAAGCGTTTTATGAATCAGCTATTTGTGATTTAAGCACACCAATTAGTGATATTCCCTTAGTAGCACTTGATTTTGAAACAACCGGTCTAAATTATCAAAATGACGATATAGTCAGTGTCGGTTTAATTCCATTTAATACCAAGCGTATTTTTTGTAAAGATAGCCAACATTGGATTGTTCAACCAAGGCGTAAGCTTGCTGAAGAGTCGATTGTTATTCATGGTATAACTCACTCAGAAGTGAGCGATGCACCTGATTTTTCAACGATTATGGAGCCTTTGTTAGCAGCATTAAAAGGCAAAGTGATTGTGGTGCATTTTGCACCTATTGAACGGCACTTTTTATATCAAGCGTTGCAAGCACGTTTAGGCGAAGGGCTTGAATTTGCTGTTATAGACACGCTTGATCTGGAAACGCGCGCACTTAAAGCAAAGCAGGGGTTACTAGGTCGACTATTTAATTCTAAGCTGGATTCTGTGCGCTTAGCTGACTCTCGCATTCGTTATTCGTTACCAGCGTATCAAAACCACAATGCGCTTAATGATGCCACAGCCACCGCAGAGCTGCTACAAGCGCAAATAGCTTACCACTACCGCCCAGATACGCCACTCAGCGAATTACTAATATAGCGCTCGTAGCACCGACGTTATGTCGGGTATTTAAATTATTTGAGCAAAGCTTATCAATAAAAAAACGCCGCAAAAAATGCGGCGTTTTTTATTATTTCAAAGCGTATTTAGTGTCTTGGTTCTGTTCGTAAACCTAGGAGTAAACTCACACACATTAATAGCAATACAAAGGTAAACGGCAAGCCCGTAGATACGGCGCCGGCTTGTAAGGCCTCGATTGCTTGTGTGCCACCAATCCAAACAAGTGCAGCTGCAATCGCACCCTCGATTGTAGCCCAGAAAATACGTTGTGGCACTGGCGCGTCAACTTTACCACCAGCGGTGATTGAGTCGATTACTAATGAACCTGAGTCAGATGACGTAATAAAGAACACCAGTACTAGCACAATTGCAATGAATGAAAGCACTTGCGACATTGGCAGGGCTTCAAACATTTGGAACATAGCTAGTGGTACATCTGTTAAGCCTTTTTCACCAAGTACACCTACTTTATCAATCACTTGTTCAATAGCGATACCACCATAAATTGACATCCAGAAGATAGTCACAACAGTAGGAACTAGTAATACAGCAATTAAGAACTCACGGATTGTGCGGCCTTCAGATACGCGTGCAATGAACATACCTACGAACGGTGACCATGAAATCCACCAAGCCCAGTAGAATACAGTCCAGCCATGCATCCATGTTTCATCTTCACGACCATGAGGATTACTCAGTGGAATAATGTTTTCAACATAACCCATTACTGTATTAGGAAGGTTGCCAAATGCTGCAGAAAACCCAACAAGTGCAACAAATACGAGTAATACAAAAGCGATAAGCATGTTTACGTTACTAAGCAGTTTTACACCGCCGTCGATACCGCGAACAACAGAAATAACAGCTAGTAACGTCACACCAATAATAACGCCTATTTCTAAGCCAATTCCGCTATCAGTACCAAAGACGTGATTAATACCAGCAGCGGCTTGTTGTGCGCCTAAACCAAGAGATGTTGCAAGGCCAAATAGAGTGGCAAGTACAGCTAGAATATCAATAAGGTGGCCAGGCCAGCCCCACGCTTTGTCACCTAAAATTGGGTAAAAAATTGAACGAATAGATAACGGCAAACCTTTGTTATAGCAAAAGAATGCGAGTGAAAGCGAAACAACCGCGTAAATTGCCCAAGGGTGTAAACCCCAGTGGAACATAGTTGCACCCATTGCCAGTTTAGCGGCTTCCGGCGTGTTTGCTTCAACACCAAGTGGTGTTTCGTACCAACCTGTAAAGTAGGCGACAGGTTCTGCGACGCCCCAAAACATTAAGCCTATACCCATACCTGCAGCAAATAACATTGCAAGCCAAGAAATACGTGAATGAGTTGGACGTGCTTCTTTACCACCAAGGCGGATATTACCGTATGGTGAAACAATTAACGCTAAGCAAAACAATACGAATAAGTTTGCTGACCACATAAAAAAGCCATCAAAGTTATTAATAATGTCGTTTTTAATTCCATTCAGAGTTGTTTTTGCTGTTTCAGCATCTGAAATAAGTGTTGCCACTAAGAATAGGGCAATTAATCCAGCACTAATGCCAAATACAGGGTTGTGCACATCAAAACCCCATTTTTGTACATTGTCCTGTCCGACAGTGTAGTCGGTATTGTCGATACTGTACTTGTCATGATGTTCGCTCATGAATACCTCTTGTTGTGATTATATTTAGCAGAGAGCTAAACGGCCGGTTGGCACTAGCTTGGCTATTACTATTTTTACGTATCAAACCCAAAAATAGTTTGTAGACGAACTAAATTTGTACCAAAGTTTAGTCTTTAGTGTAGGAGCTCGAAAAAAAATGTAAATGGTTTTGTCCCTAAACAGCCGAATAAATGCAGTTTTTTACGTTTTTTGTAGGAATTGTGAACAAATTAGGCAGCGAAAGGAATAATTTGATGACAGTATTATTTCAAAGCAAATTATTACAATTGAGAGGAAAGTGCTGCAAACACAGGGCTTGCAGCACAAAGTTACTACTTTTTGTAAGCATCGTTATGAACGCCAGCAGCACGACCTGAAGGGTCAGCATTGTTCTGGAATGATGCATCCCAAGCGAGTGCTTCAGGAGTAGAACAAGCAACAGATTTGCCATGCGGAACACATTTTGCGGCGGCATCACCAGGGAAGTGCTCTTCGAAAATACTACGATAGAAATACGCTTCTTTAGAATCAGGCGTATTGATCGGGTATTTGTATTTAGCATTAGCAAGGTCTTGATCGCTAACTTGTTCGTTCACATACTCTTTTAACGTATCAATCCAGTTATAGCCTACACCATCAGAGAACTGCTCTTTTTGGCGCCAAAGCACGTCGTCTGGCAGGTAGCCGTCGAACGCTTCACGAATAATGTGTTTTTCGATTTTACCGTCTTTACACATTTTCGCTTCAGGGTTGATACGCATTGCGACGTCTACAAACTCTTTATCAAGGAATGGCACACGCGCTTCAACGCCCCATGCAGCCATTGATTTATTCGCACGCAAGCAATCGAACATGTGTAGTTTAGAGACTTTACGGTTAAGCTCTTCATGGAACTCTTGCGCATTTGGTGCTTTGTGGAAATAAAGGTAACCACCAAAAAGCTCATCAGCTCCTTCGCCCGACAACACCATTTTAATACCCATGGCTTTAATTTGGCGCGCCATTAAGTACATCGGCGTTGAGGCACGAATAGTTGTTACGTCGTAGGTCTCGATGTGATAAATCACTTCACGTAGGGCATCAATACCTTCTTGAATAGTAAAGTGAATAGGGTGGTGAACCGTACCAATCATATCAGCTACTTTTTGCGCAGCTGCTAAATCGGGTGAACCTTCAAGACCCACAGAGAATGAATGCAGTTTTGGCCACCATGCATCAGACTCGTCATTATCTTCGATACGTTTTGCAGCAAAACGTTGTGTGATAGCTGAAATTACCGATGAATCTAAACCGCCAGATAAAAGTACGCCATAAGGTACATCACACATTAATTGACGTTTAACAGCAGCTTCTAAGCCTTCTTTAACATCGCTTGATTTAGCTTCGTTGTCTTTTACTGCGTCATAGCTTTGCCAATCGCGGCTGTAATACTTACGAAGTTGACCATCTTTGCTCCACAAGAAATGACCCGGAGGGAATTCTTCAATATGTTTACAAATTGGCGATAATGCTTTTAATTCTGAGGCAACATAAAAGTTACCATGTTCATCATGACCTGTATAAAGCGGAATAATCCCGATATGGTCACGACCAATTAAGTAGGCATCTTGCTCTTCGTCGTATAAACAAAACGCGAAAATACCATTTAAATCGTCTAAAAACTCAGGGCCTTTTTGCTTATATAAAGCCAAAATAACTTCACAGTCTGACTGAGTTTGAAAAGTAAAATCAGTTTCTAAGCTGGCAGCGAGCTCTTTGTGGTTATAAATTTCACCGTTAACAGCAAGGATATTTGTACGCTCAGGGTTGTACAAAGGCTGTGCACCACTCAATACGCCAACAATCGCTAGACGCTCGTGCACTAAAATAGCTTTATCTGATGAATACACGCCGGACCAATCTGGCCCGCGGTGCCTTAATAGTTTTGACATCTCAATTGCTTGGCTACGCAATTGAGCGGGATCAGATTTAATATCTAATACCCCAAAAATTGAACACATAGTGACTCCTCATTCCAAGTATGTGCGCAGTTAACAGAATTTATATAACTGCGAATGTTTGTTTTAACAGAAATAATTACCTAAGTCACACAGGTTTTTTAATTAATTGAGAATAAAATATGCACCTGCGCTAACCTATTTGCACCAGTATGGGGTAAGTGGTTAAAGGGTGAGCGGTTTAAATGCTTGATTTGTTCAAATTGGATGATAATGAGTCTGGAATAAAGGCTTTTGTTACTAAATTTTCTGCACAGCTTTGGTGCAAAGGAATGTATAGGGTTTTTACCTTTTTAAATGTATAGACAAGCTTTAAAGCGATGCGAGCAAAGACTTTCTTTGCTCGCTTTTTAAACACCAATAAATTAACGCTATTTATTAATATAGTTTAGTGCTATCGCAAGTTGATTTAAGTGCGCAGTGAGTTTTTCTTGTGCTGCATGGGCTTCTTTAAGTGTAACAAACTTAAAGTGAAGGAAATCACCGGGTTTTAATTGTGCAAAGTGACGAAGATCGGCTTCGATCACGGTACCGAGCAATGGGTAACCACCCGTTGTTTGCGCATCGTTTAATAGCACTATGGGTTCACCATTTGGCGGAAGCTGAATACAGCCAGGAGCGACAGCCATAGAGGGTAATGAAACATCATGGCTGATATCACACTCATCACTTAATAGCCGTGTGCCCATGCGGTTACTATTAGGCGATACATGCCATGAATGATTTATAAAGTTAACGATGGTGTCTTTTGGTAACAGTGCTGCATGTGGTGCGGCATGAATACGAATTTGTGTACTTTTAGGTGGTAGCATAGCGCCTAAGCCAATTTTGGTATTGTACCTTGGCGTTATATCAAAACTATCGCCAGCCTGTAGTGCTTGACCGGTCAAGCCACCAAAACCTGCTAATATATCTGTTGAGTAAGAATCTAAAATTGGCTCAGGTAAATGCCACTCGCCGCCAATCGCAAGGTAACTTCTAAAACCATGACGCGCCGCATTAAACTTTAATACATCGCCTTTTTTTATGTAAAAGCTCCAGCCTGGTTCAACAGCATTGCCATTCACTGTGGCTTTCATATCTGTACCGTGCAGTGCAATGTAGTAATCGTTATCGAACTGAATTTCGGCAAGACCCAAAGTGATTTCAATAACGGGGTTGTTGTCGTCGTTGCCAACTAAACGGTTTGTAATAACTTGAGCATAAGGGTCAATGCACCCTGATTGTCCAATGCCTAAATGGCGAGATCCTGTGCGGCCTTGATCTTGTATAGACATTTGCATACCAGGTTTGATGATAGTGATCATTTTAACACCTCCTGAATAACAAACTCTAAAGTATCACCGGGTTCGATAGCACAAGGCGAGGCTGCATTGATATCAAATAGACGAAAATTTGTGTGACCAATAATTTGCCAGCCTCCAGGGGAGCTTTCAGGGTAAATACCGGTTTGATTGCCTCCAATAGCAACAGAACCTTTTGGAACAGAGAGCCTTGGTTCAGCATGTCGGGGTGTGAAGAGTTGTGGACTTAAACCATCTAAATAAGCAAAACCGGGTTTAAAGCCTAAAAAAAGCACGTGGTATTTGGCACTGCTGTGCATTTGAGCAACATCATCAACAGACAGATTATGATGTTTAGCAACATGTGCTATATCAGGCCCATATTCACCACCATAACGAGTCGCAAGTTTATGATGACGTGAGTTAAAGTCAGTAGCTTTAAGTTCGTGCCATTGTTCAAGTAATCGTGGCAGCCAACCAGCAAGTTGAGCGGGCTCTTTCAGGTAAAGTGTTAAATTATTATTGGCAGGGACTACATCAACAAAGTCATCACTGCTTTGGCAATATTGGGCTAATGCCCATATTTTCTTTTGCGTAGTGAGTATGTCGCTTGCTGTTTCATAGGCATCAAAAAAGATGCTATGCGTAGTGAGCGCCATAATTTTAGGTGTACTTTTGGTCGTCGTCATTGCGTATCAATCTTATTATTATCCCTTAATGCTTATTAGCATATAGGCTGTTTGTTGATGATGTAAATGTGTCTTTAGTGTTAATTAGAAAAACTCAAGACAATCAAGTGGCTATAATAGTTTATAACCACTTGATAAAGTGCAATGTCTAATTACTGTGCGTTATTTAGTAACCAATTAGACAGTAAACGTACGCCATAGCCTGTACCGCCTTCAGCTAGTTCATCTTTTGCTTTAGAGTTTAGCGCGTTACCTGCAATATCAATGTGAACCCAACGTGTGTCACCGGCAAAGTTTTGTAAGAAACTCGCTGCTGTAGTAGCACCTGGGCCATGTGAACCGATGTTTTTAAGATCAGCAATGTCTGACTTTAATGCATCTTCATAACCTAGAGGTAAACGCCATAGGTTTTCATTTACTTGCTTACCCGCAACAGTTAGTTGCTCAACAAGAGTATCATCATCAGAGAAAACCGCCGCGTATTCATTACCTACAGCACGAACTTTAGACCCGGTTAGGGTCGCAACATCAACCATAATACTTGGTTTGTACTTGTCACGGGCATACCACATTGCATCACTCAGTACTAAGCGGCCTTCAGCATCCGTATTTACAATCTCAACACTTAAACCTTCAGCGGTTCTTACAACGTCACCCGGCGCGACAGCAAATTGCGATACCATATTGGCAGCCATGCCCATGACAGCAACTACGTTTGTGTCGGCTTTAGCCAGTGCCATTGCTTTAACAGTACCTAGAACTGCAGCTGCACCTGCCATGTCTGATTTCATGCGGGCAATTGAAGCACCTGTTTTAAGGCTGTAGCCACCTGAATCAAAGGTAATACCTTTACCCACTAACGCGATAGGGGTGTTTTTATTACCTTGATAATGAGCAACCACTAAACGTGCACCTTCTTCGCTACCACGACCAACTGCTTCAAGTGCACCCATGCCAAGCTTTTTAATTTGCTTAGGTTCTAAAACTGTAATTTTAACACCTAACTTTTTAAGCTCTTTTGCCGCTTTAGCAAAATCAACCGGTGTCATTTCTGTTGCAACTTCAGAGGTTAAGTCACGTGCTAAAAATACACCTTTTTCAATGCTTTGTAGTAATTTATGGGTTTCGACCGCTTGGTCTAAATTTTCAACATCTAATGTGTAGTTAACAACGTGGCTGTCTTGTTCTTTTTTGTATTGCTCAAAACGGTGGTCACGTAAATTTGCGCCGTGTGCAAATTCTGCTGCATATTTAGCATTGATTGCGCTGTCTTTAAGCTCTGAAAAATCAAGGCTAACATTTGCTTGTTTAGCCGACTGCAATTTAGCGTGAACGTTACCACCTAGTTTTGCCATTTTTGCTGCATCTAGTTTTGGCTGCTCTCCTAAGCCAACAAGTAAGATGCGTTGATGGTCGCTACCGTTTGGTGCGATAACTTCTAACGTTTTTCCATAACCTGCTTTAAAGTCACTAAATTCAATGACTTTATTTAGGTGAGTTTGGGTTTCTGGCTTTAAATAATTAAAATTAGCAACTTGGCTATCTGTATCTAAAAATAAAACTAGTGTGTTGTCGTTCGGTTTAATTGATTTTGCAAAAGTGAACTCTGCGGCATTCACTTGCGTAGCAAGTGTTAATCCTAATGCAATAGCAGATAAGCTGTGTGCAATTTTCATTTTTTAATATCCCAATGTTAAAAAGCTGTGTTTTACCGTAAATAAGGTTAAGAGTTAAATTGTTAGCGGTGAATCGCTGTTTGCATGCGTTTAAGTTGAAATTATTAATACCTATGCGCGGTCTGTCTTAAATACAGGCTTTTAAGAGGAAATTAGTATGACAATTAAGTCGATGTTACTGACACTATTCACTTGCAGTGCTATTTTTACCACCAGCCCAATTAAAGCTGAAACAATGCCAGAAAACGCAACAGGGCATATTGAAACCATTGTGCTAGGTTCAGGTTGTTTTTGGGGAGCAGAAAAACGTTACGAAGCACTTGATGGCGTGTTGGATGCGGTATCTGGCTATGCCGATGGGCAAGGTTTTAAAGCGACCTACAAGAACATAACACGTAGCTCGCGACGCTTTGATAAAAACAATTTTGCAGAAGTTGTTAAAGTGACATACAACAGCAACAAGTTAACAACACAATCACTGTTAATGCATTATTTTGAAAATCATGATCCAACCCAGCTAAATCGCCAAGGTAATGATATTGGCACTCAATACCGCTCAACAATTTTGGTAAGTAATAATGAGCAACTCGAGGTTGCTAATACACTTAAAGATGAATACCAAAGCAAATTAACCGCAGCAGGCTACGGCAAGATTGTGACTGTAATAAAACCGCTTGATGCATTTTATGCTGCTGAGGATTATCACCAAGACTACTTAAAGAAAAACCCGAATGGCTATTGCCCTGATCATTCAACGGGCGTTGTATTCACACCAGTCAAAAAACAGCAGGTTGATAACACAGCCTTATTGGCAGGTAAGCAAATTGTAGTGATTGATGCTAAAGGTTATTGCCCATACTGCGAAAAGTTTAAAAAAGAGGTCGCTAATGAGTACATGGGCTCGATACCTATGACTTTCCGACATGCTGATCAACTTGATGGTTTAACAATTAAAACCCCAACATGGGCTACACCCACACTCTTATTTATAGAAAATGGCGAAGAGGTTTATGGTCGCCAAGGCTATGTTAGCAAAAGTGAGTTTTACAAAGCCTTAGGTGCATTTAAACTGGGGGACAGTGAAGCCTTTAGAGTTGCATTTCATGCCAGAACAGACAGCCCATTTTGTAAGCAGTACGATATCTTTAAAAACACACCTGATGGAATTTTCATTGATAAGCTAAGTGGTGCGCCGCTTTTTGATACCCGAGATAGATTTAACTCAGGCACAGGCTGGCTTTCATTTACTCATCCAGTTAAAGACAGTGTGACTATGCATGAAGACAACAGTTATGGCATGCAACGTATTGAGCTTAAATCAAAAAGCTCGGGTATTCATTTAGGGCATTTGTTCCCTGGTGAAGGGCCAAGAGGTAAAGACAGGTACTGCATTAATGCGACTGTGCTTGAGTTTGTGCCAAGAGATGAAACTTAATAAGTTAGAACTTATTTATAGCCAGCTTTCAGAGCTGGCTTTTATATTAAAAGCTACCTCATACAACTCTTTATTAACATAAAGTTTATATTTCAATTAATAACAATAAAATATTATTTTAAATATAGATTTCAATCATACCTTCTTATTTTTATAAGCTATTGACTAGTTAATTTAAACCATAAATTACCAGTTATATGAAAAGTCTGATCGTACCTTATATAAAAACAGTTTAAAATGCGGTATGAATACAATAGTTCATTTCATGGAGGGTAAATGAATAAACAGCAATTAAATGATATTTCGTTACAAAAAATTTGGATTGGTGAGCTTAAGGATATTGATTTTTTAGTTTACGGACACGAATTCACAGTATTTAACGACGTAGAGCACTTTTTTTCCGGTTTTGAAGCTCAATCTCATTTTCCACTTATTGTTTTTGCTGACAACATTGTAAACCAAGGCGAGGCGCTCAAGAAAATCCGTAAGCACGAACTGTTATGGCAAAGCTGTATTTTGGTAAATACGCCTTGTTATTTATCAGAAGCTCTTGCAAATGGTCTTTTTAATAAACAAAGTGATGATTTTTATAACTCCGTAATAACGCGCGCAACTAGTTTAAATCTAAGTCTTAATTTAGTCGACTCAGCTTTAACTAAGCTTTTGTCTTTTATGTGGATTTATAAAGGTAATAGCTTGTTACCTGTTCATGATTTAAGCATTAATAGTGTTTATTATTATCCGCTTTTAGAGTGTTTCGGGGTTAACACTAAAGATGCGATGTCATGGTTGTCGAGTATCCATAGAAGAAAACTCTTACAGACAGATAAGTTAATCGACCGTGTTCGCTACTGTAGACACTGCCAATCAGGGCACTTAAATTATGTTGATTCATGCCCAAGTTGTCAAAGTATTGATATTGCTAACGTATCTAGTTTGCACTGTTTTAACTGTGGTCATGTAAATGGCGAATCTAAATTTAAAGAGGGTATCGGGCTAAGCTGCCCTAATTGCCATACAAAATTGAGACACATTGGCGTTGACTATGATCGCCCAATAGAAAATCAGAAATGTAACCAATGCCATACTAGCTTTGTAGATGCTGACGTTATTGCTAAATGCTTCCACTGTCAGACCAGTAATCAAGTTGATGAGTTAATAGTACAGAACATTCATAGTTACAACATATCAATGGAAGGTAAAAGTTTAATTAGACTTGGTGAGCGTTTTGACAATTTTAATTTAACCAGCACTGACTCTATTAACTATTCACATTTCGAATGGGTGGTTAAGTGGCAAAACCAACTTGCCGTAAGGCACCAGCAAACACACTCAATAGTTAAGATAGAGTTAAAAAACCTCGCGCAATTTATTGCAGAAAATGGTGAAGCACGTGCTATTCAATTAATAGACGAATTTGAGAGCAGAATTAACGAGAGTATCAGGACCACGGATATTTGCTGTTTAGCAGGAGAGCATACATTACTTTTAATGTTACCTAATACAACAATTGAACATTTATCCTTTGTTTATCAAAAATTAAAAGGGATTTCTTTACTCAATAAAAATAGCGATTTCTCACTTTCGATTAAAGGCATTCCACTTCCATCAAAAGAAATGCCAGATGAAATAGGTGTTTGGCTTGAGCAACAATTTGCAGCTCAGCAGGAGAGTGTTTTATGAGTACGCTAAGCACTTTAATACATATTACTGAACAAATTATGTTTTATGTACAAAGTAATATATTAGTTCTAGTGAAATTTATTCCTTTATACCTTATCTATGAATTGCCGCTATTTTTAATAATCACGTTTGGCATAATTAAATGGACTAAAGAAAAGACACGTATAAACAATACTAAATTATTTTATTTACCAAAAGTTAGCTGTGTTATTACTTGTTATGCAGAAGGGGATGCAGTTAAAGAAACCATTCAGTCACTCGTTGAACAAACTTACCCAGGTAAAATTGAAATTATTGCTGTAATAGATGGTGCTGTTCAAAATAACCACACTTACCATGTAGCTAAAGAATGTAAGCAGTTATTTAAAGGCAAAAATCGTGAGATTGTTTTATTGCCAAAATGGCAGCGGGGAGGGCGAGTTTCAACTTTAAACGCAGGCTTATCCTATGCTAAAGGTGAAATTATCGTCAATGTTGATGCGGATACTTCATTTGACAATGATATGATGGCAAATTTAGTCAGGTTATTTGAAGACCCTAATGTACCTGCTGTGGGAGGTGCTTTAAGAGTTCGTAATGTGAATAAAACTTTATGGACTAGAATGCAAGCAATCGAATACTTAATATCGATGCAGGGTGGTAAAACTGGCTTAGCTCAATGTAATTTAATTAACAACATTTCAGGTGCATTTGGTGCATTTAGACGTGATTTCTTGAAACAAATAGGAGGTTGGGATACTCATACTGCAGAAGACTTAGATCTAACAGTTCGTATCAAACAGTATTTTAAACGCTACCCTAATTTAAAAATACCTTACGCGACTGCGTCGATTGCACATACAGACGCACCTCAATCATTTAAAGAGCTTGTCTTGCAAAGATTACGTTGGGACGGGGACTTGCTGTTTTTATATTTGCGTAAACATTGGCCAGCTTTTTCACCTAAGCTTTTAGGCTGGAAGAATTTTTTGTTTACACTTTTTTATGGTTACTTGCAAAACGTTATGTTGCCATTTGTCATTTTTGTGTATTTTGTTGGGGTTGCTATTATTTATCCTTGGCAATTCTCACTAGCATTAATATTCGTCATTTATGCCTTATACCTTCTAACTATCGGCTATTTTTATTTGTTAGTTTTAGTTAGTGTTTCAGAAAGGCCTAAGCAAGATTTTACACTATTCCTCTGGTTACCTCTCTATCCCATCTATGCATTTATAATGCGCCTAGTATGTTGCTTTGCGCTGGTTAATGAAGTATTCCGGCGGTCGCATGAAGAGTCTAGTATGGCACCTTGGTGGGTGCTTAAACGTGGTCAAAAATTTTAGATTAAGGGAATAATATGAAATTGCATTTTAATAGCACTGCAAAGGTCAACAATCCGAATGAAGAAAAAGGAATTAAAGTTCCATATGCTGGAGCAAAAAGAACATCACATAAATTACGCTGGTATTTTTTAATTCTGATTGCATTGAGCCCTATTTGTATTGTCGCATGGATTTATTTAGTGCCACAACTTAAGGTTGAAGCTGTTGGTATCATTACGACTGAACCGCTTCTGATTAAAGCTCCAAGTAAAGGAACTATTGAATTTGTTGACGTTAACCTTGGTGATTCTGTGATGAAAGATGAAATATTGCTCACATTATATAACCCTGAATTGACAGGGCAGTATCAAGAAGTTGACCGACAAATATTAAATCTAACTCAACAAC
Source organism: Pseudoalteromonas sp. BZK2 (assembly GCF_014349195.1). Taxonomy (NCBI): domain Bacteria; kingdom Pseudomonadati; phylum Pseudomonadota; class Gammaproteobacteria; order Alteromonadales; family Pseudoalteromonadaceae; genus Pseudoalteromonas; species Pseudoalteromonas sp. BZK2. The sequence goes on along the minus strand of NZ_JACSOG010000004.1, from coordinate 157,965 downwards.
AGATACCATTTAGCAAAACAATTATGACGCAGCTAGAACAAAGAAAGCGAGTCGCAAAAGAAGGCGTTGAAAGGCAGCAAGAATTACTTAATACGTATAAAGATTATAAAAGCCGCGGAATAGTCCCCGTTTCTGATTTAGCAAGCGCAATAGCTGCTTTTAACAGTGCTCAATTAAGTTACGAACAGACAAAAGTTGATATCTTGCGTGAGAAAGAGCGGCAAGAAATGGAACGCTTGTATGGATTAAAGGGGCAACGCTATCAAGATCTTTCAATTGAATTTGCAAAGTTGTCTGCACTGCAACAAAACCTTGTTGTTAAAACTCCGTTTTCGGGAAATATTAACGATATCTTTGTGCAAGATGGTCAGTTTGTAGATCAAAACTCACCATTATTTTCAGTAGATACCGGCAGAGAACTAAGAGTTCATGCTTATCTTGCACCAAAATTTTTGGAGTATTCAAAAATAGGTCAAAAAGCGACTGTAAAACTTCCAAATGGTAAAAAATTTGATGCTGTAATTAATGAATATACAGAGCTTACAAGTAAGATACCCCCGCAGCTTTCAGGTCCATTCGAAGGCGAAAAAGCCGCTTTAAAACTTATTTTGCAAGTAGATATTCCAGCAGAATACCACATAGAAGGATTACCTGTAGAAATTCAATTTGATCGCATCACAATGAAGGGGATGTCAGATTTATTTGCCAAACATTAAATAAAAAAAGCCCGGTCAGAACACACAAGAACCGGGCTTTCGACAACAATTTGGTTGGGGGAACTTTTACAGCGCTAGGTTTTGTTTTGCGCGACTTAAGTTGTGATTAACAAGTTCATTTTTAGAAATTTGCACCGCTTCATAAAAGTCAGAAAGTGCAGCAGTATCTTTTTCAGACATGATGCGGGCAACACCACGGTTACTAAGTGCAAACGAAGTTAATTCGCGGCGTTTGTAACCAGGTACCTTACTTGTACTTAGAAGAGAAATTGCTTGTGTACACAGGCTTTCCGCTTCTGAAAAATTCTTTTCTTTAACGCTTAATGCACAGCGGTTGAAGGCAGTTTCGTATTGGCTAGTTGCATTATCGTTCGTTTGAGCTTGCTCAATAACCATCAGTTTATAATCAGCTTGTTTGGCTACTGCCATCGCTGAGCAAGTTAATAAAGAGCTAAGTGCAATAGTGGTTACAAGTGTTTTTAACATGATAGTTTTCCTCTGAATAAGTTGGTGTTTCTTGCCAACGAGTGAACTTTAAAATATTCCCAAAAGCTAAACAAACGATTAAATTAAAACTGTTAGATGAAGAAATTTAATCTATAGAGTAATTACTCAGGATTCGGAATTTTACTGTGATGTAGAGGAGATGAAGTTGTTGTATTCCTGTATTGAAAGTTACAAATTAGCTGAGTTGAGTGCTAATAAATTTAATGCTGTCTCTTATATAGAAATGTTATTTGGGTCCGTAAATTGTGGTTTAAAATATATTTAGGTCAAAGGGGCACAGTCTTATTGTTTGGACAGTAGCAATTGGTTAGTAACTTTGTTAAAACTAAACATCTGAAATAACAAGAGTTTATTGTGGTACGCAGACTAGCAATAAATTCATAATTATCATGATAAACCGTAAAAAGGAATACTGGTGCAAGGATATAGAATTAGCACAGATAAAACTGATCTCGATTTTGAAGTAATTTACGGTTTTATTTCAAAAAGCTACTGGGCGTCCGGAATACCAAAGCAGACGCTAGAAACGGCCATTTCAAACTCTTTTTGTTTTGGAGTCTATGACAGCTATGATTCTCAAGTAGGTTTTGCCCGCCTTATAACAGATAAAGCAACATTTGCTTATCTTTCCGATGTATTCATAGTAGAAAGCCATCGAGGTAAAGGTTTGAGCAAGTGGCTTGTTGAGAGCATAGTATCTCACCCCGAGCTTCAAGGCTTGAGACGTATGGTATTGGCAACAAAAGATGCGCATGGTTTGTACGCGCAATATGGTTTTCAACCAATTGAAAATCCAGAGATGTTTATGCAAATTTGGAATCCAAATGTTTATCATGAGCTAGAGAAATAACAACAATTTAAAGGTTACATGGAATCAAATACTTTCAGTTCGTGGTGAACTTGCGTTTGATTGCAGTGTTATCTTATACAGGCATTAGCAAATTTAAGGACAGAATTATGAAAACAGGACTCTTATCAATCGGGTTTTTAATTATATCAAATGTAAGCTTTGCTGACTGTAAAGTTGAGCTTGAAGAAAGGTTAAAAGACGATTTGAGCCTAACATACCAACAATTTGATCAGACGTACGATGCCGGTTTTAGATTGTTAAAAAAATCAGGTTGCCATGCTGAAGCTGCCATTCTGATAAAACGTTATATCTCTCATAATAATTCAAATGAAAGCTCATTAACTTGGCATTTAGCGCAAATGGAAGGGTTAGCGGGTGACTATCAACAAGCGGTTTTTTACGCTAAAAAAGTATTGGATCCCGATGAAAAGCTAAATGGTTCAAAAATGTATTGGAATGACTTTGTGTTAGGAAACATCGCTTTTTGGAATAAAGATAAAGCAAAACTAAAACAACATATAGCTAATATTGAGAAGGGACAAAGTTTTAAACCTAACCAGATAAACCTGAACTACCTGAATCAGTTACTCAAAAACTTTGATTTAAGTTACAAACAGGCATTATCTGGACCAAGTGGTGAGTGAGTTTAAAATACAAGTGGGCTTACTGTATGGCTACACTACTTCATTGATTTTCCAACCATACTTTTTTGACTGAATAAAATGAATAACGGAGATTCAAATGAACAAGGAAGTAAAAAAAATTTGATAAATACCCTAAAATGCCAGAACTAAGCTCTTCGAGATTAGAGAGTTAGTTTTTGAAATTGCATTTGAACTGGCCCTAGGTGAAATTGACGAGACACTAAATGGGAAGAGCCTAGCGATAGTGTAAAAACAGGCAGCCCTATTCGAATCGACTGGAAGTTAAAGTCACCTAATAATTATTATCTGTTTTTCAATTACCAAACTAAATTGGTAGATACATTTCGTGAACTATATGGTGAAGAGCTTCATTTCAAGGAAATAGAGCAATATTTCTTTGTTTATCAACTTCGCCACCAAAAGTAATAATAAAGTCATGTTTGATGTTAGCTTTAACTTATCAGCAGCGAAAAAGATTACCTCTTTTGGGGGAATGTGAAATTCCGGTTCAGAAAGGTTTGAAGTGGACTATAGTCGATTTGCTTTGATAAGACCTAAGATTACAGTAGAACGGAGTCAATATTGAGCCTTAGTATTCAATCAAAATTATTAATTAGTGCGGGTGTTATTGCGTTTATTTCTGCTATCTGGCACGTACTATGTATATTTGGCGGGCCTAGCTGGTATGCATTTGCTAGGGCACCTCAACAGATTATAGAATCTTCAATACATGGAACATTGCTTGCCCCAATTGGTACAATAATCGTAGCTAGCTTAATGTTTGCTTGTACTGTGTTTGCTTTTTCAGCGGCTGGTTTAATCCGTAAAGTTTCTTTTCTGAAACCTGCTCTAGTTACTATTGCGGTAATTTGCACTTTACGGGGTTTAATTGCCATTCCAACATTTATCACAACCTCAGGTTTAGATATTTGGCAAATAGTTGCAAGCGTTATTTGGTTTTATGTTGGCGTTTGTTTTATTCTGGGTTCTATAAAGCAATGATGAATTCGAAAACCTTCTATATATCAAGCTGTTTAAGTGCTGGGAAACATCCAAAGTACATAAACGACAAAACCCAGCCGAAGCTGGGTTTTGTGACAACACAATTTTGTGAAAACTTATAATGCTAAGTTCTTTTTCGCACGCGTTAAGTTGTGCTCTACTAGCTCGTTACCTGAAATTTGTACTGCTTCGTAAAAGTCAGACAATGCAGCAGTGTCGTTTTCAGACATGATTCGAGCTACACCGCGGTTGCTTAATGCAAATGAGGTTAATTCACGACGTTTGTAAGCAGGTACCTTGCTCTTGCTAAGCAAGCTGATTGCTTTAGAGCAAAGTGTTTCAGCTTCTGTAAAATTCTTTGCTTGAACACTTAACGCACATTGGTTAAATGCTAGTTCGTATTGGCGGTTTGTTTCTACTGTTGCTCGTGTAGATTGATCAATAACCATTAATTTGTAGTCACTCTGATCAGCCACTGCCATAGCTGAACAAGTTAATAAAGAGCTAAGTGCAACGCGTTTCATAAGTGTACTAAACATAATCATTTCCTCTATTTGAGTCGGTATCAATCGCCGACAAAGGAACTTTAATTGAACGCTGCAAATTCAACAAACGATAAAAAATGACCTAATAGATGAAGAAATTTAACCTATAGACTTTAGTCTAATGTAATGAGTTAGTCTTATAGCTATCAGCTATCAGCTATCAGCTATCAGCTATCAGCTATCAGCTATCAGCTATCAGCTATCAGCTATCAGCTGTCAGATCTGTGATCTGACCCCGATAAAGTAGACATGATCTGACCCTGATAAAGTAGACACAGGGTTTAAATAGGTAATGTTTACGATAAAGAACAATATAGGAGTAGAGTACGCAAAACAAACAAATTGTTGTTAATTAAAAATAAAATCGGTACTTTATGATGGTATGTGTAGTTGATGACTTAATTTATTCAGAATAAGCGTATAACCATGAAACTGATATTTGCGTTGTTACTTTTAGGGCCTGTTATTGCCAATGCAGCTGAAGATAAAGTGGCTGTTTATCTTAATTTTGAGCAAGCTTATTTGAGCAACGATGTATCTTTGTTTGCGCCATTATTAAGTAAAAACTATACGATTAAACAAACATTGCATATTCCTGGGCTAGGGTCAGATACTGTGCCTGTTACTAAAGCACAGTTACTTGAAGGCATGAAGCAAAATCCTAAGCCTAGTTCATTACCGCGTTCAAAAGCTGAATCAGTCAAAGTAGAAACAATTTCAAAACAGCAATTCTGTGCACGTTCACAAACTTTAGATCAAGTCGTAGTAGCAGGTAAAAACTACGAAGAGAAGGAACTAAGAAAAGCGTGTTTTAAACACGAAAATAACAGCTATGAAGCTATATCACATACCATTGATGTGTATTATCGAGAGCTTTGATAGAGATAATTAACATTCAGAAATTTCCGTGTATCAAATAAACGTACTAACTGATATTAATTACGGACAAACCCTATAAATGAGATAAGGAAATAATATGAAAAAACAGTTAGGTTTAGTAGCTGGAGTATTTTTAGCATCAACAAGTTGTTTCGCAGCTGATAGTTTTCAAGTTGAAACATCTGTTTATAAAGCGAATGAGCTACTAGCATCGCCAGTAATGCTGGTGGAAGAAAAACAACCTGCGACCATTTCTATAGGTGAGGGGTTTAGTTATGAAGTTAAAGTTACACCACAACAAAATAATACGGCAGCTGTAGAAACATCAATCACACTCGCTGGCAGCTATTTTACACCTTCTTTTATTGTGGAATATGGTAAACAAGCGTCATTCGAAATTGGTGAAAACAAAGTATTTATCTTAGTCGAGAAGGTTAAATCTTAATTTTTGTAATTTAAAGTCAATCAAACACTGTGAGGGCTTCGAGTTATTAAAACTTTTTGCTTACTACTGAAACTTACCCTAAGCTCAGAATTTTCTGTACGTTAATGCTCATAATTAGCAAACTGTTCTATGCTCAATGTGCTGCAAGTTAATTTTTATGATGTTGTTTTTTACCTAATAGACATTAATAGGGAGTTATTATGTCATTTTTGTCAAAATTTAAACCCATAGTACTCAATTTCTGCCTAGTTTTTCCCATGTTTGGACATTGTGATGCAATTCGTTTACAGGATATTGATTACGTAACGAAACCATATTCTGGTACGGTAATTTACACCGCTCGTGACTTTATAACCATGGATCCTAAGAAGCCAAAAGCTGAAGCAATTGCAGTCCGTGATGGTAAATTTTTAGCAGTTGGATCGTTAAAAGAAGTTCGTTCTATTGCTGGGGAAAATGCTATTTTAAGTAAGTCGCTGGATGACTTGATTGTTATGCCTGGATTTGTGGAACAACATGTTCATCCCGTACTTGCTGCACTTGCCATGAATATGAAAGTCATTTCTATCGAAGATTGGGATGCAATTGATGGGTTTTCGCCAGCTGTGCGGAACAAAAAAAATTATCGTAAAAGGCTTACAACTGCAATAAATGAACACAAAGATAAGAAAAAGCCATTTATTACTTGGGGCTATCATCACTACTTTCATGGAGAAATGTCACGAAGTATTTTGGATGAATTGGCTCCTGATTTCCCGATATTTGTTTGGCACCGCTCTCAACATGAGTTTTATTTGAATTCTGCAGCATTGAAATTAGCGAATATAACTGACGATTATATTGCTTCCCTAAGTAGGAGTGCGAAAGAAATGATTAATATTGAAAAAGGTCATTTCTTCGAACAAGGTCTTATTGCAATACTTCCAAAATTAACTCCTCATTTAGCTTCGAGTGAGCAATTTACGAGAGGGCTCGAATACACCGAAACCTATTATCATAAAAATGGAATTACATTGGCGTGTGAGCCCGGTGGGTTCTTATCTAAAGAATTACAAACTAGAATCAATGCAGTTTATTCAGATACTGACACACCATTTAATCATTGCTTTATTGGCGATGGTAAAAGTTTTTACGCAAAAAAGCCGGACGATGCTAAACGCCTCATTGAAGAGACGAAACGAGTAGAAACGTGGGGAAGTGGTCGAACTTGGTATCTACCAAACCAAGTAAAGCTTTTTACAGATGGCGCCATTTATAGTCAATTAATGCAAATGAAAGATGGTTATCTAGATGGACACCATGGTGCATGGATCATCGACCCTCCGGCTTTTGAATTTATGTTTAATACATACTGGGATGCAGGCTATCAAATTCATGTTCATAACAATGGCGATGCAGGTATGGATGTGTTACTAGGTGCACTTGAAAAAGCAATGTCTCGACAGGCTCGTGAAGATCACCGTTCAGTGCTTGTCCATTTTGGATTTGCTCAACCGGAGCAAGTAAAGCGTTGGATTGAACTTGGTGGTATTGTTAGCTCGAACCCGTATTATGTTACAGCACTTGCAGGTAAATATTCTGAGTTAGGCATTGGTGTAGAACGTTCTTCTAATATGGTTCCCCATGAAAATGTATTGAAATATGGAGGCTCACTATCTTTTCATTCTGATATGCCAATGGCACCAGCCAAGCCGTTGCAATTAGTTTGGTCAGCAGTAAATCGCTTTACTGCTGAGGGTCCTGTTATCGGTCCTCAACACCGTGTTCCCTTAGATGCGGCTTTAAAAGCGATAACAATTGAAGCTGCATATTCAATTCAAATGGAACATCGAGTCGGGTCAATTGAAGTTGGTAAAGATGCTAATTTAACTATGATGTTGAATAGCCCATACAATGTTGCTCCAAAAGATATAAAAGATATAAAGGTATGGGGGACAATGCTTGAGGGGCGGTTACAGCCAGTGGAAAAGCTTAATCGCAGTAATCAAGTTGATAGTGTGGCAAAAGTATCACCAGGTGCGGAGGACAGCTCAATAATTAAAGAGGCGACATTAGTCAAACTTCGAAGATTATTATCTCATAACCATTAAAGTATCAATTAAGGTAAATCGGGTAACCATTAATGCTTTAATAAAGGTTACCCGATAATTTACTTAAGATGTTTAAAGGTATCAAGCATCCATTTTATAAATAGCTCTAATTGTGCATTAGTTTCACTAGGATCGTGTTGCACTAAGTAATATTTATCTTTCGTTTTTAATGGCATATCGGTGAAATTAAATAACCATTGTTCATCAAACCAAGTCTGACTGATAGGCAAGGGGATTAGGGCAATACCCATACCCTGTTGCGCCGCACGTGCCACACCAAACATACTATCAACCTGAATAATTTGTTTTGGTGCAAAGTCATCAATACCAGCATGCTCTGCCCATTGGTGCCAAGCCCAAGGACGTGCTTTATGAAGTATAAGAGGAACTTCATTTAAAGCCTGAAACGGGTTTTCTTGCCATGCTTGCCAGTTTTCTTTATTGCAAGCTGGTGTATACGATAGCGAAAATAGCTCATGTACAACGCCTTCGTGCGGTTTAGATGAAGACAATACAATCGACAAATCGCTTTGCTTAGTCAGCTCTTTACGCGTTTTTAAGGTATTAAGCTGTAAGTTTGTATTTGGGTGCTCACTGGTCCATTCGCTCAGTTTTGGCATTAAAAGCTCACTGGCGAAAAACTCAGGTAACGTAATACTGATCGTAACGTTCTCTTGTAACTGACTAAACTCATTGATGGTTTTTTCTAGCGCTTTAATAAGCGGTGATACAGAGTCATAAAAATTCTTCCCCGCAGCAGTTAGGCGGATAGAGCGGGTTTGACGTTCAAACAGTTCAATACCCAATTGTTCTTCTAATTGTTTGATCTGATGGCTTACGGCAGACGGTGTAAGGTAAAGCTGGTTTGCTGCATCTTTAAAGCTAAGGGTGCGTGCAGCAAAACAAAATGAGCGTAGGCCACGAATAGGTGTTTGCATAGTTAATTTCAGTAAGTCTCAATAGCGCTTGTTAGTTAATTAACTGCTAAGCAATTATTATCCCAAAATGTAAAAAAATAGAGAGTAAAGAATGAATATAGCTAACTCTTGCCATATTGTATAAAAAACAGCCTTTAATCGCTCGTTTAATCTATGTTTAGGCAAATGTTTAGTAAAAAAGTGATCTTAGCAGTTTTAGCTATTTCGTCATAGTCTCAGTATTAGATACTGCCAATTCACTAAAGCAGGGCATTTTATACTATTTATGTGACAAAATGGTGCGGCGAAACGTGAACGCTAGATAAAAAAAATCCCTCTTGCGAGGGATTTTGGGTAACTCAGCGCCATTGGCACTGGGAATGAGGTCGGTACATGGGATGTGAGTGGTTTAAAAAACCATCTCTGGAACATCACCTTCAACAAGCAATTTGCCTGCCGTTTTGCTAATAATTTCATCTACCGACACGCCTGGAGCGCGTTCGATTAGATGAAATGCGCCGTCTTTAACTTCTAATACGGCTAAATCAGTTACGATTTTCTTTACACAGTTAACCCCAGTTAGCGGTAAAGTGCAACTTTCTAATAACTTAGAGTCGCCATGCTTGCTTGCATGAGTCATCGTAACAATAATATTCTTCGCGCCAGCAACGAGGTCCATCGCGCCACCCATGCCTTTAATTAGCTTTTTTGGGATCATCCACGATGCGATGTTACCGTTCTGGTCAACTTCAAATGCACCTAATACTGTTAAGTCTACATGACCACCCCGTATCATGGCAAAACTATCTGCACTATTAAATATTGCTGCACCTGTGGCTGCTGTCACGGTTTCTTTACCCGCGTTGATCATATCTGCATCAACCTGGTCTTTAGTTGGGTACGCACCCATACCTAATAAGCCATTTTCAGACTGCAACATAACTTCGATACCGTCAGGTACATAGTTAGCAACCAGAGTAGGGATACCAATACCTAGGTTTACGTAATAGCCATCTTGTAGTTCTTGTGCAACACGCATTGCAACTTGTTCACGTGATAATGCCATTTTAATGCTCCTTAATCGCGAGTTGTTACACGTTCAATGCGTTTTTCAAAGTCGCCTTTGATCACGCGATTAACATAAATACCTGGGGTATGAATTTGGCTTGGCTCAAGTTCACCTGGTTCAACAATCTCTTCTACTTCAGCAACGGTAATTTTACCTGCTGTCGCGGCCATCGGGTTGAAGTTCATAGCTGTGTGGCGAAATACAAGATTACCGTAGCGGTCGGCTTTCCATGCTTTAACAATGGCAAACTCACCTGTAATTGACTCTTCTAAGATATATGGGCGACCATCAAATTCTTTAACTTCTTTGCCTTCGGCAACCGGAGTGCCGTAACCTGTAGCAGTATAAAACGCAGGAATACCAGCACCACCGGCGCGCATCTTCTCAGCGAGTGTACCTTGTGGTGTTAAAACAACATCAATTTCGCCATCGAGTAGTTGTTTTTCGAAAAGCGCATTTTCACCCACATAAGAAGCGATGATTTTTTTAATTTGCTTGTCGTGAAGTAAAACACCTAAACCAAAATCGTCGACACCGCAGTTATTCGAAACAACAGTTAGATTTTTAGTCTGTTTACGCTTAATTTCACTGATAAGTCCCTCAGGAATACCACACAAGCCAAAGCCACCAGCGATAATTGTATCGCCATCTTTTAAACCTTCCATTGCAGCTTCATAACTTGAAACCACTTTATCGAAACCGGCCATGAGCCTACTCCTTAATTATTCTGAGTGTTCTTTAGAGCAAGTGATACCTTGCTGACAGGTTGTTTATTTAATGCACTGCAAATAGCCCAACCAGCTTTCGCCAGTCTTTCTAAATCAATTCCATGCTCTATGCCAAGTCCTTGCAGTAAGTAAACTACATCTTCAGTGGCAACATTTCCTGACGCACCTTTGGCATAAGGGCAGCCACCAAGGCCTGCAACAGCACTATCAACCGTTGCTATACCTCGGCTCAGAGCGGTGTAAATATTTGTGAGCGCTTGTCCGTAGGTGTCGTGAAAATGTACAGCGAGCTTTGATTTATCAATATGTTGCAAGAGTAAGTCTAATAACTCATCGACTTTTTTTGCCGTACCTACACCAATGGTGTCGCCAAGGCTAATTTCGTAACAACCAAGCTCTAATAATCGCTCTGATACCTTTAATACATCATTGTAGTCGACATCACCTTGATATGGACAACCCATGACGCAGCTAACATAACCTCTAACACGAATGTTATTCGCTTTGGCAAAATCCATAACATCCTTAAAGCGGTCAATACTTTCATCAATAGAGCAGTTAATGTTCTTTTGACAAAACGCTTCACTTGCTGCTGTAAAGATTGCAAATTCTTGAATGTCGACTTGTTTTGCTGCCTCTGCACCCCGTAAATTCGGGGTGAGGGCACTTAAGTTAACGTCTGGCAAATTTAATGCGCTTATTACATCGCTAGAGTCAGCCATTTGTGGCACCCACTTAGGTGACACAAAGGCGCCTGCTTCAATATCTTTAAGCCCAGCATCTGCAAGGGCGTTGATAAGAGCGACTTTATCTTGGGTATTAACGGCGGCTTCATTTTGCAAACCGTCTCTGGCGCCAACTTCTACAATGCGAACAAAATCAGGAAACTGTGCCATTACGCCTCCGGCTCTTCAACAATCGCGAGCATATCACCATGACTCACCAGTTCACCTTCAGCAAAGCAATAGCTGGTTAATACACCATCATGTGGGGCATTAAGCGTGTATTCCATTTTCATCGCTTCGATGATGACAACAGCGTCACCTTTAGCAACAGTACTACCCACTTCAACTAAATGTTTAACAACAGTACCATTGAGTGGTGCAGCAAGTGGCAACGCATCACTTTCGTGTTCACTAATATAGTGTTTATCAATCAGTTCTAGCACCGTTTGCTGTGCTTTGTACATCACTGTAATGTGAGAGTCTGTTTGATTAATATGAGCCACAACTTTTTCGCCATTAACAACTAAGTTTGCAAGGCCATTTTCAACCTTGCCCGAGGTTGTATAGTCAACCCCATCTAAGCTAATTTTAAAGCCATCTGAGGTCTTAACAGCATGAACGTTTAAATCTACAAACGGAATTGTTGTTTTAGCATCACTGTTTAGCATAAAGCCTGTTAATTGTTGCCATGGGCTGCTGCTTTCACCTTTTAGTTGATGTGCATACGCATAGGCTGCCACAACGGTCGCAATAACAGACTGTTGCTCGTTTTTAGCAACAAGGCGCTCACCTTGGTCTTCAATAAAGTGCGTATCGGGTGCACCTGCTTGAAAAGTAGCGTGGTTAGCAAGATTATGTAAGAAATTAACGTTACAGCTAAAACCTGCAAGGTGGAATTGCTCTAGTGCTTTTGATAAACGCCCAAGCGCTGCCTCACGGTTATCATCATGAACAATTAATTTAGCAATCATAGGATCGTAGAACGGGCTAATTTCATCACCCGCTGCAATCCCTGTATCTATACGTACAAATTCAGATTCGTTCGGTGTGAATAGGGCGTCAATGTGGCCAGAACACGGAATAAAGTCAATACTTGGATCTTCTGCATAAATACGCGCTTCAAAGCTGTGACCTTGTAGCTGAATATCTGCTTGGCTAAGTGGTAATGCTTCACCTGCCGCAATATTGATTTGCCAATTCACCAAATCAACACCGGTTACCATTTCTGTTACTGGGTGCTCTACTTGTAAACGGGTGTTCATTTCCATGAAGAAGAATTCATCACCGCATAATAAAAACTCAACCGTACCTGCACCGCGATAGTTAATCGCTTGGGCACAACGTACCGCAGCTTCACCCATTTCTTTACGAAGTGCATCAGATAAACCCGGAGCAGGGGCTTCTTCAATTACTTTTTGGTGACGACGCTGTAAAGAGCAGTCACGGTCGCCTAAGTACACACAGTTACCATGACTATCGGCAAAAACTTGTACTTCAACATGGCGCGGTTTGGTGACATAGCGCTCTAACAGTACTAAATCGTTACCAAAGCCGGCTTTTGCTTCACGTTTTGCGCCTTCAAGTGCACCGATAAAGTCTTTTGCGTGTTCAACAACTCGCATGCCTTTACCACCGCCACCAAAGGCCGCTTTAATCAGTACCGGATAACCAATTTTTTCAGCTTCAGCTTGTAGGAAATCTGTATCTTGATTGTCACCATAGTAGCCTGGCACTAATGGTACATTTGCTTGGTGCATAATTTCTTTAGCGCGGGTTTTTGAACCCATGGCTTCAATACTTGATCCTGGCGGGCCAATAAAGGCGATATCATTTTTCTCACACGCGAGTGCAAAGTCACAGTTTTCAGATAAAAAACCATAACCCGGGTGAATACAATCAACACCTGCTTGTTTAGCTACATCGATTATTTTGTCTGCTACTAAGTACGAATCTTTACTTGGCGCAGGGCCAATGTGATACGCCTCATCAGCAAGCTTTACGTGCTGAGCATGTTTATCAGCATCTGAGTACACTGCAACCGTAGTTAAGCCCATTTGCTTTGCTGTACGCATAACTCGGCAGGCAATTTCACCACGGTTGGCAACGAGAATTTTTTTCAATGATTTTGTTGTCATAATGGTTCCTATTTCTGCCAGTTAGGGGCACGTTTTTCAAAAAATGCAGTCAGGCCTTCTTGGCCTTCTTCAGATACACGAATGCGTGCAATGCGTTCTGCGGTTAACTCAATCAGTGCATCATCTATTACGTTGCCAGCGACATCATTGATTAGCTGTTTTGCTGCTTTAACAGCAACAGGACCATTGTTGACAAGGTTTTGTAAGTGTTTGTCGAGCGCTGTTTGTAAATCGCCAGTGATCTGGTGAATTAAACCCAGTTGCTTGGCTGTATGTGCGTCAAAAATCTCAGCCGTTAAAAAGTAACGACGTGCAGCGCGTTCACCAATGGCTTTAATGACATAAGGGCTGATAACTGCAGGAATAAGACCAAGCTTTACTTCACTTAAGCAAAACTGTGCATCGTCTTGGCAAATTGCGATATCACAACACGCAATCAAGCCTAACGCACCGCCAAATGCAGCACCTTGTACGGCACAAATTGTTGGATGTGGGCTTGTAGCAAGGACTTTCATAAGCTTTGCTAGCTGCATAGAGTCCGCTAAGTTTTCTGCAAAGTCATTGCCAGCCATCGACTTCATCCAGTTTAAATCAGCGCCAGCAGAGAAGTGCTTACCTTCGGTTTTTAAAACCAGTGCGCGCACATCACAACTGTTTGCGTGTTCAATTAAACGGATCAGCTCACTGATGACTTCTTCGTTAAATGCATTGTGTTTTTCAGGGCGACTTAGTACCAGTACAGCCACATTTGATTTTGTTATTTCGAGTGTTACTGACATAAGGCCTCCATTACATTCTAAATACGCCGAACTGCGAATCGCGCTCTGGTGCATTTTTAGCTGCGCTTAAGGCAAGCCCTAATACATTGCGGGTATCAGCAGGATCGATAATGCCATCATCCCAAAGGCGGGCACTGGCGTAATATGGATGACCTTGTTTTTCATATTGCTCGATAATTGGCTTTTTAAACTCACTGACTTGCTCATCAGTCATGCTTTCGCCTTTACGGGCTAAACCGTCTTGTTTAACTTGTGCAAGAACGCCTGCTGCTTGTTCACCACCCATTACAGAGATACGGGCGTTTGGCCACATCCACATCATGGTAGGTTCAAACGCACGGCCACACATACCGTAGTTACCTGCACCATACGAGCCACCAATTAAAACTGTGAATTTTGGCACATCAGCACATGACACAGCGGTTACCATTTTTGCACCATGTTTGGCGATGCCTTCGGCTTCGTACTTTTTACCAACCATAAAGCCAGTAATGTTTTGTAAAAACACCAAAGGAATTTTGCGTTGTGCACATAGCTGTATAAAGTGCGCGCCTTTTTGCGCTGATTCACTGAATAAAATGCCGTTGTTTGCAACAATACCGACAGGGTGACCAAAGATTGTTGCAAAGCCGGTTACTAGTGTTTCGCCAAAGTAGCGTTTAAATTCATCAAACGATGAATCATCAACAACACGGGCAATTACTTCGCGTACATCAAATGGTTTTTTAAGGTCGGTACCCACAATGCCGTAAATTTCGTTAATGTCGTAACGCGGCGGTTTAACATCATCAAGTAACGGTGCAGTAGGGCGCTGATAATTAATTCGTTCAATACATTGGCGAGCAATCGAAAGTGCGTGGGCATCGTTTTCAGCATAGTGATCGGCAACACCTGATGTTTTACAGTGAACATCAGCGCCACCGAGCTCTTCAGCACTTACTTCTTCACCGGTAGCCGCTTTAACCAGTGGCGGGCCTGCTAAGAAAATTGTACCTTGCTCTTTTACAATAATACTTTCATCAGCCATCGCTGGTACATAAGCACCACCTGCAGTACATAAACCCATTACGACTGCAATTTGTGGGATGCCTTTACCAGACATACGAGCCTGATTATAGAAAATACGGCCAAAGTGTAATTTATCTGGAAATACATCATCTTGTTCAGGCAGGTTTGCACCGCCTGAATCAACTAAATAAATACAAGGTAAATGACAACGCTCTGCGATATCTTGGGCACGCAGGTGTTTTTTCACTGTTAGTGGAAAGTATGTGCCGCCTTTTACGGTTGCATCATTGGCGATGATCATACATTCAACGCCTTTCACACGACCAATCCCAGCCACAACACCGGCACAAGGAATAGCTTGTTCATATACGCCAAAGGCAGCAAATTGTGAAATCTCTAAAAATGGCGAGCCTTCATCAAGTAGCGTTTCAATACGGTCACGAACAAACAACTTACCACGGCCTTGATGGCGCTCAATCAGGGCAGGGCCACCACCTAAACGGATATCCGCTACTTTTTCACGTAAATCACTTACGAGAGCAGCCATGTTGTCGTGATTTTGCAAAAATTGCGGATCGTGTGGATTTACACTCGATTTTAAAATCGTCATAACAAGGTCCTATCGGCTTTCAGTGAATAATTCGCGACCAATTAGCATGCGGCGGATTTCTGAAGTACCTGCGCCAATTTCATATAGTTTTGCATCACGTAATAAACGACCTGTCGCGTATTCGTTGATATAACCATTACCACCTAAGATTTGGATAGCATCAAGGGCCATTTTAGTCGCCAGCTCTGCAGCATATAAAATCGCACCAGCAGCATCTTTACGTGTTGTTTCGCCGCGGTCACATGCACGAGCTACCGTGTAAACGTATGATCGAGCAGCATTCATTTGCGTGTACATATCAGCGATTTTGCCTTGAATAAGTTGGAACTGACCAATTGGGCTATCAAACTGTTTACGCTCATGAATATAAGGAACCACAATGTCCATACATGCTTGCATAATGCCAAGCGGGCCTGCGGCCAAAACAACACGCTCATAATCAAGGCCACTCATAAGTACTTTTACGCCTTCGTTTAAGTTACCTAGAATGTTTTCTGCTGGTACTTCGCAGTTCTCGAACACTAATTCACAGGTGTTAGAGCCACGCATACCAAGTTTGTCTAGCTTCTGCGCAGTAGAGAATCCTGGTGTGTTACGTTCAACGATGAACGCTGTGATCCCTTTAGGGCCGGCATTTAAATCTGTTTTTGCATAGATAACAAAGGTATCGGCATCTGGACCATTGGTGATCCACATCTTGTTACCGTTAAGTACAAACACATCGCCTTTTTTCTCAGCTTTTAATTTCATTGATACAACATCAGAACCCGCATTTGGCTCACTCATCGCAAGGGCACCAATGTGCTCACCGCTGATAAGCTTAGGCAGGTATTTTTCTTTTTGAGCCTGTGACCCATTACGGTTAATTTGGTTAACACATAGGTTTGAATGAGCACCATAACTTAAACCAATCGATGCGCTTGCACGGCTAATTTCTTCCATTGCAATAACATGCTCAAGGTAACCAAGGCCCGCACCGCCAAATTCTTCAGGTACTGTCATACCTAATAATCCCATTTCGCCAAGCTGTGGCCAAAGTTGATTAGGGAAGGCATTGTCTACATCTGTTTGTTCTGCAAGTGGGGCAATTTCTTGGCTCGCAAAGCTATTAACATGATCGCGGATCATGTCTGCTGTTTCGCCAAGTCCGAAGTTCATTTCTTTGTATAGTGAAATAGTGCTCATAATGTGTGTTCCTGTGAGAGTCTGTTGACGAGATTGTTGTCAGGTTATTCGTCTAAATTATTAAGGGTTTCACGACAGCGGCGTTCTGCTGTAACCAATTCCATAAGTACAACTTTAATGTCGTCCATCTGTTGGCTTAGGTCTGCTTTTTTTTCTGCGATAAGGTCAAGCATAGTCACTAGCTGCTTAGCGCTTGATTTATCTGCGTCGTACAGTTCAAACAAACGGCCCGTTTCGGCCAAGGTAAAACCTAAGCGTTTACCGCGTAGAATAAGTTTTAGTCTTACTTTGTCGCGTTTTGAATAAATACGGGTTTGACCATTGCGATCAGGTGAGATCAAGCCTTGGTCTTCATAAAAGCGGATAGAGCGGGTGGTAATATCAAATTCTTTTGCTAGTTCGCTGATACTAAACGTTTGCTCATTGCTAGCAGGTTCAACTGCTGCGCTTTCAAAGTTTGTTTGATTGTCTTGTTTCATGATTTATTTACCTCATTCGAATAACACCAATATAAGTGAAGTTTACGTAAAGGTAAAGGGTGATTTAGGGGTTATACTTTAGACTTATAAAGATAACTGGTTGGATTTGTTGAAAAGCTTTATTTATCTAGCCTTGTAAGCAGATGTTCGATTTTTCATACAACAAAATACAGATAAGTTTACAGTTTTACCAGCCGCAAAAATGTTGATTTTAGATTTACGTTGGCGTAAACGTAAATATTATGTATGCTGAATTAAATCGAAATTAAACTATAACAAATTAACTGTTTGGTTACACATGATTTGAACACATGATGATAACCACTTACATGGAGCCAATTATGACTACTGAAGCCGTTGTTATTGTTGCCGCAAAACGTACCCCTATGGGTGGTTTTATGGGCGCACTAAGTGGTGCACACGCAACTGATTTAGGTGCTACTGCTATAAAAAGTAGCTTAGAGCAAGCCGGTTTATCTGCCGATAAGATTGACGAAGTGATCATGGGCTGTGTATTACCAGCTGGTCTTGGTCAAGCACCTGCTCGCCAAGCAATGTTAAAAGCTGGCCTTAATCAAGGTACTGGCGCAACAACAATCAACAAAGTATGTGGCTCTGGCTTAAAGGCTGCAATGTTTGCCCATGACTTAATTAAATCAGGCTCTATCAACTCAGCGGTTGCGGGTGGCATGGAAAGCATGAGTAATGCCCCTTATATGTTACCAAATGCACGTTCAGGTATGCGTATGGGTCATGGTGAAGTAAAAGATCACATGATGTGTGATGGCCTTGAAGATGCTTACGACAATAAAGCAATGGGTTGTTTTGCACAAGACACTGCTGATCAGTATTCAATTGGTCGTGAACAAATGGATAACTTTGCGCTTAGCTCACTAACTAAAGCGAATAGTGCGATTGAAACCGGCGCATTTGCAAACGAGATTGCCGCGCACACTATTTCTACACGCAAAGGTGATGTGACCGTTGCGATTGATGAGCAACCAGGCAATGCACGTCCTGATAAAATCCCGGGTTTACGTCCTGCATTCAAAAAAGACGGTACGATTACAGCTGCAAACTCGTCATCAATTTCTGATGGTGCAGCAGCGCTTGTGTTAATGCGTGAATCAGATGCTAAAGCACAAGGTTTAACACCACTGTGTCGTATTGTTGCTCACAGCACACATTCTCAAGCACCAAGTGAATTTACTTTAGCACCTGTTGGCGCAATGCAATCGCTTTTAGAAAAAGCCGGTTGGTCTGTTAATGATGTTGATTTATGGGAAATCAACGAAGCGTTTGCCATGGTGACTATGCTTGCAATTAACGAGTTAAAACTTGATGAAAGCAAAGTAAACGTAAACGGCGGTGCCTGTGCACTTGGTCACCCTATTGGTGCAAGCGGCGCGCGTATCTTAGTTACCTTAATTCATGCATTAAAGAATCGTGGTCTTAGCAAAGGTGTTGCCTCACTGTGTATCGGTGGTGGTGAAGCTGTTGCTATGGCAATTGAAGCTATTTAATCACTTTAGAATTTTAATCTCTCACAGCCGCAACGTATTTTAAAAACTATCATGTTGCGGCCTATTTATACCCACTGGGGAGGAGTGCCTCATGCACCAAGTACCTTTATTTATCAACGGCGAATTTACCCAATCAAGTTCATCGCAGTTGATTGATGTTATCAATCCTGCGAACCAAGAAGTGTTAGCTCAAGTCCCGTGTGCAACGGATACTGAAATGGATGCAGCCATTGCCTCTGCAAAAGAAACATTTAAAACATGGAAAGAAGTGCCAATTTCTGAGCGTGCGCGCATTATGATGAAATACGCAGCACTACTAAAAGAAAACCATGACGAACTTGCGACGATTATTTGTCATGAGCTGGGTAAAACATTTGAAGATGCCAAAGGCGATGTTTGGCGTGGTATTGAAGTGGTTGAGCAAGCAGCCAATGCACCATCTCTGATGATGGGCGAAACAATGGAAAACGTAGCGCGTAAAATCGATACTTACTCTTACATGCAACCACTAGGTGTATGTGCGGGTATTACGCCATTTAATTTCCCTGCGATGATCCCTTTATGGATGTTCCCACTAGCTATTGTGTGTGGTAACACCTTTATTCTGAAACCATCAGAGCAAGATCCACTAACACCGATGCGTTTAGCTGAACTATTTGTTGAAGCAGGTGCACCAAAAGGAGTGTTACAAGTTGTTCATGGTACAAAACCACAAGTTGACCGTTTATTAGAAGACCCAGCAGTACGTGCTATTTCATTTGTTGGTTCGTGTGGTGTAGGTGAATACATCTATTCAAAAGGCACAGCAAACCTTAAACGCGTACAAGCTTGTGTAGGTGCAAAAAACCACATGGTTATTATGCCTGATGCCAGTAAATCGCATGTTGTAAACAACCTAGTCGGTGCGTCTGTAGGTGCTGCGGGTCAGCGCTGTATGGGGATTTCGGTTGCTGTGTTTGTTGGTCAAGCAAAAGACTGGGTTGACGAAATTAAAGCTGGCTTTGAAAACGTACGCCCAGGTGTATGGGATGATACCAACGCTGCTTACGGCCCACAAACATCAAAAGCAGCTAAAGACCGTATCTTATCGCTTATCGCAAGTGGTAAAGAACAAGGTGCAACGTGCTTAATTGATGGCTCTGATTTTACTGTTGAAGGTTACGAGCAAGGTAACTGGGTTGGTCCAACGCTATTTACTGATGTAACCACCGAGATGGATTTATACAAAGAAGAGATCTTTGGTCCTGTATTGGCTTGTATGTTCGTAGATACTCTTGAAGAGGCGATTGAGCTTATCAATAACTCGCCTTACGGTAACGGTACTTCGTTATTCACATCAAGCGGCGCTGCTGCACGTAAATTCCAACATGAAATTGAAGTAGGTCAAGTTGGTATCAACGTGCCAATTCCTGTGCCACTCCCGTTTTTCTCATTCACAGGTTGGAAAGGCTCATTCTACGGCGATCAACACACCTACGGTAAGCAAGGTATTCGTTTTTATACAGAAACGAAAACAATTACTTCACGCTGGTTCGAGGATGATATCGCCTCAGGTCCGAACATGAGTATCAACCTTAAATAAGCTGTAATTAATTTACTGCTGAGCGAGCACATGCTCGCTCAAAGAACACACATTTAAACGACAACAATCGTTATTCACACAAGAATAAGACAACAAAATAGAGGTCTACTATGGACTTTAATTTAACCGAAGATCAGCAAGCATTTGCTGAAACAGCCCGTCAGTTTGCAGAGTCTGAACTTGCTCCACATGCTGCTAAGTGGGACCAAGAACACATTTTTCCTAAAGACACCATTAAAGCAGCCGGTGAGCTAGGCTTTTGTGGTTTATATACCCCTGAAGAAGCGGGCGGCTTAGGTTTATCTCGCCTAGATTCAAGCATTATCTTTGAGCAGCTTGCCATGGGTTGTACCGCAACAACCGCTATGTTGACCATTCATAATATGGCAACCTGGATGATTGCAAGCTTTGGTACTGAGGAAGTAAAAGCTCAATACTGTGAACAATTAGTAATGGGTGAGTTACTTGCGTCTTACTGTTTAACAGAGCCTGGCTCTGGCTCTGATGCGGCATCGCTAAAAACCAAAGCGGTTAAAGAGGGCGATGAGTATGTGATCTCAGGCTCTAAGATGTTTATCTCGGGTGCTGGTGAAACTGATTTACTTGTAGTTATGGCGCGCACTGGTGGTGAAGGCGCTGCCGGTATTTCGGCATTTGTTGTGCCAGCTGACGCAGCAGGTATCGAATACGGTAAAGCTGAAGAAAAAATGGGCTGGAATGCACAGCCTACACGTTTAATTAGCTTCGAAGGTGTCAGAATTCCTGCGGCTAACTTATTAGGTCAAGAAGGCGAAGGCTTTAAGTTTGCAATGCAAGGCTTAGACGGTGGTCGTATTAATATTGCTACCTGTTCATTAGGTACAGCACAAGCAGCTCTTAATACTGCGCGCGAATACCTAAAAGAACGTGAGCAATTTGGTAAGCCTTTAGCTGCTTTCCAAGCACTGCAATTTAAGATTGCTGATATGAACACCGAGCTTGTTGCCGCTCGTCAAATGGTACGCTTAGCCGCATTTAAACTAGATACCGGTGACAGCGAAAAAACCACCTACTGCGCGATGGCAAAACGTTTTGCTACAGATGTTGGTTTTAAAGTCTGTGACGACGCACTACAAATTCACGGCGGTTACGGTTACATCAAAGAATACCCATTAGAGCGTCATTTCAGAGACGTCCGTGTGCATCAAATTCTTGAAGGCACAAATGAAATTATGCGTGTGATTATCGCACGTCGTATCTTAGCTGAGTCAGCTGGCGACATTCTATAAGGAGCAACCTATGTCTAATCCATCGATTGATTTAAATATTGAAGGTAACGTAGCGGTTTTAACTATGAATAACCCGCCAGCGAATACCTGGACACAAGATACATTAACCGCGCTTAAAGACACTGTAACTGAGCTAAATGCTAACAAAAATGTCTATGCATTAGTGATTACAGGCCAAGGTGAAAAGTTCTTTAGTGCAGGTGCTGATTTAAACGTGTTTGCCAGCGGTGACAAAGGCGTTGCTGCCACTATGTCAAAAGTGTTTGGTGATGCATTTGAAGCATTAACCAATTTCCGTGGTGTATCAATCGCGGCAATTAATGGTTATGCCATGGGTGGTGGTCTTGAAGTGGCTCTTGCTTGTGATATTCGTATAGCTGAAGAGCAAGCTCAAATGGCACTGCCTGAAGCGAAAGTTGGCTTACTGCCTTGTGCTGGCGGTACGCAAAACCTTGCGTGGCTTGTTGGTGAGGGCTGGGCAAAACGCATGATCTTATGTGGCGAGCGCCTAAAAGCAGACAAAGCTCGCGAAATTGGCCTTGTTGAAGAAGTTGTTGGCACTGGTGAGAGCTTAGCTGCAGCAATGAAACTTGCTAACCAAGTTGGCGAGCAAAGCCCAGTTGCTGTGACTGCATGTAAAGAGCTTATTCAAAAAGGTCGCACACAACCTATGGCTCATGCGTTGCCATTAGAGCGTGAGTTATTTGTACAATTGTTTGATACGAAAGACCAAAAAGAAGGCGTGAATGCGTTCTTAGAAAAGCGTAAAGCAAATTGGGTAAATGGCTAATGACTAACGTAACACTACTAAATCATCAAGATGCGCCTGTGGTGTTTGAAACTGCAGAGGCCGAGAGTGGCCTTATTGCAATTGCGACACTCAATGCACCTAAGTCGTTAAACGCTTTAAATTACGACATGATCCAACTGCTTGAGCCTCAGCTTAGAAAATGGGCTGACGATGACGCCGTTGCCATGGTCATTCTAAAAGGGGCTGGCGAAAAAGCATTTTGTGCCGGTGGCGATGTAGTAAGCCTGCATAAAGCAATGAGCACAGGTGAGCCAGCTAACTACATTGAAGACTTTTTTACCCTTGAGTACAAATTAGACTATCTAATTCACTGCTATGAAAAGCCAATATTACTTTGGGGTAATGGCATTGTTATGGGGGGCGGCCTTGGCTTAATGGCTGGGGCAAGTCACCGAGTGGTAACAGAAACATCGCGTATTGCAATGCCTGAGCTAACCATTGGTTTATACCCTGATGTGGGCGGCAGTTATTTCTTACATAAAATGCCTGAGCAAGTGGGTCTATTCTTAGGGTTAACTGCGGCGTCTATCAATGCTGAAGATGCCTTGTTTGTTAATCTTGCTGATCACTATGCAACAGCAGATAAATATGACGCTATTTTAACGGCTATCACCGCTGAAAAGTGGGGCAAAACAGCCTCATTAAACCACGAAAAGCTAACTAACATTTTAATCTCTATTGATAATATTTCAGGCCGTGTTCCTAAAGGCAATGTAAAAGATAACTTAGCGGTTATTCAAAAGCTGGCTGAGTTTGATTCATTGCAGGGGAAAATTGACTACATTCAAGCTGTACAAACTGAAGACAAATGGCTTACTCGTGCGCAAAAGTCATTAGCGCATGGTTGTCCGCTTAGTTGTGCGCTGGTAGAACGTCAATTAGCTAATTCAAAAGAGATGACGTTAGCAGATTGCTTCAAAATGGAGTTAGGCATGTCAGTTCGTTGTGGCGAAGTAGGCGAGTTCCAAGAAGGCGTTCGTGCGCTACTAATCGACAAAGACGGTGCACCTAACTGGCAGTTTAAATCGATTAGCGATATCGACGAAACAGTTGTGGATAGCTTCTTTACAGTACGCTGGGATGAGCAATCTCACCCACTTAACTCATTAACGTCATCTTAAGTCCAAGGGGTAAGCAAATGGCTAAATTAACAATAGGATTTATTGGTTTAGGCAACATGGGTGGCCCAATGGCGGCAAACCTTGTCAATGCAGGTCATACAGTTCGTGTGTTTGACTTAAATAAAGCAGCGGTTAGTGAGCTTGCCGATAAAGGTGCAATTGCTGCTACCGATGCAGCTGAGTGTGCCATTGGCGCAGATATTTTTATCAGTATGCTACCAGCAAGCAAACACGTTAAGTCTCTATATTTAGGCGAAACAGGCCTTATCAACTTACTTGATAGCAAAACTTTAGTGATTGACTGTTCAACCATTGATGCAGAATCAGCGCGTCAAGTGGGTAGCGAACTTGCTCAAAAAGGTATTGATTTTGTTGATGCACCGGTATCAGGTGGTGTTACAGGTGCAACAGCAGGTACTTTAACCTTTATCGTCGGTGGTGAGCAAAGCCACTTTGAAAAAGCCAAACTGGCTTTAGTGGATATGGGTAAAAACATCTTCCATGCTGGTGATGTTGGTGCAGGCCAAGTAGCAAAAATCTGTAACAACATGCTGCTGAGCATTTTAATGGCTGGTACTAGCGAAGCACTACAAATGGGAATTAACAACGGGCTCGACCCAAAAGTGTTAAGTGACATTATGAGCGCAAGCTCTGGCCGTAACTGGACACTTGAGCTTTATAACCCATGCCCAGGTGTAATGGAAACGGCGCCAGCAAGTAATGATTATAAACCAGGCTTTATGGTTGATTTAATGGCGAAAGACTTAGGTCTAGCTATGGAAGCGGCTCAGCAAAGTAATTCATCTACCCCAATGGGGTCAATGGCGAAGAATCTATACACTATGCTTCAGCATCAAGGTGCGGGTAGTGATGATTTTAGCGCTATTTTTAAACTATTCTCGAAGTAGGAGATTGTTGTGGAAATTAAAAACAACAACATTGTAATTACAGGTGGTGCGCAAGGTTTAGGCTTAGCGATGGCCGAGAAATTTGCATCCCTTGGCGCGAACATCGCCCTTATAGATATGCAACAAGATGTACTAGATACTGCAGTATCAGCGCTTGCCAAGCATGGCACAAAAGTCATGGCGTATACTGCTAATGTTACAGATGAAGACGCTGTGGTAGCAACGTTTAATACTATCAACAAAGACTTTGGCCATATCGGCGTGTTAATTAATAACGCAGGTATCTTACGCGATGGTATGTTTATCAAAGCAAAAGAAGGCAAAGTGGTAGATAAAATGTCGCTGGCTCAATTTCAATCTGTGATTGATGTGAACCTAACTGGTGTATTCTTAGCAGGACGTGAAGCTGCGAGTCACATGATTGAGTCTGGCAAAGGCGGCGTTATCGTTAATATGTCGAGTGTTGCTCGTGCAGGTAATATTGGCCAAACAAACTATGCTGCGTCTAAAGCCGGTGTTGTTGCGATGACAACGGGTTGGGCGAAAGAATTAGGTCGCTTTGGTATCCGTGTTGGTGCAATTGCACCAGGTGTTATTCGCACAGCAATGACAGATGCAATGAAACCAGAAGCAAAACAACGCATGATGGCAGTAACGCCAGTGGGTCGTTTTGGTGAAGCAGAAGAAATTGCCCAAACAGCACAATACATTGTAGAGAATGACTTCTTTACAGGTCGTGTTGTTGAAATTGATGGTGGTATCCGCCTTTAGTTTGAAATGGTAACCCTTTACCCATTGAAAGTACCAAAACGGTAAGCCTAGCTTGCCGTTTTTTTATTTTTAAAGTATTTTAAATTCATAATGATAAGGAGATTTGTTATGAACACTGATGGCATTACAGTATCAATGAGCAAGGGAATTAAAGCCAACTTCAAACTGGGTGAACATTTAATTGAATACTGGGGTTCTGCTTACTCAGGTAAAGAAGTTCTGAAAGTAGACGGTGAATTAATAGCAGAATCACGTAACTTTAAAACAAAATCTGTTCATGAGTTTCATGTTGATGGTAAAGCCTGCCAATTAACAATTTCAGTGACTTTATTCAGGAAGTTTTCTTCTACCATTACATTAGAGTGTGAGGGTGAGCTAGTTCACAGTTATCAACTCACATATGGTAAAACCCGACAAATTGCTTGGTATTTAAAAGCAATCCCATTTTTATTTGCAGGGGTTTTAGGCTGGTGTTTTGCCGCTGATATTCTTACCTTATTAGAGTTGGTTATCTTTTGTTGCTTAACCTTCGCAGTATCAGAACTGGTTATGAAAGATCAAGGCTGGATCATAGAAGAGCAAAAGCCTTGTAATTAACTGCCTAGCATTCAATAATTAAGCGGTTAAAAGCCGCTTAACTTTGAGAGATGCAGTGAATCCCAAACAAATCCGCAATTTTTATATCAATGAAGAGCAGTCTGTTTATTTGCTGTCTCACCATGATGCTAAAAAGCACCGTCAATGGCTTAACATTTGTATTAAACAGCTTACTTTGCTTGGTTACAGTGACGTTGAATTAATTGGTTCTGGTGCGTTTGGATTTGTTTTTGCCGGTGTTGATGATGAAGACCTACCTTGGGTATTTAAGTTTTCACGGATAACCCTTGCACAAAGTGTACGTGATCGTCTAGAAGACGAAGCGTACATGCTCTCGCAAGTTAATAATCCGCTGGTGCCAAAATTTTATGCCTTTGAACGCATTAAAAAGCAAGGCATTTTAATGATGGAGCGGGCTCTAGGTGAAGACTTAGAAAAAATTTCCATCAAGCAGGGGCGTTTTAGTGCAGCAAAAGTCATGGCGCTTGCTCTTAGGCTACGTAATGTGCTGGTAGATTTACGTGAACACAAAAATGGCTTAAGCCCACAGCCTATTGTACATGGCGATATTAAACCCTCTAACATTGTTTATGATGAACAAACTAATAAGTTGTCGTTGGTAGACTGGGGCAGCTCTGTTTATGCACAAATAGATGCTGAAGGTAATCCGGTTGCTAGCAACTTTATGGATCTTATGTCTGCTGATATAAGCACAACCAATGCACGTATGGGTGATGTGTATTTTATTGGTGATGAGCAAATGTCGGGCGGGCAGTCATCGCCACGTTTTGATGAGCAAGGTGTTGCTTCAACTCTTTATGCACTGGCATCTGCACAATCTTGCCGATTTGGTGCGGCGGTTATTCCGGCTACAAGCCTGAATTTACCTATGGAGCTTGCCCGGGTTATTGACGGTATGCTTTCAAAAGATAAGGCAACCAGAGATGGCGCTGGTGATTATTTTATGCGAAACATGCCTACAATGGCTAAAGCTTACCTCCCTGAGCTGCCCCGTAAAGTCATTCGCCCTTATATCCCTTATTGGTTTAGTGAGTTTGATGAACACCCAGACACGGTAGTTTATAGCTCACGTAAACAATTTTTAAGACAAGCCGACCATAATCAACAATTACTTGATGTAAACGATGCCCAGCTCGACAGGTACTACAAAGAGTTTTTATTTGATACCGGCGACACCGAAAAAGCATTTTTGGCCTCTATTAGCCGATTAGCAAAATATCCGGTAGTAGGGGGCCTTAGTTTTCATTGGAAAGAAAACTCACTGTTTGTTGAATCATCACTTATCCTGCATGATGAAACACTTGGTACAGCCTTTACCGATGCCATTAACAACACGGTGATGTTAGCACAGGGGATTGAACAAAAAGGTCTCTTTAAATGTTGTTTGTTTGATGCGCGTAAGACCATTCAGCTCGAACGTGATGGCACAGGTGCGTTTAAGTTTGAGAATTTACCTGAGCTTGATTATGAAGTAATGGATGTACAAGCCTCAGACGTAACCAGACCGCATTCGTACTTTGAAGATGGTAAAGACCCTGATGAGCAATTACAGCTCCCGAAAAAGGTCATAAAGTGCGTATTTGAACTTAACCAAATTCACCACACAGGTTGTATCATTTTCGAAGCCTTACCTGATAGGATGAAAATACACCATTACTATCGTCTGCTAGATGCCAGTAAAGAACCAGAATTTAAACGTTTATTAAGTAAGCTCATGCAATACGCGGTTAATATCACAGATGTGGGTGTAGCAGGATTTATGAAGCTACCTTACAAGAATACTCGTGAATTTGATTTGTGTACTAAACAGCCCGATGAGTTTTATCCGCGAGACCCAAAAAGAGCTAAATGCTAAAAGCTGACTAAATTAAAGCAGTAAGGAGAATAACAAACATGGACTACACCCCAAATTATAAAAATTATTCATTGAATGAGCTTCTAGATGCTCAAAAATATATTGATAAAGATAGCTTCCCACAAAGAGCACAAGAGTTAGAATTAGAGATAGCAAATAAATTAAAAGACCCAGAAATAAAAGCAGAGTTTGAAGAGCTAGAAACGAGTAAAAGGTATGCTACTTTTTGGCCTCGTTTTTGGGCCGCGATTATTGATGGTTTAATATTTACAGCATTACTTTATATTGAATGCTTACTCTTTGGCGTTGAATACTCTAACCAAAACATGGTTTTACAAGCCGTTAATGGCGTTCAGTATATTGGCTACGTTGTTTTTATGCATGGGTTTTATGGCCAAACTCTTGGTAAGATGGTGATGGATGTTAAAGTCCTCAATCATGACACTGAAACAGATATTAATCTTAAACAATCGGTTCGCCGAGAATCTGTAAATATTGCTATTAACTCATCTTGGATACTACTACTTTTATCTATTTCAATATCGTTACAACAACTAGGTAGCATACATGAGTTTTTAACTTATTTAATTATGGGTTTGAGTTCTTTAGCTACAGTATGGGCATTGTCAGAATTTATAACTATGCTGTTTAATGAAAAGCGTCGTGCAATACATGACTTCATAGGTAAAACGGTTGTTGTTAGGTTGTAATAAGGAGCGCGACTATGTCAATCCCAATAAAAATACCTGAATTACTAAATGATATTGGCGATGTTAAGGTAGCAAATGTTCATGTAGATGTTGGCGATATTGTTTTAGTTAATTCCCCCCTCTTTGATATAGAAACAGATAAAACAATATTAGAAATTCAAGCGTCTGAAGCAGGTGAAATTAGTGAATTTAAGGTTAAAGCTGGGGATTATGTTACTGCTAACCAAGTAGTTGGGATGATGTTACCTGATGAAAACGCTGAAATTAGATTTGTTCACTCTACACCGAAGGAAAATGCTACTTCTAAAGTAAACACCTCAGATAAAAAGAGTAAGAACCATCAAGTTCAACATTATTGGCTGCTAGTTCTTTTTTTTGTGGCTATTGTAGGTATTATTTATACAAGTTTGTAACTGAGAAGATGATGTTATTTGGCTTTTAACAGGTGTATTTAAAGCTAAACAATGACCAAATGATAATTAATGGAATCTTTATTTTAAAGAGAACTCTGAGTTAATAAGTAAAACCTTAAAATGAAAAATTCAATAACCTGCTAAATAGCAGGTTATTGAAGGGGCAGCCTTACTTATGCTCTTCAATGATCTCAGTGATCCCTTCAGCCGAGAGTATTTCTATCCAATAGCCATCAGGGTCTTTAATAAAAGCTAAGCCTTTCATAGAGCCATCATCTGGTTTTTTGAGAAACTCAACATCGTATTTTGCAAAACGCTCGCATGCTGCGTACACATCTGGCACGCTTATACCGATATGACCAAAGCCTTTTGGTTCATCATTACCACTATGGTAACCTGTAAAACTGTCGTCATTTTCTGTGCCCCAATTATGTGTAAGCTCGATAAGAGCAGGGCGGCGAAATACCCACTGTGCTTTTTCTTTATCGCTGCCTGTTGGCATGTCTTGCTCATAACCTAAAAAGTACAGCGTAAACTCCATTTTAGGGAAGTCATATTTACCAAGTAACTTCATACCTAAAACATTTTGATAGAAATCTAAAGAAGGCTTTGGTTCTTTAATGCGCAACATTGTCTGTTGCATTACATAACCTTGCGTAGCGGTTGCGATTTGTTCAGGTGATTCGTTGTAGTTAGACATACACATCCTTTTTAGCTGATATTTCTGGTAATGTAATTAGTCTAACATATTCACGTTACCCTTAAATTAATAACAAATATTTTTGATGTGCTAAGACAAATCTTCAGTTCTTAATTTGCTAACCCAAATAAAAAACCGCCCAAACAGGCGGCTTATTTCATCTTACAGCTCAAAGCTTAAAAATCAATTACCCCAAGGATTACTCGCACTTGAACGTTTTTTTCTAGCTCGAGCAAGTTGTTTAGCTTCTTTTTTAGCGTGAATGCGTTTGGCGTCGGTAAAACTTAACTCACACGGTTCACCTGGTTTTTGATCAGCAGGGATCACGCGATCGCGTGGCGGTAATTCGTAGTTGACATTGTCTGGGCGTGGTAAGTTTTTAAGACGATACAAATAAAAGTTCTCGACTTTTTCTTGAGCCCATTGGGTTTTACGTAAAAACTTAACCGCAGATTTAACATCTGGATTATTCTTAAAGCAGTTCAACCGCATATAGGCGTGGAGTAATTCCCAGCCATATTGTTCGACAAGCTCTGTTACGACTTGCTCAATACCAACACCTTGTAGCGGGTTATTGCTGAAAATTTCTTTATTACTCATATCATGCTCTTGTTTATTGTTTACGTAATTAGTTAATTATAATTTGAAAGATCTAATTTAGATACCGCTTATCAATTTGATATACGAACCATTTTAAAAGTTTACATGTTTACCTTATATGGGTAATCTATGCGCTTGAATTGGCATGAGGCTAATTTATTAAATTGATTAAGGAATCTATAAATGGGACTTTTTGATAAGATCAAAACACAAGCTAATACAATTGGAACAAATATTAGTGAATCAACCTCTAAACTAACCAGTGATATCTCTACTGCGTCGAAAGAAAAATCAAAGCTTTCAGCGATTAATTCTGAAATTACTTCAATTAACGGGCAACTAAATATTGCTTACCAAGACATTGGTAAAAAGTATGTATCTAATTTAGTCGATAATAAGGGTGAAAATGTTGAAGCTGTTCTAAAAGATACACTCGACAGAATAGAGCCTCTTTTAGAGAAAAAAATAGAGCTTGAGAAAGAAGCAGTAGAAATTGAGAAAAAATTAAAAGATCAGATAATTCTACAAGAAAAAGCAATTTTTCAACGTGAGTTTGATGAAGAAAAAGAAAAGCTAGAGAAAGCTGTGAAACTGGATGTATTAACAGAAAAAGAGATGCAGGATAAATTAGCTAGAGCTCAGCTTAAATTGGATAATTTTGATAATATTCGTAAAGTTAAAAAACAGTACGATATGCAATTAATTTCAAAGGAAGAACTAAACGAAAAGCTTGCGGCGTTTGGTGTTTAAATTCTTTTTTTTAAAAAGGCTCTAAGGTGTTTAGAGCCTTTAAATCTATTACTTACAATTAACTACTACACGGCCACGTATTTCACCTTTTAATAGGGCTTCTGCATTTGCAACGGCGTCAGAAAGCGGGACTTCTTGTGAAATAGTATCTAGGTACTGCGCCTCAACTAACTCACTTAAACGTTGCCATGCTTCAATTCGGTCAGCTTTAGGGCGCATTACACTATCAATACCCATTAGGCTAATGCCACGAAGGATAAAAGGCGCTACCGTTGCCGGAAAGTCCATACCTTGTGCTAAACCACAGGCTGTTACAACACCACCGTATTTAATCGATGCACACACATTTGCAAGGGTGTGGCTACCCACAGAATCAATTGCACCAGCGAATTGCTCTTTTGCCAGTGGTTTACCAGGTGCTGAGAATTCATCGCGAGATAAAACACGTTTTGCGCCTAATTTTTCAAGGTGATCTGCTTCGTTCATACGGCCTGTTGTGGCAACAACATCAAAGCCAAGCTTATTAAGTAAATAGATAGCAAAACTGCCTACGCCGCCATTAGCACCGGTAACAAGAATTTCGCCACTTTGGGGTGTGATACCTTGTTTTTCTAAAGCGATGATACTCAGCATTGCGGTATACCCCGCAGTACCAATTTGCATTGCTTGTTTTGGTGTTAAATTAGCGGGAAGGGGGATAAGCCAATCAGCGTTCAAAGATGCTTTTTCACTTAGACCACCTAAGTATTTCTCACCAACACCAAAGCCATTTAACAGAACTTTATCGCCTACTTTAAATTCATCGCTTTTAGACTCTGTTACTGTGCCTGCAAGGTCAATTCCGGGGATCATCGGGAATGTTCTTACCACAGGGCCTTTACCCGTAATCGCTAAAGCATCTTTGTAATTCAAAGTGCTGTAGTCAACATCAATATTTACATCGTGCTGGTGGATGCTCTCTACAGGAAAGTCTGTGTATTCGGCACGATAGCCTTGATCATCTTTGTTGATAACTACCGATTTTACTGATGTTGTCATGTTGACTCCTTTTAGACCGATCGTCTTTTAATGGTTAAAATAAAACCGTATTAAAACGGCTTTATAAAATTAAGCGTAAAAATTGTGCTGTATAAAGGGTAAGCGGTTCACTTGATTTATCAAGTTTAGAGCGCATCACTGCGCCTTCCCAGCCAATCCAGAAGAACTCAGCAAGCATTTTACAATCTGATGATTGAGGTATTTGTTTTTGCTGCTTTGCGTCTATCAAGCAGTGTTCAATTAGAGCTTGCCAGCTGGTGTAAGCCTGCTTAATACGTGCAATCATTGCTTCATTAAGGTAGCTGAGCTCTTGGTTTAAATTACCAATTAAGCAGCCGCGATTAAACTCAAACTTTGCCATGCCTTGTTTAGCGTCATTAGCAAACAGTACAATCCTTTCAAGAGGGGTTGTTGCATCGTTTGCTAGGTGGCGTTTTAACTTTGCCTGAAAATAGCTGTCGTAAGCATCTATGAGTGCCAAGCCGAAATCATTTTTACTTTTAAAGTAATGATAAAAAGATCCCTTAGGTACTTGTGCTGATTTTAAGATTAAATCAATGCCGGTTGCGCTAAAGCCTTTTTCAGTTAATACGGCTAACCCTGTATTAATTAGTAGGGCACGCGTATCTGCATTTGAACGCGCTATTTTTGGTGGCCTGCCACGACGGCTCGGCACAGAGTTATTTGTTTCCATGAGCACCATATTAGACCGATCGGTTTTTAATATGCAAGTAATAAATAGACTAAATTGTAATCATCACAAATTTGTCATGATTACAATTTAATTGGGAACTTTGTAGAAATAGGCTAGGTCACAAATATTGAAGCTAAAAGAGCTGTATCGTTTTTAGCTGAATTTAAGTGTATTAATAGATGGTTTTAGTTAAAGAGGTACGACCACCTAGTCATTTAAAATGTTAATTCATTTGAGCATCAGCACGTTAGTTATTGTCAATTTATTTAATTGCTTTTTGCTATTTGAATTTAACAGTTTTATTAACTATTCATTAAATGTAGATGTCAATTTCGCTACATATCTATAAATATAAAAGGTGAGGATATTACCTATGAAGAGACAGAAAAGAGATCGTTTAGAAAGAGCTCATTCTCAAGGTTATAAAGCAGGCTTGGCAGGCCGTTCCAAAGAACAATGCCCTTATCAACAAATAGACCCTAAATCAGAATGGTTAGGCGGCTGGCGAGAAGCCATTGAAAACCGAAATATGTTTAAAACTTAAAATAGGCACCTTATTTACGCAAAAAAGCCCCACTTTGGGGCTTTTTTGTATCTACACATCAATATTAGAATGAAGATGTATCTTGGAAAAGACCTACTTTAAGATCTTTTGCTTCATAGATTACGCGGCCATCTACTTCAACAGTACCATCAGCCATACCCATGAATAATTTACGTTTAATTACACGCTTCATGTCTAAACGATAAGTTACTTTTTTAGCTGTCGGTAAGATTTGACCTGTGAATTTAACTTCACCTACACCAAGTGCACGACCAAGACCTGGACCACCAGACCAACCAAGGAAGAAACCTACTAATTGCCACATAGCATCAAGACCAAGACAACCAGGCATTACTGGGTCACCTTTAAAGTGACAGTCGAAGAACCAAAGATCAGGGTTGATATCTAGTTCTGCAACGATTTGGCCTTTACCGTACTCACCACCATCCGCAGTGATAGAGATAATGCGGTCCATCATTAACATGTTGTCACTTGGTAAACGACAGTTGCCTTCACCGAACATTTCACCTTGACCGCAAAGGACCAATTCTTCTTTTGTATAGCTGTTTTTAGGTTCCATAACTCTCATTCATCGCTTAGAAATTGCCCCGTACTTTAGCGTACACTTGTACGCTAAACAACTCGGAGCAGTTAATTATTTGCTATTTTTAGCTTGTTTTATGACCATTTAATTAAACTGTCGCTGATAAAGGGAGATAAAACCGCGCATTGTGAAGTAAAAATCATTATAATTGCTGTGATTCTTTAACCAGTCTAAAGGAAATTTATGATCCTTTTTGTAAACTCACTGACAGTGATTGATTTTTCTTACTTGTGTAATAAACGCGGCGCAGTTGGCGAGAGCTGGATTGTGGATTTAACTCTGCACGGTCAATTAAATGATGAGTCGATGGTGCTTGATTTTGGCTTAGTTAAAAAGCAAATCAAGGGCATTATTGATAACTGTATCGACCATAAACTTGCTGTGCCTGCCACACTAAACGGTTCACTAACACAGCATGCTGAGCACAGCGTGCTAGATTGTCATTTTGGTGATAATTATCACTTAGCTATGAGTGCTCCTAACCAAGCATATTGTTTAATCGATGCTGATGTTATTGATGAAAAGTCGGTAACCGAGTTTTTAATTAAAACAATTATGCCTGAGCTACCTAGCAACATTGAAAAGATTGAAATTACTTTATACCCAGAGCATAGCCAAAGTTTTTACTATCATTACAGCCATGGTCTTAAAAAGCACGATGGTAATTGTCAGCGTATTATTCATGGCCATCGCTCACAGATTGGTATTAGCCTTGATGGTATGGCTATGCCTCGCTTACAAAAAGAGTGGGCAGATAAATGGGAAGACATTTATCTAGCAACAGCTGATGATGAAATCAATAAATCAGACCTCAAGCATGTAACTGCACAAGATAACGATGTGTGTTTTGCTTATACATCACAGCAAGGCTATTTTGAAATGGCGATTGATAAATCTCGTTGCGATATTTTACCTTGTGATACTACGGTTGAGTGCATTGCAGACTACTTAAGTTCACAAGTTAAAAACCAATACCCTGATTCAGAAGTTAAAATTACAGCTTACGAAGGGGTTGGTAAGGGGTCAATCAGTTATGCGTAAAGGATTACTAATAGCTGCATTTGCAGGATTATTTTCTTTTACTGCAAGTGCTGTCGAATTAAAAGGACATTTAACTCAAGGCGGTTTAGTAACAGGCCAAATTGATGGCGCTAAAAGTGTTAGCTTCAATGGTGAGCCTCTTAAGCTTTCAACAAATGGTGAGTTTGTGTTCGGCTTTGGTCGTGATGCGAAGACAAATCATAGCCTTTCTTGGGTTGATAGTGCTGGTGTAAGCCACGAACAAGCAATTGTGATCACTAAGCGTGATTACAAAATTGATAAAATCACCGGTGTTGCAAAAAAATATGTTTCGCCACCTAAAGAAGTGTCTGAGCGTATTAGCCGTGAAGCTGTTGCTGTACGTAAAGCGAGGCAAGTCAATTCTGACCTACGGTACTTTTTAGATCCTGTTTATAAGCCGGCAACGGGGCGCATTTCAGGTGTTTATGGTAGCCAGCGTTACTTTAATGGTGAACCTCGCCGCCCGCACTTTGGTTTAGACATTGCCAATAAAACAGGTAGCCCAGTGTATGCACCAGTAAGCGGCACAGTTGTTTTTGCTGATGCTGACTTATATTACTCTGGTGGAACCTTGATCCTTGACCACGGCCATGGTGTTACCTCTACTTATATTCATTTAAGCAAATTAGATGTAAAAGTAGGGGATGAAATTAAGCGTGGCGATAAAATTGCCGAGATCGGTGCGACCGGCCGCGTAACTGGCCCTCATTTAGACTGGCGTTTTAATTGGAAAAATGAACGCCTTGACCCTGCGCTAATGATGCAAGACACATTAGCTAATAAAAAGTAGAGACTATGACACAACCAATCGATCGTGACGCTATTATTGCAAAGCGTATTGCTGACTCAACAACGTCGGTAACAAAAACTGTTTTTCCTGGCCGCACCAATCACCACAATACTTTATTTGGCGGTGATGCGTTGGCTTGGATGGATGAGGTCGCGTTTATCGCTGCTACACGTTTTTGTCGTAAGCCACTTGTAACTATTTCGTCTGACCGTGTAGATTTTAAAGAAGCCATTCCAGCTGGTACATTTGCAGAGCTAATTTCTAAAGTGGTGCATGTAGGAAACACCAGCCTTAAAGTAGACGTTGAAATCTTTTTAGAAACAATGCACAAAGACGATAAGCATTTAGCTATTTCTGGTAGTTTCACGTTTGTAGCTGTTGATGATAATCACAGGCCAACACCGGTTGTTTGCGATAAAATGATCAACGGTTTCGAATAAAGCACGGCTATACCAATTCGCAATAAAACTTAATTAAGCGAATTGGTATTAAACTTAAAAAATAAGTACCTGCGGGTATTTATTTTTACACACAAAAGAACACATCATACTAATTTTGTGTAAATATTATCTCAGCAAAGATTAAGAAATAGGACTATAAGTAATCAGAGGGAGGGTGGCTATGCGTTTACTAATTCTGGTTCTTTATGGCGTTCTTTTATTTTTAGCTTTTAATCAATTAGATTCTTATATGCTGGATTTAATCGCAGCGCTAAGAGGTCAGTTAATTTTAGTTAGCTTTTTACCTGTAGGGTTATGCTATTTTTACAGTAAAAAGATGGCATCAAGCTTACTAGTTTTAAGTACAATTTTGACTTTAGTGCACTTTAAACCTTACTCATCTAATCAGAGGGAGGTCGGTGATATTAAGGTTACACAAATAAACCTACAATATAGTAACCCTAACTTACAACAGATTATCTATAACCAAATGATAGAAGAGAAAAATGATATCCTGGTGTTATTAGAATTTAATGATACACAGCGTCATGTTCTTGATAATCTCAACACAGAATATCATTTGTTTGGTTATGCTGAAGTTGAAGGCGCGCCTTTTGGTATAATCGTTATCTCAAAACTTCCGATTATCCAAAAACAAATTAAACGCTTTGATAATCCAAAACTAGGCTATGTAAAACTTAGTTTTTTGCATAGTAACATTATGTTAAATAGCCTTGTTTTTCATCCTCCATCACCAAGAGATAGAACTCTATGGACGCAACGCAACTCTGTTTTAAGTAAAGTGCAAAACGAAATTAAAACTTTAGGAGGGAATTGGTTAATAGCAGGGGATTTTAACACGGTTCCATGGTCGCGCTATTTTATTGAAGCTGATAATAATTGCTTTGATCGTAGTGGATTTTATGTAACTTGGCCTTCTAAAATTCAATTTAATGGCTTACCAGTTTTAGGTCTTCCTATTGACCATTGCATTGCAAGTGAGAAAATTAGGCTAACTAATATTAATACTAGTTTCGTTAAAGGTAGCGACCACAGGTCGCTTACCTATGAAGTTAAACTATCTAAACAGTGAAGTTGTCTTAATTTACTATTTTCTATCAATATCTCTACTAACATACTTAATTCAAAATTATCCCAAGGCTTTGCCGTAATCATTGTTGCGACTTTATCTTTGACTGCATGCTTAGATGCTTCCATCTCTGCATAGCCAGTTAATAACATACGCGAACTGTAAGGTTTTACTGCCTTAATTTTCTCAAGTACAGCTAAACCACTCAAAGAAGGCATTAATAGATCACAAATTACTAGGTCAAGCGCATTTTGTTTCGCATATTCAATAGCTGCATAGGGATCACTGTAACAAACTACAGAATAGTTACTAATTAGCAGTCGTTTTAATGAGCGCAAAATTGCCTCATCATCATCAATTATTAATACAGTTTCTTTCATTAGCTTGCACCCAATAAGTGTTTTAGATCATAAAGAACATGTTTAAAATTTCGCTTATGAGGAAATAGCCAAAATGCCTTATTTGAATAGGATAGTGCTTTCGAGTAATTACCTAATTCTCTATAAAACTCACCATAACACTCACTTAAACGTGCTTTTATTTTCTTTAATTCTCCTTTTGTAACCCCGTATTGATTCCTGCGTATAATTTCAACCATTGCGGCTAATCGATTTTCTCTATTAGCAGTTATTGAGTTTGCTCGCATCAAGTAGTGCATTGCGCACAAAGAGCTGTAAGCTACATCACCTTGCTTAGCTATTTTTAACCAACAATCCAGATCTGTTGCACTTGTTAATTTGTGATCAAATCCGCCTACGTCAATCAAAGCGGCACGTTTAACCATTACAGATGAAGTGCCAACAATGTTAGTTGTTATCATTTGACTTATTGGATTTTTCAGCAAATGAAATTCTGTGTTTGTTCTATTGCTGTCGAATTCAGGCCAGTAGTCAAAACAGCTGATTATGTCTTCATTTTTTTCATTAAAGTGCATGTAGTCTGTAAAACTTAGTACGCACTCTGGATGCTCGGTATGAAAGGCTAACTGTTTAGCTAGTTTATCTTTTGACCAGTAATCGTCTGCATCTAAAAATGCAACATACTCTGAATTTGCTTGTGTGATGGCCAAGTTTCTTGCTGCCACGACACCTTTCCTATTTTGCGTAAATAGACGTACTTCTTTATTTGTTTTAGCGAGTTGTTGTAAGTAGTCTATGCTTCCGTCAGTAGACCCATCATCAACAATAATAATTTCAAAATTAACATCATTTTGTTGGTAAATACTGTTTATGCATGTCTCTAAATACTTGAGACAATTGTAATTAGGGATGATTACACTAACTTGAGTAGACATAAGATTACTCCAAAAACTTAAACATATTATTCTTGTAGTACGCAATTTAGAAGCCACTTTTATTAGCTCGATATTGGCTATAATTCTCTGATTTTTCTTTTTGTGCGTTGCATTTTGCAATTATTTATTGATTTGACGTCTCAAATTGAGAAAAGTACCCCATAAAAAGCAGGTATGGTTATTGCCCTTGTTTCTACATATATTTTAGTAGGAGCATTTTATGAAACACATCGCTATCTTAGTTCCGAGTTTCCCAGTTGCATCAGAAACATTTGTTGTCACAGAAATTAATGCACTTCTAGATGCTGGACATAAAGTGACGGTATTCACTTTTGAAAAAACCTCTGTGTTGATTAATTTATCAAGTGCAATAGAGGTCAAAGAGATTGAAAAGCCTGATTTTAAAAAAATACTTCCCGCAATGTTTAATGTTGTGAAACTCAGTAAAGCAATAAATACTGCAATCCAGTTTCGCTCGATATCTACACAATCTCTTATTGGCTATGGCTACAAAATTGCTCAGTACCTTAAAGTTGCCAAAATAGATCATTTGCACTGCCATTTTATGCATGGCCCTTTAGCGTATGGCATTGTTGCTGCGAAAATGGCAAATATCACTGTCTCTTCGATAGGGCATGGCCATGATGTTTATGTAAATAGTGCCGATTTAAACTCGAAATTAGCTTTATGTGATTTCTCTGTCGCTGTGTGTGAAGAAATGGCTATGCAGTTTAAAAAATGCGAAAAAAGTAACGTGAAATTACTTCACTGCGGTATCGATACTACAAAATTTAACCAAACACCTTCATCATTAAGTGAATCTGTAAGGTTAATTTTTATAGGTAGGCTAGTCGAAAAGAAAGGGCTTCAATTCTTATTACCAGCTCTTAAACATATGCCTAAAGAATTTGGTATTACTTTAGATATCGTTGGCGACGGTCCAATGATCAACGACCTAATGTATATGGCTGAAGAGCTTGGCGTAAGAAAGTCAGTCAGGTTTCTAGGTGAAAAACCTCATGCTTGGGTAAGTGAAAACCTAGTGAATTATTCAGCTTTGATTGCCCCATTTTGTGTCGCTAAAAATGGTGACCGAGATACAGGGCCACTGGTTTTAAAAGAGGCAATGGCATGTGGTTTACCCGTTTTAACAACCACTTTAATGGGTGCGAATGAAATTGTTACGCCTAATGTTGGCATGAAATGTATGCCTAGCAGTATCTCTGGTATTAGCAAGATGCTTTATAAATTTCATCAGTTGTCACCTCATAAACGCTATTTACTCGGCCAAAATGCAAAACAACATGTTAATCAGCACTACAATGCATTTAACCAGGCTAAACAACTATCAAAGTGGGTTGAAGCTTTGTAAGGAACAGTTATGAGTAATCTAAAACAAATAGGTTATTTTGCCGTCGCAGTATTATCAGTAAAAGGACTAGGCTTTTTATTGCTACCAATTAGCACACGATTCCTAAGTCAAGTAGAGTTTGGTCAGTTAAATTTTCTAGTAACTGTTTCTGCGCTGTGTTCGCTTATTTTATCAATAGGCTTACCAGAGCTTTTACTTAAACAACAGTACAATACTCATACTGAAAAACTTGCTCTGTTTCGTGACGCGGTAATAACAACCTTTATATTTAGTTTACTCTTTGCAGGTTGTTCTTTGATTTTTTCTGAGCAAATAGCACATCAGTTACCGGCCAAAGTTGATCCTCTAGATTTAAGGCTATTAATTGTTAACCTTGTACTATCGGCGCTAATTGGTATTCCGTACATTTATTACCGCTTGACTAATAATGCGAGAACATATTGTTATTTATGCATTTCTCATGCTTTAGTCCAAACAACATTAACGATTACCTTACTATTTTTAGGTTTCAGTATCACTGGAGTTATGGTGTCGGGCGTAGTGAGTAGTTTACTTATTGTATGTATTAGCTATTTTGATATTTTAAAGGTTATTAATGTAAGTTATTCAGAGTTTTCTTGGCGAATACAAGGGAAACAGACTGTTTTTATAATTTCTATTGTTATCTCTAGTTTATTTATTTATGCCGGAAACGGCGCTGAAAATTGGTTTATAGTTGCAAACTTTGATGAGACATTGTTAGCGAATTACTACGTGGCGGCGCAGTTTGCAGTATTAACTTCGTTTACGTTTGAGCCTATACGCCTTTGGTGGTTTGCTAAACGTTTTAGCCTAGTTAAAAACAATAAATCTGAATACGAAAGTAAAGCCATTCTCTGTTTGAATGTTGGTTTAGCGCTTTGCGTAGTGATGTCTGTTCTTGCTCCAATCACTTTAAATTTAGTGTTACCTGATAATTACCACGGCAACGAGCACTGGTTAGTATTGTTAATTGTTGTGGTTGCTATTAGGCACCATAGCGATATTTTGAATATTGGTTGTTATACGCATAAGAATGGGATCTCGGTACCCATTATTAATCTTTTAACTGCATTAGTCGGTCTGAGCCTTTTATATCTTCTGGTGCCAATGTTAGCTGTAAAAGGGGCGATCTTATCTTTAATTATTATGCAGAGCTTTAAACTGTTATGTTTTTACTTAACTAGCCAACAGTTTGTTCCGCTAACTTTTAAACTATCTTCACTTGCTCCTAGTTGGCTTGCTTTATTGATCATAGCGGGTATTTCGTTTATGCCTGGCAATTTAATTCTACAATTAGGTGTCCTGTTAACGTACATTTTTGTATTTATTAATCAGTACAAGAGCATCATTTTACGAGTTATCAAAAAAACGGTAGAGGAGCGTAAATATGCTCAATTACTATAAGCAAAATCAACTTGTAATAAATGGTATTGTTGTCACCGTACTGGTTATTTCGACTTACTCGCTACTAGGTCCTATCGCCGTTTTTGCTTTATTACTACTTCCTTTTGCAGCGTTTACAGCAGTGAAAGTCAGTGTTGCATTTATTATCTTATTTATTCTTTTTAGTTATTTTAGGCTACACGAAGCATTTCCTGTTTTGATGCCATTAAAAATTCCTAAGCTCTTGGCATTAGCATCTCTTTTAGGGATTGCATGGCATCTATTTATTTCGCAGAAATTAAAGCCTCATTGGCATACAAATCACCTTATATTTTTTGCTTGGTTTATTTGGTTAACTATTTGCGTATTCAGTGCGGCTAACCGTGGTTTAGCGCTTGAGTATTGGTCAGGTGTGTTGATTAAAGTGCTCATAATGGTGTTTGCAATTTCATGGTGGATGACTTCTCTACAACATTTTAATGTTATCCGCATTGGTATTATGATTTCAGGCTCAGCCATCGCGCTTGTAGCCTTAAGTAATAAAATGAATGGGATCGGTCTTGTTGAAGGAACTCGTGTGACTATTTCGCGAGAACTTCGCTCACAACTCGGTGACCCGAATGATTTATCACTTGTCATGATGTTCCCAGTGTCTTTTCTTGCAGCTGAAGTTTTTGATAGTAGCGCCCATAAAATAAGACGTTTTATAGCACTCATCTGTCTAATAGTTGCGATTAGTGGCGTTATTGCTACTCAAAGTCGTGGGGGATTACTGGGAATTGCAGCAGTATTAAGCTTTTTTATCTATCAAAAAATTAAAAATCCAATCATTGTTGGTTGTATAGGTGCTGTCGGAATGCTCGCGATGATTGTTTTTGCAGGGATATCAGATAGACAAAGTGGTGGTGCTCATGAAGAT
The DNA here is from genome assembly GCF_014349195.1 of Pseudoalteromonas sp. BZK2. Classification (NCBI taxonomy): domain Bacteria; kingdom Pseudomonadati; phylum Pseudomonadota; class Gammaproteobacteria; order Alteromonadales; family Pseudoalteromonadaceae; genus Pseudoalteromonas; species Pseudoalteromonas sp. BZK2. The sequence goes on along the minus strand of NZ_JACSOG010000004.1, from coordinate 115,771 downwards.
GGTGTCGATGAGTCTGCAATGGGCCGTATCTATGCTTGGCATGCGGCAATTAACATGGCGCTGTCTAATCCATTGACTGGGGTAGGTGTAAATAATTTTGTAGCGAATTATTTTTTCTATAGTCCACATTGGGATGGCAAGAATCATGCAGTACACAGTACATGGTTTCAAGTACTTGGCGAAACAGGCATTGTTGGGATGTTTATATTCATTGCCCTGATCACATGTATTTACCGAAGTTTAAACCGTGTTTTCTTGATTAATAAACAGCTTAACGATGAAAAAATAGCAGTGAATGCGAAAGCACTTAAAGGCGGGCTGATAGGCTTTATGGTGTCAGGAACCTTTTTAACTCAAGCTTTTACTTGGCCTATATACATCATCTTGGCGTTAACTATTGCTCTTGAAAAGCTTGTTATAGATAAACAAAAGGAAAGGCATTATGACTGAGAATTTAAAACAGTGGTTAAAATCAAGTGACAGTCCTTTTGCAAAGTCACTTTTTCAAATTGCAAAACTCATTCGCAATCCGCAAATGTTTGTAATACCAGGTTTCCATGCATGCCTATACAAACTGCATTTACTTGTTAAAACAATTTTCAGTGAACTATTACGTATCTTCTATTTTACGCCAATTTTTAAAAGCCAAATTAAAGGTTCAAAACGTAATTTATATCTTTATTCTGGTATGCCACAAATTTTAGGGCAGCTAGATATAACGTGCCAAGATAATTCTCGTATTAGTGGTATTAGCACTTTTTGTGGTCGTAGTCATAGGTTAAACAAATCGCAACTTATCATTGGTAACAATGTCGATATTGGTTGGCAAAACTCATTCTCTGTGGCTGGTAAAATTGTTCTGCAAGATGATGTTAGGCTTGCTGGACGGGTTTTTCTAGCTGGTTTTCCAGGCCATCCTTTAAACTCGCAAAGGCGCGCTTTAGGTGAGCCTGATGATGATTCGCAAGTCGGAGACATCATTATAGAGCAAGGGGCTTGGGTTGGAACGGGGGTGACAATCCTTGCTGGCGTAACAGTAGGAAAGGGCGCAATAGTTGCTGCAAGTAGTGTTGTTACAAAAGATGTACCTGCAAATACGATCGTGGCTGGAAACCCTGCAAAAGTTGTTAAGAAGCTGGAGTCAGAGTCATGAAATTTATCGTTTTTGGTGAAGATTGGCAAAGCCATCCAAGCAGTACTCAACATATCTTTAAAGAATTAGCGAAAAGCCATGATATTGTATGGATAAATTCAATCGGTATGCGAAAGCCAACAATAAAGTTGCTTGATGTAAAAAGAGTTTTTTACAAACTAAAATCCTTAGTGTTGAAAAAGAGGCATACTGAAGAATCTGCAGACAAGCACAGCAAACTTAAAGATCATACTTTGCCGATTTTACCTTGGCATGACAATAAGCTTGTAAAAGCATTTAATAAATGGATTTTTAATAAAAAGCCTTTTGTTGATAATGAACCAATTATCTATTGGGTTAGTGTTCCTACTGCCATATACCTTATTAATTTACGTCCCATAGACAAGATTGTTTATTATTGTGGCGATGACTTTTCGGCTTTAGCGGGTGTTGATCATTTAATGGTTGAACCACTAGAGAGAGAGCTTATTCTTAAAGCCGACCTTATTTATGTAGTAAGTGAATTTCTTTCTAGCAAAATGCCAAAGCATAAAGTTAAGCTGTTATCTCATGGTGTTGACTTTGATTTATTTAATAATAAAAAGCAGAAGGCAGTTGAACTTAGTAATATAAATAAACCGGTTATTGGCTTTTATGGTTCTTTAAATGCGTGGCTCGACAAAGAGCTTTTGCAAAAACTGGCACTTGAACGGCCTCAATACCAAATAATGTTAATTGGTAACATTATTGAAAACTTTGATTCATTATTATCCCTTAACAATGTGTCCCATGTACCCGCAGTAGAGCACCATAAACTTGCTACTTTTTCTCAACATTGGCATGTCTCGATTCTCCCATTTGTTGATAACGCGCAAATTAGAGCATGCGATCCGCTTAAACTTAAGGAGTATCTAGCGACAGGAACCCCCATTGTTTCAACTAATTTTGCTGCAGTGAGACCCTATCAAGAGGCTGTGCTGATCGCAGACTCTATGAATGCCTTCATTGAGCGTGTGGACTATGCCATTAGCATAAGCGATGAACAAAAGCTTAATTGGCGACAAACTCAAGCTGATTACGCAAAAAATCACAGTTGGCAAGTTAAGGCGCTACAAATAAGTGATGAGCTAGGGCTTGGTTAACTTCAACTATTAAAAGCTGCATTAACGCAGCTTTTTTTATTTTTGGAACAAGATCTGCAACAGAATAACTAATTGAAATTATCGCAATTTATTTTTTTCAAAATGCAAATATAACTGCATTTTTTTGCAAATTGCAAAGCAATAGGTAACTCCATGTTAGTTAAAGAGCAGATCAAACGATTAATATATTTAGGGCTTTATGCGCTTTACACGCGTATTAAGCTTTTTATTATTCCGTTTTGCATTGTGCCTCTTGTTGTTATTTTCATGGGGCTGACTGCTCAAAAACAATATACCAACCACGCAACCATTTTGATTGAAGAATCTGCACTTTTAAATCCGTACTTAGATGATCTGTCTTTTTCATTTCAGTTATCAGATCGTATGGCAGCACTTAGAACTTTAGTTATAAGCAGAAAAGTACTTATTGCTGTCGCTAAGGAAACTAATTTAATCGCAGAAGATGCAACGCCAAAACAAGTTGAAGAAATTCATCAAAAGCTCTCTAAAGCTCTCTCTTTGTCATTAATCGGCGATGAATTAGTGCGTATAAACTTTATATGGCACGACCAAAGTCAAATGAAACCTGTACTTGAAAAAGTGGTAGAGAAATTTATTGAACGCTTACTTGCGCCAACTAAAGCCTCTTTAGATACGTCAGAACAATTTTTCTTTCAACAACTTGAAGGGTTACGCCAAGAGTTAGAAGTATCTGAAGAATCTCTTGCTAAATTTAAAAGCCAAAATAGCAATACATTACCAACGGTTTTACATAGCAACCGCGAAACATTCGATAAATTATTATCGGAAAAACAGCAGAAATTAATTGCTCTTTCTGGTGCTAAAGCAAAGCTCAATGCACTAAAAAATAAAGTAGGGCAAGCTAATCCAATCCTAGGGAAGTTAGAAGAAAAAATTATTCGTACAGAATCTGAATTAAGTCTACTGCGCACTCGTTATACAGATAAGCACAGTAAAGTTATTGAAAAAACACGTACTTTAAAAAACTTAAAAGCGCGTCAGCAGTCATTACTAGAATCAAGCGAAGATTTAGATACCTCGAATTTAGATCAACTTTGGCAAATGGTTAATACCTTGCCTTCGGGTGAAAATAAAGAATCCAGTGTATTGGTTTCTCAGCTGCTTGCCTTAGAAGAGGCTAAAAATAACCTGCTTCAACAGGAACAAGAATTTGCAATGCTAGAAGAACAGGTAAAAGAGGTAAGCGAGAGATTATTAATTACCAGCGATGTAGAAAAACAGCTAAGAAAATTAGAACGAGATTACGAAGTTAAACAATCGTTGTACAAAGATATGTTAAGCCGATACGAAATGGCAAAAGTAACAGGAAAACTTGTTAAATATGAAGGCCCAGACAAAGTAAAAACAATTGAACGCGCCTATAGCCCAACGCAACCAATCAATACCTCTTTAGTCATGACAATCGTGATTGGAGTTGTGCTTGGAATGTTTACAGGTGGAGCAAGTGTATTTGTTGCTTCACTTTGCGACAGCCATCTAAAAGATATTCAAACTATTGAAAAGCTTAGTAATGCACACGTAGTAACTGTCCTGCCAATTATAAACAGCAGTGCATCTAACAAGCATATTGAAGGAGAACCTTTATGAAGGTAATGCACTTAGTACAGCATTTAGAAGTTGGCGGCCTAGAAAAAATGGCAATTACGCTATTAAAGAATAGTCAATATAGCCAAACAACCATCATCGTCTCGTTAGAAGGTGATAAGGAGTCAGCAATCAAACAATGGCCGGAACTTAGCAATTATAAAAGCAGTGTTTTTTGTTTAAATAAAGCACCTGGCTTTAAAGGTTCGGTTATAAAAAAATTAAAGGCGCTTATAAAAGAGCAGCAAATAGATATTATTCATAGTCATCATATAGGTCCATTACTGTACGCTGGTATTGTGTGTTCATTAACAACTAAGCGTATTCGCCATGTTTCGACTATTCATGATGCTTGGTATTTAAACAATATTAAGCAACGTTTTTTCACCAGAGCTCTTAACTTATTAACACATATTCATTGGGTAGCAGATGCAAACATCGTAGCCAATGAGTTTCAATCAAAAACGTCAATCATACCTCAACAGACAATTTTAAATGGTATTGATTGCGAGCAATTTAAAGCAATAGATAAATCATGTGCACGCCAGCAGTTAAACTTACCAGAAAATGTTCAGTTGATCGGGTGTGCAGCCCGACTAATTGAAGGTAAAGGGCATAAAGACTTAATACATGCTCTCATTTATTTGCCTGAGAATTATCACCTTGTATTTGCAGGCGATGGTGACCAGAGAGATTTACTCCACAAAGCTGTTGAAAGCTATGATTTAAAATCGCGAGTACATTTCTTAGGAAACATACACGACATGAGAGTTTTTTACTCTAGCATCGATGTTATGTGTCTCTACTCGAAACGAGAAGGTCTGCCCCTGTCTATCATTGAAGCGATGGCATGTGGAGTACCTATTGTCGCATCTGATGTAGGTGGTATTCACGAAGTTGTAACTGATAAAGAGGGGGAGTTGATTGCAGCAAATAACTACAAGCTAATTGCCCCTGCAATATTACGTACTTTGCAATTACCAAACGGAAATCCTATTCGTCATCATGCTATTGCTGTTGCTGATGCACGGACCATGAGCAGTCAATATGACAATTTATACACAGCGTTAGCGTGATGGGAGGCTATGATGACAATTTTCAGTATCGTATTTTTAGTATTAGTATTCGTTGCAATTTACCACCATGTTGGATATCCAATCATGGTTAATTGGGCTGCAAAAAGTCACAAATCTAAACACAAAAATAGCAAGGCTGACCCTAAAACCTATCAGCCAAATATTGGTATTTTAATGTGCGCGTATAACGAACAAGACCACATAGCAGAAAAGTTACATAACTTAGCCTCATTGTTATATGACAATGATCATTACAGCATATATGTCTATTTTGATGGTTGCACAGATGCGACGGTAAACAGAGCTTATGAGGCTCAACGTGTTTTATTGAGCCATGGTGTGCAATGTTTTTTCCATGTCAGGGAAGAGAACAAAGGTAAAGTGCATGGATTAAATACATTAATGGGGTTAGCTAAATTTCAAAATGATATTTTATTGTTCACTGACGTGAGCGCGCTTTTGAGCATTGATGCTTTAAATAAGGTCGCCGATAAATTTAGTAATCCAAAAGTTGCAATTTCTACGGGAGTGTACACACTTGATGATAGGGCTCCAGATGCACAAAAAGCATATTGGAAGTATCAAAATCAGGTAAAACTATCTGAGTCCGAGCTAGGTGCAGTAATTGGTGTGCCTGGTGCCATGTTTGCGATGCGTTCAACATCGGCAATAGAGCTTGATGATAACACTATTAATGATGACTTTATTTTATCTATGAATGCGCTTGCACAAGGTGGTAAGGCAGTATTAGATGAAGACGTTGTTATTTATGAGCGTGAATGCGATTTACAACAAGAAGACTACAAACGTCGTATCCGCCTTGGAGCAGGGAATTGGCAACAAATTAAGTCCCTAAAACAGCTTCTAAAGCCTCAGCTTGGTTGGACGAGTTTAAACTTTTTTTCGCATAAAGTACTACGCGGTGTGATGCCGATTATCTTAGCGTGTATCTACTTGTGTATTTTATTCGAAGCTGCATTCATGAAAACCACATGGGCAGTGTTTTTAGCCATAGGTATTTTAAGCTTACACGGTGTTGAGCTGTTAAAGAGTGTTTTTAATATTAAAATGCGCGTACCTGTTTTAGATAAAACAAACTATATTTTAAACAGTTATTTTCTGTCTTTATATGGAATTATACGCTACGAGCTAGGGTACTTTAATGCCCCTTGGCGACGTGTGAGGGATAACAATGTGAATCGTTCTTCTTATGAGATATCTGGTAAGTCGCTTGTGAAGGTTATAAAGCGTGGCTGTGATGTTATCGGTGCGTTAGTTGCAATAGCTCTCGTTTGGCCCATTTGTTTATTTGCCGCTATCGCAATTAAATTGACTTCTAAAGGCCCGATTATTTTTAGCCAACTTCGTGTCGGTGAAAGCTCAGATGACTTTGTCAAATTATTTAATGTATATAAGTTTCGCTCTATGGTTGTTGATGCTGAATTAAAATCAGGTGCCGTATGGGCGAGTAAGGATGATCCACGAATTACTCCTATTGGCAGATTTATGAGAAAAACGCGTATTGATGAGTTACCGCAATTAATAAACGTTCTTAAAGGGGATATGTCATTAATTGGTCCAAGACCAGAGCGTCCAGTGTTCTATGCAAAGTTAGAAAAAAATATCCCCTATTTTTGTCAACGAACTTATGGCGTAAAACCTGGTATTTCGGGTCTTGCCCAAGTAATGAATGGCTACGACGAATCAATAGAAGATGCTCGCAGTAAAATTGGTTGGGATTATGCCTATTCACTTAGTATGTCTACGCCATTAGCATGGCTAAAATTAGAATGCTCAATAATTGTCAAAACGCTAATGGTTGTTTTTACAGGAAAAGGCCAATAGTTTTATGGTCAAAATCAGTTGCATAATGCAAATTAATTCCTATAAATTAATTGCATTATGCACAAAGTAAATAAAAACTTAAAATTATCAATATCTTATATTCTGGCATTTAAGTTGTAACAGTAAGATTAACCAAACCATATTAAAGGTAGAAAATCATGACTAATACAACTAAATCTGATGCAAATACCACATTCATCACCTTACCAAATGATTTCTCTGGCTTAGCAGTCGATAGCTTCAAAGATCAGTTCGAAACGGTAGCCACGAGTGAACAATTAAATGTGGTTCTGGATTTTAGTGACACCAGCTTCATCGACTCCTCAGGTATTGGTGCCATGGTATTTTTATATAAACGAATTGAGAAAAAAGGCCAAACGCTTTCTTTACTGAACGTTTCAGGTCAACCACATAAATTAATGAGTTTACTAAGAGTAGATAAAACCATCCCATTCATTGAGCAAGCTGACATCGCGTGAGGTGAGTTATGAAGCACATACTAATAACAGTTTTACTGATTATAATTGGCGGATGTGCTTCTTGGCCTGATGAAGGACAAGGAGGCTGGGCCGAAAAATACCAAAATTACCCATTAACCGATGAACAAAATGAGCTTATTTACGATACACAAGAAACAGTGGTTTTGAGTGAGTTTGAACATCACGTTTTGAAATTAGATTTGTTGAAAGCTCAAGGCATCAAACAATGTATGCCCGCTCAATTGCTTAAAGCTCAAATTTATGAAAATCGTATACGTCGTTTAATCGCAGCCCAAATGTGGGAAGACGCAGAGCATGATCTTTTGATCCATTACCACGGCCTAAACCAGTTATCAAAACACTTTGAAACAGTTAATGCGATGACGCAATGTGCTGGCCCAACGGAAAATGAGCAGGTGATGACTGCATCATTGAAAGAGCAGATCACTGAGCTGCTAAATAGTGACAATCAATTCTCTTTTAATGACTTTCAAGTAACACCTAAATACATCTCTCGCTTATCACAAGCGGCTGACTTAATAAAACAAGTAGATAAAATCAATTTATTACTAGTAGGGCATACAGATATTAGCGGGCAACAAACCAATAACTATGAATTAGCATTGAAACGTGCAGAGACGGTTAAACATTGGTTAGGAATTTACGGGGTTAATCCAGCTACAATTACAACGCTCACACAAGGTAGTTTATCACCTTATAGCAATGAGCCTGACTCAAATGCTAAACGCCACTCAGATAGACGTGTAGAAGCGATAGTTATTGATATTACTGACAAAGATACGAACAAAAAAGTACATGCATTATCCAGTTGGACCAAAGTTTTAAATGGTCCTAAGGGGCAATAATATGAAACAATTAATTTTAATATGCTTACTTATGTTCTCAACACTCGCTGTTGCAGAGCAAGTTCAAGTCGGAAACAAAATATATTTATACTTACCGGGTGAAGTAGAGTTCGATGAACCATTTGAAGTTGCCAAAGATGGCACCATCACTTTACCTGAGCTTGGTAAGATTAAAGTAACTGGCGCTGAACTTGCTGAAATTGAACAGCAACTACGTGCTGCATTAAGCGAAGTCTATGTTGCGATGGACGATTTTTATGTCGAAATTCGTTCTAGAGATATTTTTATTAATGTTATGGGTTATGTGAACGACCCATCTCAAGTCAGTATTCCCCGTGATGGTAATATCCAAATGGTCATTGCACGTGCAGGTGGCTTGAAACCAGGGGCACAGCTAGACAGACTACAAATTCGTCGCGGTAACGATGTAATAGAATTCAATTACAAAGCCTATTTAGATTCAGGCAACATTGACTTATTACCCCAATTACAAAGTGCCGACACAGTATTCGTACCTGTATCACCACTATTAGGCAATGTACAAATCGATTTTGATGCGCAAACATTAAGTGCATCCGGTGATGCCAGCGATAACAGTGCAATCACCTTACTTGGTGAAGTCCACAATCCAGGTAGTTTTTCATTCAAAGAAAATATGAGTGTATTAGATGCATTGATGCGAGCTGAAGGCGTAACTCGCTACGCAGATGTAACCAAAATTCGCGTTATCGTAGACAAAACACCTGTTGTTTTTGACCTAAAAGCGTATTTGGATAAACCTAACAACGATACAATGCCTGCACTAAAAGCTGGTTCTACGATTTACGTGCCTATCATGGTTGATGATGTAAACACTACATCACGTACCGTCTACATCATGGGTGAAGTACAAAAGCCGGGCGCTTATGAGGCCGGCGATAGTACCAGCTTTTTAGATATTCTTGCGAATGCCGGCGGGCCGACTCGCTTTGCAGAAACTCGCCAGATTAAGATTTTAACGCCATCGGGCGAAAGTATTTTATTCGATCTGCAAGGCTACAGTGAAGGAATTGTGACTGTAAAAGTGCCTAACTTAAACCCAGGAGATGTGATTTTTGTTCCAGAAAAGACTGACCAAAATGAAAAAAGTTGGTTGAAAGTGCCACCAAAACGCGCAATTAAAATTATCGGCGCAATCCAATCACCGGGCCGTTATGAATGGAGTCCCGAAATGGATTTCACAGATTTACTTGCGCATGCAGGCGGGCCAACTAAAGGCGCAAATATCAATGATATAAAGATCGTTCGTAACGGTGAAGTCACTAAACGTTTCGATTTAGAGCAGTATACAATTAATGATGCAGGAAACTATGAATTACCCAACTTGATTGCTGGCGACACTATCATTGTTGAGGAACTGCCAGTTGATCCTGCTGATAATAAATCGCAATGGATCCGCCAAGAATCAAGTAAATCTATTTATATAATGGGTCAAGTTGGTTCTCCAGGCCGCTATGCATTTAATACCAATATGCATTTTATTGATATTTTAGCCGCGGCTGATGGTCCTACAGATAATGCAGATTTACGTAATATTCGTATTACCCATCGTAATGGAAACACTGCAAAGGTTAGTAAGTTAAACCTCGCACTTTATTTTGAAACAGGCGATGAAACACTCTTTCCACACGTTTTACCAGGCGATACCATCTACATTCCTGAAAAAGATAAAGATTGGTTACGTACCCCTAAAGAGCAAGTAGTGCGTATTATGGGGGCTGTTGAAAAGCCTGGTCGTTACAGCTTTGATGACACTATGACGGTACTTGACGTACTAGCAGAAGCAGGCGGTCCATCAAGCTCTGCACTCATAGACAAAATTGTGGTGGTTAATCATTCATGCTGTAAAGAGCAGTCTCGTGTATTTGATTTAGAAGAGTTTGTTAAGAATCCGAATTCAGCGTATATCCCTGTGTTACGTGCCGGCGATACGCTTTATGTGCCAGATAAAGGTCAGGATTTGATTAGCCAATTTAAATCTAACTTTCTCGACTTCATAACAGTAATCGCTTTAGTGGTGGGCCTATGAAAATGATACCTTCTCAATACCAAGAGCTTGAAGCAGTTTGTAATGAAATTGATAACCTTAAAGCTCGCTGTATTTGTTTTATATCTTTAACAGGAAGTGAGGGGTCAACTTCCTTATGTACTAGCGTTGCAACAAGACTATGCAATCAATCAAAAAAAGTTTTGATCATTGATTTGAACCCAATTTCGCCTTTTAAACTTGATCAGAACCAAAGTACTGACATTGGGCCATGGTGCTTTAGTGATATAAGTTGTCAATTAAATATTATTAGCACAGATCACGTTGATATTTTAACTATGCAGCATCTAAATGAGCTGGAATCAGTTAAAAACAAATCAATCCTAAACGATGCAATTGAACGAATAAAACAAGAATATGACTATGTGTTTATTGATATGAGCCCAGCACTTAAGTGTAATCGAGGCAATGTACCATTACATGCGCTAAGCTTATGTACTGACATGACATTTTTGACTGTTTCATTAGGTTTAAATGATGAAGAAGCACTGTGCCATGGCATTACAAATCTAGAGCAAGCAGGATTGACTGAGATTAAAATTGTAGTCGCACAGCATAACTTTGCTCCACTGGGTACACGTTTGATTGAGTCACTTAAAACGCGCCAACATAAATGGCCTAAACTTTCTAATTACCTAATAAATAAAATAATTAAACAACGTTGGTTGTTTACTGCATATTGAGAGACAAATGGACTGCCTTTATCAAAAGAGTTATACGCTAGATTGGCCGATAGTGAGTGAGATACGGCATGTTTTAAAACATATCCTTACTGCAATTAGTGTCAAGCACCAAGACATTGATGCTGCAGGCCTTGTAGCAACCGAGTATTTAACTAATTTACTACGCCACACAAAGAAAAATGATAAGCCTTTGTTATTTAGTATATTTAAAGTATCAAACCAGCAGTTACGAATTGAATTTAAAGATTCATTTAAAAGTTATGATATTTTTAATAATCACTCATCAAATTGGGAAATAGACAGCGGTGAGCTTGTTGAAGGGGGGATGGGGGTTGCGCTTATCAAGCATTATTTTCCTAATGCTAGCTATAATACTCATCATCAATTTAATACATTTTCTTTCTGTTTAAACAATATCGATAAGCGGCCAACATTGATATACATTGATGATGATAAGTCACAATTGGCTCTGCTTAAAGCCTATTTATCTGAACATTTTCAAGTAATTTGTTGCGAAGACATTGAATCAGGTTGGCAAGAGATCCTTACCTCAGGTGCGACGATTTTACTGTTAGACCACAAGCTTAAAAATGGTACGAGTGAGCCGCTATTAAAACGACTAAACCAGTCAAATCTAAAAATTAATTTATCAGTTGTTATGCTCACGGGGGATGACAGTGAAGAGTTGATAAAAAGAATTAATATGCTCGGCGTTGATGATTATCTAGTTAAACCTGTTACCAAAACTAGATTACTGCAAAGTATTGAAAGAATTGTTCATCGGTTCTCTGCTTTAAAGTACTTTGTTAATGAGGAAAGAGCGCCAACCAAACGTGAGCTAGAAACGTATAACGCTTATAATTTTGGCTCAATTATAAGCCAAATGGGGGGAGATTTTTGTTTGTATCCCCACCAGCATAGCAACGCCGTGGTAATTGGCGATATGATGGGACATGGTCTAGTCGCTTTAAAAGAGAGCTTTGCTATTAAAGGTTTTTTAAGTGGTTGTTTAGCAACAGAGATCCCTTTAGAGACCGTACTACCTATGTTGAATAGAGCCCTATCTGAGCAGCGCTTATGTAAATCAAGCTTAGTAACCTTGTTGATAATTTATATCGAAGATAATCGTTTACATTGGTTCAATGCGGGTCATCCTGCGCCTTGTGTTATTAATAAACAAGGCCGTTTAGAGCAGCTAGTTGGCACAGATCCTTTGCTTGGCCTTAATGATCAACATCAATTTAAGCATTACCAATATGAACTAGCTGAGGTTGAGCACATATTAATCTTTACAGATGGTTGGTTAGATAACCAGCACTTAGATGAAGTGGATCAAATAGTATCGAAATTAAACGCAAACAAACTCTACAATGAAGATTTTGCATATGGTTTATGGCAAGCCAGTCAAGTGAAGTTATCTGAAGAAGTTGATGATGCATCACTCATTGTGATCAACAAACACTAAAGTTTGAGTTTACAAACTGAGCGATTTCACACTAAGCTATTAGTAAGGTTTTGTATCATAATCACTTTATCTCAACAGCTATTAAAATAAGGACATACCAATGCCACCTAAAATTCTCATTGTTGAAGATACTGAGTCACTGGCTTTAATGTACCAGTCATACTTAATACCCACGGGTGTAAATACGCGCATCGCTTACACCGGCGAGCAGGCGATAGCTGCTTTAGAAGAATTTCAACCAGACCTGATCATATTAGATGTCATGCTGCCGGATATGAATGGCCTTGATATTTTATCATCATTAAATGCTGAGAACTCTCCGCAGGTAATTGTCTTAACAGGCCATGCAACAAAAGAAATGGCCATTAAAGCAATTAAATTAGGTGCGAGTGACTTTTTAGAAAAACCCATTGAAGCGGATCGTTTTCGGATAACTGTTAATAACGGATTAAAACTAAAAGACTTAAAGCAAACCGTAAAAACATACAAAAGTACCTATGAGAATGGACAGTACTTTGATTTGATTGGCAGCTCTGCTGAAATGCAATCTGTTTACCAAATTATTAAATCTGCCTCAGCAAGCAAAGCAACCGTTTTTATTACTGGTGAAAGTGGTACAGGAAAAGAATTATGTGCCCGTGCAGTGCACCTAGCATCTCCGCGTGCAAATAAACCCTTTGTTGCTTTGAATTGTGCCGCAATTCCTAAAGATTTAATTGAAAGTGAGATTTTTGGACATTTAAAAGGCGCATTTACAGGGGCCATTGCAAACCGTGAAGGGGCTGCCGGCCAAGCTGATGGAGGAACTTTATTTTTAGATGAGCTCTGCGAAATGGATATTAATCTTCAGAGTAAACTCTTGCGCTTTATTCAAACTGGTTGTTATCAGCAAGTAGGGAGTGAAAAAGAGGTTAAAGTTGATGTACGTTTTGTTTGTGCAACAAATCGTGATCCTTTGCTTGAGGTTAAAGAAGGGCGTTTCCGCGAGGATCTATATTATCGTTTACATGTTATTCCTGTCACTTTACCACCTCTTGATCAACGTGGCAGAGACGTTATTGAGATAGCAGATGCCTTATTCAAAAAAATTAGTAAAGAGGAAGGGCGTAGTTACAGGGGCATGTCTGATGCTGTTAAAAACATGTTTTTAAAATACAGTTGGCCGGGTAATGTTCGACAGCTAGAAAATACAATTAGAAATATTCTCGTACTTCACAATGAGGATTATATAGAAACAAATATGATCCCTGCTTTACCTCATAGCCAAAACCAGTCAGTCGATACGGCAGCTTCTGAACCAAGTCATAGGGTTAAAACACAATTTGAGGATAGTACGCCTATATCTTCAGAAATAATTTCAATTGATGAAAAACCAGCAGAGTTTTCTCAGTCAGATATAGAACCCCTTTGGTTAGTTGAAAAACGCTATATAGAACAGTCTATCGATGCTTGTGATAACAATATTCCAAAAGCAGCGGCCTTGTTAGATGTGAGTCCTTCAACACTTTACAGAAAAATCAAGAGTTGGGAGGAAATGCAGGTAAGCTAGCGGTATAAGCCTTATTTAATTGTTCAAATTGCTGTTTACCTGAAAAACGTTGCTCAACTAATTGCTTAGCTTTTTTGAGCATATTGCGCTTTTGCTCAGCACTGAGTGATCGTAAGTAATTTAATTGCTTTACTAATGCATCAGTGCTTGAATCAGTCATTAGTAAGCCATTTTTTAAATGCTCAATGATTTTAACAAGTTGGCCAACAGGTGCAGAAATCACTAGTACACCATTAGACATTGCTTCAAGAACAACCATAGGTAAACCTTCAGCCCTTGAACAAACAACCAATACATCTAAATGTGGCCATATTTGTTCTGGCTCACATTGTCCATGATAAGTTATTGCTGTTAAATCTAATTCACTTGCCATTGGTCCATCACCAAACATATGAAAATTAAGATATTCAGATGAAAACTGTTTAGCAGTCTCAATAAATATATCAGGGGCTTTCTCGTAAGATAAGCGGCCAACAAAGCCAACGTTAATTGGCTCTCTCTCAATGTTTATTGAGTGCTTAGATTTATTATTCAAACTGATAAAGTTTTCCAGTAGTTCTGCTTTGTAAATCTGTTTTGAAAGAATATCTGAAACGGCAAAATTAAATGAAAAGTAGCTTAAAAGCTTATCAAGCCTGTTATATAGATAAACGAGTCCCTGACCTTGCTCACCGGCATGGTAAGTAGATATACAACGGCGATTTTGCATTAAGCAAGCGAGCTTGCCTAATATACTTGCTTTATAACCATGAGTATGAAGTAACGAACTAGATGGTAACCCTTTGATAATTTTGTAAAAATCAAAAAAACTTCCGCCCGCAAATTGGTAGTCAATATTTGCATTATCTAAACGATTGTAAAATGCGATGTTATTATGATCTTGATAAAACAAAACTGAGCTTTTAATATTATATTGTTCAAGCAAATTGCATAGGGCGATGATATGGCTTTCGATGCCGCCAATGATGCTTGAATCTACAAATAAAATAACACTGTACTTCATATCTACTCCAAGGAAAAAACATGATAGATACTGCTACATTTGCACAATTGCAACAGGATGTTGGTGAAGACCTAGCAAAACAGCTACTACAAGTGTACCTCACTGAATCCACACAAATTGTTAACGATATTGCTGATACAACAAAACAAGCAACTATTTCTTTAAATGCTCATAGTCTGAAAAGCAGTAGCCGAAGCTATGGCGCGCTTTCTGTAGGTTCTATTGCTGAACAAATTGAGCACAAAGCCAAAGCTGAACAATTCGATCATGAATTGCATGATTTAATCGAGACACTGCAAGACCAATTTTCACTAACACTAAAGCATGGAAATAGCTTGATCAGTTCGGCTTGATTTATCAGCCTCCAAAATTAATGGCATTTTAAGTATCTCACCAAAAACTGTACTAAGTTGTTCAATATCATGTTGCTGATTTGGTGTTCTAATCACATCATCAAAATGTGAAACAATTTCGCTAAGTGCGTCGTGTGAAATACTTAAATCACAAAATGAATATCCCAGCATACTTTCAAGCCAATCAACGGGTTTTAAATCTAATGATTTAATTACACTTGTTTCTTTTGCAATATTTTCTATAAACACTCGACACGCTGAAGTCATGTTAATTGCTTGAGCGATATCTTCTACAAGCATAGCTGGCATAACACTGGTTATTAGGCTACCAGGACCAATTAAAATTAAGTCAGCATTATGTATTGCTTCAACAGCACCTGGAGCCGCATTTACATTTTGAGATAGAGTGACATATTCAGGTAACTGAGTTAGCGAGTCTATCTGGCATTCACCAATAATTTTTTCACCGTTTGGTAAAACAGCTAATAAATCGGTTGGCTCATCAGACATTGGCAAAATGGTTTCAGAATTGCCCAACATCGCATTGAACCAAGCAATTGCCTGAGTCGCAGAGTTAGTTTGTTGTGATAACCCTAGCAGTGTTAAATTACCTAAACTATGACCATCTAACTCACCGCCTTCAAAGCGATGGTGAAATACTTTATGTACTAATGAGTCATCATCGGCAAGTTGTAGGCAACAACGTCTTATATCACCTAAAGCAACGCCCCCCTGACTATTTCTTAGTTTTCCTGTACTACCACCATTATCAGTTGTTGCGACAATTGCAGTAAGTTCTGCGCAATGTGGTCTAATTGCACTAAGCATATGAGATAAGCCGTGGCCACCACCAATACATACAATTTTCATTTGATTCACCCTAATTAGTTCATACCAATTAAAAGCATAAGGCATACCATTTTTAAGATTTAGCTAATATGATGAAATATCGATAATTTTTTAAAAAATATATGGATGAATCTAATTCTTTTTTCTATATTTGCATTATGCGATGCAATTTTTGATAGGAAAAGCCATGGCGGGTATTAACTTAGAGCAATTACCAATTGTGCTAAGACAGTTTAATGGAATAACAGAAAATCAAACTGTTAAAAAAGAACTTCAAGTTTTACTTAATCCTTATTTTAGTTTTAATGAGCTTTGTTTAATTAATATTGAAAACAATAAAGCATCAGTCGAAATGCGTACTATGAAGTATTTCGATTTTGAAGAAACATTGTTTATTGATGCTTTGATTGATGACTCAATGTTATGGATTGAGATTAACAATAGCAGCATGTTTAGAACCCCAAGCAATGTAGAGAGTGCTTTAGTCTTTCAAGTAAAAACAGGATTTGGTAAAGCTCAATGCCTGGTATTTTTATCTATTGAACCAGGAGCTTGTTTTAACGAACTTGAATCAATGCCATTACAAATTTTACTTCAACAAGTTGCACATCAATTAGAACATCAAACGAGGCTTAACAGGCAAAAATTTCATTCGACTTCACTATTAAGCCGTTTAGCTGAGCTTTCAAATCTATTTAATGACTTTGCCAGTGAATGGTTTTGGAAAACCACAGAAAATAATCTGTTTACAAACGTATTAACCTCAAACGAAGCAAACAATCTATACAAAAGGCATTTCCTGAATAAAACATTTGACGATGTAATAACTGAACATGAACAAACGCAGTTAAAAAAGTGGTCTCAATTTAAACACTTATTGTCAGAACAAAATGAATTTATAGATTTTGAATTTGAGATAAATTCATCACCTCAAGCTTGGGTGTCTTTTAGTGGTAAACCGCAATATGATGCAAATGGTCATTTCAAAGGCTATATGGGTATTGCAAAAGATATAACAGTAAATAAAGATAGAGAGTATGCACTTAATCTAGCGAAGAACAAGGCTGAAGAAGCCAGTCTTGCAAAATCGCAATTTTTAACTGTTATGTCGCATGAAATAAGAACCCCAATGAACGCCATTGTTGGCATGTTAGAACTACTCGCTGACTCTGAGTTAAATGAAAAACAGAGTAGGTGGTTAAATTACGCTAATACTAGTGCAGACCTTCTTCTAGATCTGATAAGCGATGTTTTAGATTTTTCAAAAATCGAAAGTGGCTCACTGCAACTTGATGTCAAAGCGACAGACATTTATACATTGGTTAAAAATATCGCTTCTCAATTCTTAGAAACAAGCCAAAGCACGGGCGTTATTTTTTCATCTGAAATAAAAATGGGATTACCCAAAACTATCGATATAGATAGTGCTCGCGTTGGACAGATCCTATTTAATATTTTAGATAATGCGATTAAATTTACTAAAGTTGGTACTGTTAATTTTAAAGTTGATAGTAACGAAAAAGAACTTATTTTTGAGATCTCAGATACAGGGCAAGGTATGTCTCAGTCTCAACTTGAGACAATCTATGACGCTTTCAAACAACATGATGATGGCGTAAACAGGAAGCTGAAGGGATAGGTCTTGGGCTGAGTATTACAAAAAGTCTGGTCGATCTTATGAAAGGAACTATCACTGTTGTTAGTGAGCCTAACGTAGGCACTAAATTTACGATAGTGATACCCTTTACCTTGGTAAAAGAGACCACTCACACACAGGAACAAGAACAGTCACTTGAGCCGATTTCTATTTTAGTAACAGAAGATAATAAAACGAATCAGGTGTTAATTAAGACATTCCTAGAAAAACTTAACCATCATGTAACACTTGCAGATAACGGCCAGCAGGCAATTGAAAAAGTGCAAGCAAGTACTTTTGATTTGGTTCTTATGGATATGATGATGCCGATTATGGATGGAATAAGTGCAACTAAGTACATGCGCGAAAAACTAAACCTCACCATACCTATTGTGGCATTAACTGCAAATGCTTCTAAACAAGATAAGAGCGCTTGCTTAGAAGCAGGAATGGACAAAGTTCTCACTAAACCAATCAGATTTCATGATTTAAATCGTGCTTTACGTATTTTATTCAGCCAATAAAAAAGCCCCAAATTGGGGCTTTAAAATAAACAATGCTAATTTTACAACACCATTGCCGCAACCCAGCCAGCAATCAGTAGTGGAATATTAAAATGGATAAAAGTAGGCACGACAGAGTCCCAAATATGGTCGTGTTGACCATCTGCATTTAGGCCCGATGTTGGGCCAAGTGTTGAATCAGAGGCAGGGGAGCCAGCATCTCCTAGCGCACCAGCAGTACCAACCAGTGCTGCAGTAGCCATGACCGAAAAGTTTAGTTCCATACAAAGTGGCACAAACAAGGTGGCTATAATTGGCACCGTCGAAAACGAGCTACCAATGCCCATGGTGATTAATAGACCAACGAGTAAAATTAACGCAGCAGCAAGGGGCTTGTTACCTTCAATCAATCCTGCGGCAGAGCTAACTAATGAAGCTACATCACCGGTTGCTTTCATCACTGAAGCAAAACCTTGCGCCGAAATCATAATAAAGCCAATCATCGCCATCATAGCAATGCCTTTACTAAATACATCGCCGTTTTGTTCAAGTTTTACAACACCGAATAAGGTAAATATAGCTACCCCAACAAGACCACCTAGGATCATAGAGCCACTAATATTTTGTGCCACTAATGAACAAAGTACGGCGGTAATTCCCACTGCTAAAACCTTTTTAGGCTGTTCAATGACAACCTCTTGCTGTTGCTCTGTTAGGCTGTGAGACTCGTAACTACGGCGTTTTCGATAAGATATAAACACCGCAACCAATAAACCAAATAACATCCCAATGGCTGGAATGATCATTGCCATCGGCACTTGAGTATTAACAATCTCTAAGCCATTTTCAGTGAGGTTCTTGTGTAGTATCGAGTATAAGTAAATGCCACCAAAACCATAAGGTAGCACCATATAAGAGGTGGCTAAGCCGAAGGTTAAGATACACGCAATAGCACGTCTATCAAGGCGTAACTTGTTAAAAACAACAAGTAGGGGCGGTATTAGAATTGGTATAAAAGCAATATGTACGGGTATCAAATTTTGCGACGAGATCGCACACAACAAAATAATACTCAATATAAGATAACTAAGCGTCGTTTCGCCTTTGTGGCTATTGTCGTTTACTTGCTTTAGTAACTTAGACGCTAAAATACGGGTTAAACCTGACTTAGAAATAGCCACCGCAAATGCACCTAACATCGCATAGCTCAGTGCTATTTCAGCGCCGCCCGATAAGCCATCATTAAATGCATTAACGGTTTGTGATAAACCAAGGCCTGCGGTCAAACCCGCTACAATTGCGCTTACCGTCATCGCCACAATGACATTAATTCGACAAAGTGTCAGGATCAGCATCAACATAACGCCGACAATTACTGCATTCATATTGTTCTCTATTTGGCTGTTTTGAGAGAGTTTAACAGAACTCGTACGCGGTTTTTGCGATTTTGATTATATGATTGCTGTTGATAACGTACTTCGATGATTATTTGCTCAAACTCACTTAAATATGCCTCTGTACTAGGCTTTTGCTGTTTAATTAAAGCAATATTTTGTAGTGGTGTGTTGGTATCAACTAGCTCAATGCCTTGCTTTTTTGCCCACAGATAAAGCTTAGTGATGTCATCAACCAGCGGCTCTCTACTTCGAATAGGGCGTTTGTTATATAAGAAATAGCCAGTAAAGCTCAGTAATAATGTACCTAACACAATTAAAGGTGTTAGCCATGCTGACTTATTGCCAAACAGAGAATCAAATAGACTTTGTTGTGATTCTTGGTCAAACGTAAGCACCCAGTTAGTCCATTTATAGTCGAGCTCTTCAAGGTGAATTCTAAGCCAGTTTATTGCTTTAAAGTGGCTCCAACGCTTTAGACCAAAGTTAAGATTGTCGTTAAAGCTTTCGTTTAAATCCCCCAGTTGTGATAACGAACCGTTTAAACGTTCCGGGGCAACAACAGCGGTAGCATCAAAAATATGCCATTTTTCATCAAAGAATACTTCGACCCATGCGTGGGCGTCATATTGGTAAATGTTAAGCGTAGCGGCTTTAGTTTGTTCTCCGCCTAAATAACCCGACACAACACGGGCAGGGTAACCGGCAACACGAAACATAAATGCAGCGGTGCTGGCATAGTGGCCACAAAAGCCACGTTTGGTATCAAACACAAACTGGTCTAACGTATTATCACCATACATGGGTGTAGGTGTTAATGTGTAAGCAAACTGCTGCTGATTAAAGTAATCAAGTAGTGCGTTAAAGTAAGCTTGCGCATTTTCATGCTCAGCAGCCAACTGGTTTGCCAGTGCCGTTGTTTGTGGATTAGTTGTTTTCGGTAAGCGGGTATATAAGCGTTTCTCAAAGTCATTTAGACTCAGCATAGCCTCACTACTCGTTACCGCGTATTTAATGTTTTTGTTTAAGTTACCTTTGCGTTTTAACAAACCATTGTAGGTTGAGTGCACATCAGAATTATCACTTTGCGCAAAGCCAACTGCAAAAAGCCAATTAGAAGATGAAGGCTCTGCAATAACCTGATAATTAACACCATTACTTTGAGTAATAGTACGGCGAATTGGGTTATATTGTTGCGATTTCAAAATGTCCGATATTAACCATTCACTGCCATTAAACTCATCATGAATAAGACTGCGCCAGTAATAGGGGGCTTGTAAGGTTTGCCCTGGCTGTTGTTCTACCCGAAAAACTAAGTCATCTGACTCTGCTAATTTCGCAATCGAAAACGGGTTAACCTGCTCTGATAACCCCGTTTTAGCAAGCTTTGGCCCCGGTAGCTGCCAAAACGCTGGAATTTTAGGTAAAAATAAAATCAAAAACGCCGCTATGGGTAAGGCTAGTAGTATGGTTTTAAAACTTTGTTTGTTAGCGGCCTTAAAGCTTTGAGGGCTAGTTAAATAGCCTAGTACCGCGAAGTTAACAATATAAAGTACACTGACTATCAAGGTTTCAAATAATCCTTGATGAAACAAATACACCGTTGAAAGGTTAAAAAACACCAGTAAACACACAGTTTGATACTGTTTAACGGTTTTCGCTTGCAGCAATTTAAAGCTACTAGCAAGTAGCATCATCGAGACAAATAACTTTACGGTATCGCCCACACCAACCAGAACAAATAAGGCAACTAAGCAAACCGCAGCCAAAATATTCGCCACCAACCCATTTAGTTTTTTATAAAACTTACCTAAAAACAGGTTTAAAAAACTCAGGCCAGCCAATATGGCTAAGAATGGAGTAGGTACTTCAGTAAACAAAAAGCCACTGATAACAATAAACAGCAGTGATAAAACAGTATTTATAAGCGGCGTATTCATACTTAAAACTCCGCTAATGCTTGCAAGCAGGTTGTTTGATGATTGATCCCTTGGCCTTTTGCAATGTGTTTATTGGGTAAGGTTAACGAAAACGCCATGTGTTGGTCAGTTAATTGATTAACCAAAAAACATAACTGGCTTAATCTATGCTCATTATTGCCACTTAACATATTGAAATTAAGCGCTAATTCCTGTGATGCATCACTGGTAAATTCTTTCGTTAATAGTTGCTGAGTTTTAGCGTAGTGTTTCCACGATACCTTATTAAGTGCTGTACCTTGTACGAAAGGGGTAAGTTGATAAAAGTCATCACTTCCGGCTTTAACTTGAGCGTTATCAACGTCGTGTTCGACATTGTCATGGAGCTGAGTATCAAGCTTTTCAGCGGTGATAGGTTGTGGGTAAACATACACGGTTTCGGTTGGTTCAATGTAACTCCACACAGACACTAAACCAAATGGAAAGTGGCTAATGATTTTAATTCTATCAAAGCCATAAGCACCACGTTCACAGCATTTAAGCACTATTTCAACGGTCTTTTTCTCTTTGTTTTGCAGTGATACAGTTTCAGATTCAAGGTTGTCATTAACCAGTTTTATAAGCTCACAGTATGATCGTGCGTGAATTTGAAAACGCGCAAAAGGGGCTTTTGGCGCATAACTTTCATTAACTGATTGGTATTTAACCGACAAACCTCGCACATTTTTATAGCCGGTGAGTATCGCAAATACTAAAACAACCACCATTAAATACGCCATGGCTAAAATCAAGTTGTTTTGATAGTTAATGCCCATCACAAAGTTCAGTAAGGCAATTAGTAAAAACTGCCCACCAAGTTTTGAGGGTAATACATAAATTGTTTTATGCTGAAGCTCAATTTCGTTAGTTTTATGCTTGTTTTTTAATAACTTATTAAAAACGGACTGACGAAATTGATTAACAAAAGCAGGGCGCTTAAACATGTTTTATAAGCTTACGGGCACATGTTTAAGTGCATAGCCGCTGTCACCAGCATTTAAGCCAAGCCTGTGATCAGTCACACTTGGAAAAACCGCTTGTACATCTTCAGGCATTACAAAATCACGACCTTCAATATACGCCCATGACTTTGCAGCGCGGGCAAGCGCAATACTGGCTCTTGGTGATAATGGGTTTACAAAATGGTTATCTTGGCGAGTAAACGCAACAAGCTCAAGAATATAATCAACCACCGCGCTGCTTATCGTTACAGTGTTTATTTCTTTTTGAATAACAGCAAGCTGCTCAGGGTTAATGCGCACAGGCAAGTCGTCATAATTACGATTATTTAAGCCTAAAATGAGGTTTTTCTCAGCGTGTTTATCAGGAAACCCTAAACTAATGCGCATAAAAAAGCGGTCTAATTGTGACTCAGGTAACGGATAAGTACCAGATTGATGCACTGGATTTTGCGTAGCAATTACAAAAAATGGTGATGGTAGGGCGTGTTTAACCGAATCGACCGTCACTTGTTTTTCTTCCATTGCTTCTAACAGTGCACTTTGTGTTTTAGGACCTGCACGGTTAATTTCATCACCTAAAACAACTTGGCTAAATACCGGACCTTGATGAAAAGAAAAACTATGTTCTTTAGCATCAAAGATGTTTGTACCAAGAATATCAGAAGGCAATAAATCGCTAGTAAATTGAATACGTTGATACGACAAGCCAAGAACTGCGGCAAGTGCATGAGATAAAGTGGTTTTTCCCATGCCTGGTAAATCTTCAATTAACAGGTGGCCTTCACTAAATAAACACGTAAGGGCGAGTTTGATTTGTTGTTGCTTACCAAAAATGACCGTTGATAGGTCATCGATAATGAGTTGGATTGTCGAATTCATAAACTACTTAATTTGTTATGGTTTCCATCAATTCTAGACGTTTCATAACAGAGTCGACTTTTTTTGCGTTGAATGGTTTAGCGATAAAACCTTTAGCACCTAATTCCCAGGTGTTTTGCACATTCTCAAGACTATTATGGCCAGAGCACATAACAACATGCGTATGAGGATGGCGGTCATTTAAGTATTCAAGAATTTCTGTACCGTCAGTATTAGGTAGTTCAATATCTAGAAAGATAACGTTAGGCGACTTTTCTTCAATAACTGTTTTAGCTGATTCAAAATCTCGACTTTCTAAAATATCGTCAAAACCAAGACCAGTTAAAATTTGATTTAGATAGTCGCGGATATCTTGCATATCATCGATTATCAGAATAGGTTCTAACGGCTTCACAAATTCCATATCGTTTACATCTTATCGTTACATCTCAAGTTGATAGTTTTAATATAAGTCATGAGATAACTAAGCTCAAGAAACAAGCACTAATAAAATGAATAATATGATAAAACACCACCTTAATGTCCGATACCGTCTAGTATTGGACTTAACATGCACAGAGAATAGGTATAGCTATGTAGAGACACTTTACTTCCTATAATTTATATTATGTTAAATAGCATATTTATCTTTATAAGCAGGCTCATTAGTCGTTAGATTTTAAGGTTTTTCAGCCCTTTTTTTGGTTGCTTTGGGTTTTCACGGTTTTATAGCTTTTTATGCAGTTCTCATTTTTACTTTGTAAGTTTTCACCAAACTTACTTCATTTCAATAAGACTACAACTGTGAATTTTACGAACCTAGATTTGAAATGCCTTTCTTGTATGGCTTCCAAAAAAATATTAAACAAATTTTGTTTTCATTACCTGTAACCGTTATAGCTTTACGTACATTAATTATGATTTATTTCTAAAAACTGTTCATTATAACGAAAGCCACGTAGATGCCCTGCAAGCTCAAATTGGATAGCTGTACGATTTGGTTTAAGTAAGTTAGACACCTAATATCATTGGTAACGACTTAATCAAAATGAGTGAACAATTGCTTTGTAAGAAATTACTATTTCTGAATGTACAAATGATTTATTAATTTTAGACTTTCATGAATTGCCTATTACTTTAATACGTAGCCAACTACATACCAGCCAATTGGCCAAAACGCCAACAAACTATATGTTATTAGGTTTGCATTCCTTACTTTAATCTTAATGTCATTTTTACTAAGCACTGTATCTGCAAGAATTTTCTTTGAAACTAAAAATTCAGACCACCATGATACAAAATAAAAAGGAATAAGTAGGAATAACCCCGCAAATAAAATCATCCAATGTAAGTCAGATTCATAAGGGATTAACCAAGGCGCTTGCCACGTTACTGCTAACATTTTACCTACAAATGTATCCACACCATACGCTGCGCCACCGCCCGTCAGCACTTGTATTAAAACAAGAATTACCCAAGTTAAAGGAACCCCTATAATCGTAGATACTAAATTTGAAACAAATGCCATTTTCACCGATAGTCCTTTGGTTAAATCTAAACTCTTTTGAAGGTATATTGCTTCAATAGCAATTATTGGTAACAAAGAGATCGAATACACAGGCACTGCAAGCATAATCATAGGGACTCCTGCGTTTGCTGATGCACCAAAAGAGATAATAGCGAGGGGCAATAAAAAGAGAAAAATTATGAATTTATTCAAAACTATCCTTAGTGTTCTGTTCTTCCTTATAGTTAACTGTCAATTTAACTTAATGTAATTTCCAAATCAAAGTCTACTCAAACTATCTGTTTATCCACTTAATTTAAGCTAGGTATTTAGTTTGCATCGACTGCCATACCCTCCCCCTTATCTGCTTTTTTATGGTTTATTATTTTAATTATGATGTTTGGTTAAATTGAGATTTTTAACTTAACAGGCATGCTAACGAGTATTTTTCGTAGTGCTGGCAAATCTTTTAACGGGCAACGGCGTGATATTGCAATCTGCTCGTTTTTAGAATTGGCCGACACAATAAGCTGAGCTATTAACTCAATAAATGGCGCATGCACTGCTTTTGTCATGCGTTAAGTAAATAAATTTAGAGGGGGCATTCCACTGTAAAGTAGTTTTCAGCGCTGTGTTTTGCGGGTGTGTTATTAGGTTAAAATGAAAAGGCATTGAAAATGCAAGCCTAGTTGTTTAGGACGTCTTGTGAATGCTCTAAAGCTTTATTTAGATAATGAAGTAAACCTTTCTTTAAGCCTGTAGGTTCAGTTTCTAATAACTCATCTATTAAGTTTTTCAAAAACCTGATTGTACCTTTTTCTTTCTCAAATATTTTTTTAGACTCATTTATTTCATACCTCGTAAATAAGTAATCACCGAAGCAACCAATGTCTTCAGAGGTCCAATTATTAAAGAGTGTTCTCCAGTCTTTTTCTGAAAACTCGTTCAATATAGGCCTTAACTTGTAAGAGTTCCCAACGTATAACTCACAATTTGCAAATGAATTTTCCATTGAACTAAATAGCTTATCCAGTTCATCTTGATTTGTTATATAACTAAACTTACCAATATAAGCTTCGAAAAGGTTTTTATAACGTTCATCGCTTAAAGTTAAGTTATGGAACTTAGGAGAATTATGAAACTTTTTTTGGTCCGCTATTTTTGATATCTGGTTATATTCGATGTCTTTATCCTGTTCAATGTAACCGTTTGATACTAGGTATTCATGATAATAGCAACATTCAAAAAATTTCTTAAGATGGACTTCTTTCTCATTCAAAATATATGTCTTAAGTTCGCGAATACCTTCACTAAAATCGGTTTCACTGAGCCTATAAGGCTCCTGATAGAGCAACTTATCTAATGGTTTTCCTTTTAGTGGTAAGTTTTCATGATCCAATATATTTTTAATGTCTATATAAGAACCAGTAAAGTAATTAATAAAGTCTTCATTAAGTAAAAACGAATGCCTAACCTTTAGCTGGATAGATTCGTGCTTGTTTGCTGGTTGAGATATTTCAGTAGTTGTTTTGTTGTCAATATAGAAAAGTTTAGCAACTTTAAAACTATCTTCTATTATGTTGTTTTTTATAACGTCTAAATCTAATTCATAATCTGAACTAAATTCGGAGAACAATGCTTCTGAACGTTTAAACAGTCGACTTAATACTCTTAAATTTGTTAAATTCTTGGAATCAATTTGATGAATGATTTCAGCTCGTTTATCTTTTAAATGGTACAAGCTTTCTTGCAATATTTCGAAAAGATCTTCTGGTGTCGGATTAAAAGAAATCACTTCCGAAAAGATTTTTTCTGTATATGTTTGTTCGATTTTCAAAGTATCTAAATCAGTTACAAACAAAAACTTATTTTTCTTATCTTCACTTTTCTCTGAAAGATTTAAGCATTCACCCATGATTGCTTTTTTTAGGCTCTTATCTTCAAGGCGCTCAATGTCATCAATTATAAAAATTTCATCATCAATGTTTTTCAACATGTAGTGTTTTACTGCACCAGTTGAACCTTTTATAACACTGCTAATAGTGTTATTACCTCCTATGTGTTTTTCAACAGAGCTAAATAGATCAAATAGTTTTGTTGTTGCAGTATTATCATGTTTTTCTTCTAGATAAACTTTGGATACTAAAAGATCTTTAAAATCTTCTATCGATGTAATCCCCATTAATGATAAGTAGTGTACTTTCTTGTCGTATTTTGTAACTAACTCTGTTGTAAGGTGATTTTGAACATAAAACGTTTTACCAATTCCCCATTTTCCAGAGAAAGCAACAATTGGAGGAAAAGAGTCATCTTCAAAAAGATCATGGATTTGAGTGGCATAGTCTTGCATTGTAACTTCCTTATTTTTCTACAAGCTAATTCATAGCTATCAGTTTTTCAACCTTTTATACGCCCCTATACTCTTCAATTAAACCCGTTACATCTAAACCCAACACCTCACGTTGGTTGATGTATCAGTTTAATAACTTTCATCAAAACTCAGAGTAAGTTAACAAAACTAGTAAATATCTTTCTAATTAGTTGAATTCACTTCCCCCAATAAAACGCCTTAGAAACACCCAGCGCTATTTCATGCAATACCACAAAACCCGCTCCATATAGGGTAGCCCATACGGGGATGATGATAAAATCGAGGGTTGAGGTAGATGATGAAACGGCGACTTCTTGGTAATTTGTAAGCCAAGGATATAAGCCAAAGCAGTAAAGAATAACGATTGGGGCTGCTAAAAGTATTAAACGCAGTTTTCGCTGTTTAATAAATGGGATAAATGAACTGACTAGCATCAGTAATAACGGCACGAACACATAGATCACCGAAGTAAAACCATTCAGCTTCATGCCTAAACCTATGGTTACTATCAGCATGAATAAAGCAGTAAAAATGCGGTAAGCGGCTGTAAAATTCATAGTCATTCCTTGTAAGGCACCTACAACCACCCTTATTTATAAATGGCTATTTTATAATACAATTTGCCTATTACAGCCGATGCTTTCTACAAAGTATTCATCATGGCTTACGAGTATAAACCCGCCTTTAAAGCTCTGTAATGACTGCGCCAAGAGCTGTTTGGACTCAAGATCAAGATGATTATCGGGTTCATCGAGTAACAAGAATGCAGTACTTTCAATATTACTGACGATACACATGGCGAGCTTCATTTTTTCACCGCCACTTAAAAGTGCGGCATGTTTAAAAACAGCGTCTTTTCTAAAGCCAATACTGGCAAGTAGAGTACGTGTGGTGCTTTCATCTAGGTTTTTACAGTAAGTCATCACGTTTTCAAGCAGGGTTAGCTCGTTGTTTATTAATGTAAAATGTTGGTCTAAATAATAGAGTGCTTGATTGCAATGTAACTGCCCTGCTTTTACTGGTATGTCGAAAATAAGCGTTTTAAGTAAGGTTGATTTACCAGTGCCATTTGCGCCCGCTAAATGAATTTTATCATCACTGAACACCTGAAAATTAAGCGGCTTTTTTGTGCCATGTGCTAATACCACATCCTCCAGGCTAAGTACTTTATGGTGCTTAGCTGTATCTGATTGCACTAAATAAAATTGCTGCGCTTTAGTTTGTTCAAGCTTGCTAGAAAGTTGTTGCTTATTACGAGTGAGCTCACCCTCTCGCTTAGCGGTATTTTTACTTTGTGATGATAAATTGGCACTGGCTTTATCTTTTTTAGCATCCATCAGCACTTTAGGCTGGCTGCCTGATTTTCTGAGAGCGGTGCCCTGACCTGCACGTTTTTGTGTTTTTTGCTTTTGTAGTTGCTCTGCTACCTTGAGCTTACTTTGCTGTTTAACAACGTGATTTAATTTGTTTGCAAGTGCAGTAACTTGCTGTTGCTTTTGAGTCTGGTACTCAAAAAAATGCATACCATATTGTGTTAAGCCAAGGGTTGTTAGCTCCCAAACTTCATGGGCATGTTCTAATAATTCTTGATCGTGACTTATTAATAATAATTGGCTTTTAAAGTTGTGTATTTGCTTTATCAGCCAGCTTTTACCTTTTGCATCTAGGTGGTTTGATGGCTCATCCAGTATTAAAATATCGGGCTTTATGCAGGTAAATAGTGCCCAAAGCTTTAATTGACTAAGATGACCGCCACTTAAATATTTGCTTAATGAGTTTGGGGTTTTGTTGTTTATGCTAAGCCTTACAAGTTCTGCATTAAAGCGCTCTAGTAAGTCCCAGTTACCTTCAAGCAAAGTTAAGTTTTGCTCTGTAACTTGCCCTTGGTTTATCGCATCGAGGGCATTAAACACAGGCTCTAGCCCAATAGCCTCAGCAATTGTTTGGTTATCAGCCTGATTTACATCGTTCATTTGCTTATAAAAACCGAGGGTTGAATTACGAACAACCGTACCAGAGCTAGGCTCTTTTTGCTTAGTAAGTATTGACGCTAATATAGATTTACCGCAGCCGTTCCTGCCGACTAAAGCAGTGACTTTAGCAGTGAGTGAAAATGAAAGGTCGTTAAATACAACATCGCCATTGCCATGTTGGTAACATAAATTAAAAGCTTGAAGTTGTGGCATAGTGCCTCCTGTATTACAGGGGCATAAGCGCTTGATCACGCGAAAAGTAATATTATAAAAGTGATAGTGAGCAACGCCTACTAACCCTGTTGGTCCAAAAAGATTAAAATGAAATTGGATAACAGGTTTAGTTGTTCATGTTGGCGGTAACTCCTAAAAAGTGAGGCTAGATAATAACCACCCAGTGCTCAAATAGCAAAGAGTTATGATAGTCTTAAATTATTAGCTGCTTAAAGGAATGTATTTTGAATTTAGTTAAAAGCTCTCTTGCCTCGCAAAACCCAATTCAAGTTAAGATGCAAATTAATGAAAGTAAACGTGTATTTGTTATTGGCGATTTAGATGCAGATTTGACTCAATTTGAACAGGCGCTTTGCTCTGTTAATTTTAATCCAAGCGAAGATATTTTGTTTTCACTGGGTGATGTGATTGACCGGGGGGAGCACAGCATTGCGTTACTTTCTCGTTTTAAAGAGCTTGGTGTACATATGTGCCTTGGTAACCACGAGCATATGTTGCTTGAGTCTTTACTTGCAGGCGATAAAAGTTACTACCGTTTATGGGTTGAGAATGGCGGCCGTTGGCATTTAGATGCAACCGATGAAGAGCTCGCATTTGTCTGTAAGCAGCTACTTAAATGCCCGCTTTCTTACTATGTTGAATACGGCAAAATTAAAGTTGGTTTATCACATACAACACATGCGGATTGGGATTGGCAAAATCCTACTCAAGATAGACAACAAGCGATTGGCACTTTGCTTTGGGATAGGAGCTTAACCAAAGCGAAAAAACCTTTAATAAATCCAAGTATCGACTTTTCAGTGCATGGTCATAACACAACCAAAAAGCCCTATTGGCTTGGCAATAGTTACCACCTTGATACTAATTACCTCAGCGGTAAGCCCACCATTGTTGAGCTTAGCACGCTGATCAAGCAGTTTTCATCAATGTAAACTTGCCAGTCGTTCGACCGTTTTCTCTTCAAGGTATTTTTTGTAAGTTAGCCTAGCGTGCCACAACTGCTCATCTGTTTCTTGAATGTAGATGATTGGGCCAGCAGTTTTGCTTGCCAGGCTAGTTAGTTTACTGTATTCACGCGTATCAATTTTGCCATCGCTAAAGTAGCTTTGTGCGGTATGTAGAAATTCATCGTCTTTATAAATATCACTATGCCAAATAAGCGAACGATACATACTAGCAGTTATTTCGGTTGGCTTATCGTTTGAACGAAAGAGCTTCACTTCGGTATAAATAGAATTACCGGTGAATACAATCCCTATTAACGACAACGTCGTAAGAGTCATCATCCATTTCATGCTCTATTCCTCTCAGTTAGGTACTAATTTAACTATAGGAGAGAAAGATGAATGTATGCTGTTTATTTAATCAATTAGAATTAGCGTAACTATTTGCAGGATACTTAATTATTGTTTTTAGTCCCTAATTTACTGCTTTGGGGTTTGAACATAAATTTGTGTATTAGGCTAAAAGGCCTAATACACAAGCATCAAGTTAATGAAGCGCTGCTGTAAATGGAATATTTTTACAGATTTCGGCTTCTGCAATAAGAATTTCTTCAAGTCGTGTATCAACCTCTTGCTTATCGAAATACTCGTAAGCAAGTTCAACGAATAAGTTTTTATGTTTTTCTTCTGATTTTGCAATCGCGACATAAAACTCTTTTTCTTTGCCTGCAGGTAAAGCTTCTGCAACAAGCGAAAAGCGCTCGTGTCCGCGTGCTTCAATAACGCCTGCTACTAATAAACGGTCCATTAAGAATTCATCACGACCATTTCTAAATACCGCACGAATTTGTTTGATGTAAGGATCTTTTTGGTCATTGCCAAGTGATACATCACGTTCCATTAATAGCTTTAACACTTGTTTAAAGTGGATCATTTCTTCCAGTGCTAAGTCTGTCATGGCTCTAACAAGCTTGCGACGGTCTGGGTAATGAGAAAGCATAGACATAGCCATACCAGAAGCTTTTTTCTCTGCTGCAGCATGATCTTGTAAAAAGGTATCGAAGTCAGCTAAGACACCTTCTGTCCATTCAAATGGCGTGTGGTATTTCAATTCAAACATGATGAGGAACAACTAAACTTATAATTACGGCGATTTTAACGTATTTTATGTGTGATTATAACCAAGAGATTTATCAATTTTACCACTTCGGGTAGATGATACTTTATCTGGGTGTTTTATGTCATTCCACGCTGTGACTTTGCCACCCATATTCAGCTGTTTAAAGCTAATTGGCTGCTGAGTGTTTAAAAACTGCTGAAGTAATTGCGGGCTGTTTGAGTCTGCTACATTAAGCGTTAATAACTGGTTTGTACGCCCTTTAAAGTAGTCTGCCACTTGCTGTTGGTGACGCTGATAACACGCTGTTAAGTATTCATCAGATTCTAACTCTGCCAAGCTATACTGACCAAACACATCAAAATAACAGCGCTTTAAATGGCTATTAAAGCCACCGTCTGGGCGCATTAAATTAGTGTGCATACGAGTTAATAACTGCCTAATCGAAGGCAGCCACTTAGTTAAATCGCGCTCGAGGTTGATAAAGCGGCTATTTGCAAAGCGCTCATCAAGCAAGGCGTATTCACTAAAAACTGGAGTATCAGCAATAACATCTGCACTTGTAATTGCTTGTTGGGTATAGGCTGTGTGGGCGGTTTTATAACCGAGTTGTAAAAAGCTGTTACAGATACTAGTTGTGCCGGTTCGTGGTAAACCGATTATAAAAATTTTAGAGCTCATGGCACCTGATCAAATGCTAACCACAGCGATTTGTCGTTGACTGGGGTTAACCTTGGTAAATCATAATTATGCAATTCTATAACAATTTTGTCGTGTAGGTGGGCGTTTTTTATAAAGTTTCCGTTGTACTTAAAAAATAATTCGTCAAATTCACCGCTTTGCTGCATAACCTTAATCCCCTGAGAAACGGCTTTAGCAATATTAGTATTATGTTTATTAAAAAAGAAATAGATTGGGCTTTTGTATTTGAGCATTAGATGCGGCAGAACGACCAACGGCATTCCTTCTTTAAAATACGCAAGTTCATCTTGGATCTCTAATACTGAACGAGGAAATAAATCCCCCCTTCCTCTATCTAACATTACAAACAATGATTCAAAGTCCATTGCCGTTGCCACTGTTAAACCGTTACTTGTTAGAATTCGTGTATCTGGCCAATCTGTACCCTGAACTAAGTTAATCGATTTTAAATCATCAAGAGATTTTAGCTGTTTCAACCTCGGTAACTTATCTTCTGTAGTAAACATTAATCGCCAACCAAACAAGCCTTTAAATATAGGAACTCGTAGAGGGAGCAAAGTGTCTTCACGCTCTTGGTTTGTCATGCTCCAAGTAACATTGATAGATCCAGTCGTTTCAATTTCTTTTAAAACACGATTTTGGCTTAATAATTCAGGTGCGGGTGATAAGGTAAACTTATAACCACTTCTTTTTAAAGCTGTACGAAGAAGTATTAAAGGATAAAGTACTTCTTCGTCTAAGCTATCCATTGTTTTAGGATAAACAACATGCAAAGTGGTTGGTGGTGTTACGCGATTTTTCTTGGCATTAATTGTTTTTACATTGGCAAATAAACAAGTTGAAAATAAGAACAACAAACATGGAAAAACAATTTTTAGCATATCAGAAAACCTGTGTAACTAATAACATCACAGCGCTAATCAAAATAGTAATGAAAGTAAGCATCATACCTAATACACGTAATTTCATCAGATTATCAGCAAGTGCGTAACTATGACAAAAACGACCAGCAACCAGCATTGCACCTAAAATATAGCAATAATGGCTTGGGAGGCCTTGGTACTCTAATAAAAATAGCAGGATCAACGAAAAAGGCACATATTCAATGAAATTTGCATGAGTTCGTATAGCTGCTTGTAGGCTTTCGTCTCCCCCGTCACCAAGTGAAATGCGTTTTGCTCTACGTAGTTTGATCACGCGAAAGCTAAGTTGAATGTATAAAATGGCCA
The DNA here is from genome assembly GCF_014349195.1 of Pseudoalteromonas sp. BZK2. Lineage (NCBI taxonomy): Bacteria > Pseudomonadati > Pseudomonadota > Gammaproteobacteria > Alteromonadales > Pseudoalteromonadaceae > Pseudoalteromonas > Pseudoalteromonas sp. BZK2. Next base: position 82,229 of record NZ_JACSOG010000004.1, on the reverse strand, counting down.
AGATGGCAGCAAACGTTGAAACAATCACAGTTTTTCCAATTTTTATTTAAAGTTAGACGCTTAGCATAATTTATTGCTAGGCTGTTAAGTAAGTAGTTAGGTTAGCTCAGTATGATATTTAATGTCTAACAGTTCTTAAGGAAGTGCATGTTTACGCCAAGAAAAATCGCCGATAACTACCGCGAAATGATCAGTAGTATCGGATTTTACCCATCAATGCTCTCTGTGGTGTTTTTAGTTTTTGGATTAATAACTACTGCGGTCGAGTACTCGTCATTATCAATGGAATTTAAAAAGCTGATTGGTGTGTTATTGGTCGATAGCGAAGAGAATGCCCGTACCATCCTCAGTACGCTTGCCGGCAGCATTATCTCATTAACGGTTTTTAGTTTTTCTATGGTTATGGTGGTGCTTAATAGTGCCAGTGCCAGTCTTTCGCCGCGTGTGTTGCCGGGCCTTATTACCCGTAAGTCGCACCAATTAGTACTGGGGTTTTATCTGGGTAGTATTATCTACACCATATTAATGCTGATAAACATACGCACCATTGGTGATGGAGATATGGGTATCCCGTCGCTTGGTATCTTCTTTTCATTGGTGTTTGGTTTAATTTCGCTTGGTTTTTTTGTGTTTTTTATTCACTCAATTTCAAAAGCAATTCAAGTCGATAATGTACTAAACGACTTATTTAAAAATACCAAAGGCGAGCTTAAATACATAATTGACATGCAACAACAAAATCCTGTTGAGCATTTTCCTGAGTTTGATGACTGGCATAGTGTTAAAAGTAAAACAGAAGGTTACTTTAAAGGGGCACATAGCGATAAGTTGTGTGCGTTATGCCAACAGCACGGTATTAAAATTTATATTTCGGTTAAACAAGGCTTCTTTACAGTAAAGGGATACCCGTTTTTAAAGTGTGATACTGACTTATCTGACAAACCTGAACTGGTAGAACAATTACTAGACTGTTTTATCTTTTATATCGAAGAATATATTAGTGACCATTACCGCTACGGTATGACACAAATTTCAGAAATCGCTGTTAAAGCTATGAGCCCGGGTATTAACGATCCCGGTACTGCGGTAAAAGCCATAGATATGTTGAGCATATTACTGATATTGCGCTTAGACATTTACGATGTGAATTACTCGCTTAAACGTTGCGAGAACAATCAACCGCACCTGTTTATTCACGAAACCTCATTCGATGAGCTGCTGCATGATAACTTCACACCAATTCGTAACTACGCAAAAAATGACGCTTATGTAATGGTTAACGTGCTTGAGGCATTTAAAAACATATTGTTTAGAGCATCTGATAACAATAAAGCAACTGATAGCCTATTTGTTTATTTAGGGGCAATTATTGAAGATATAGATAAACATATTAGTAATGAATACGACCGTGAGCAAATCATTAATATGCTAAAAGCGATTGCTCGTATTTCAGAGCAACAAGGTGAAAAATTGCTGGCAAGGTTTGCCAGCAATCAATAAGTTAACTTAGTTTTCGATTAAATAAACCGCATAGCTGCTTGCGGTAATCGTAAGCTCACCACCATTGTATGCATCAGGTACATAGTTATCTGGTGCAGCTTCTGCCATAACCATTTTGCTGGCACGCATATAAGGTTGGCTACCTGTATCAAGTGGGCTACTTGAAGCTGTATAAAGACCTTTAAGCTCTACCCCATAGTCATTGGCAAATTCTTTTGCAGCAGCACGGGCATCTTTAATGGCTAGCTTTTGCGCTTGCTTTTGTAGCTCTTCGTACTTGCTTGATACAAATTGCGTTTGATTAATTTCATTAATGCCCGAATTCACTAGTTGCTGAAGCATAATTGGGTATTTTTTTATATCAGTTAAAGTTACAGACAGGCTACGCGTTACTCTATAACCTACAAACTCTTGCTTACCCGTTTCACGGTTATATTCTGTTTGGCGATTAATCGAGATATTAGACGCATAAATGCCCTTTTCTTCTACGCCTTGGTTTTTAGCGAGCTTAATCGCTTTCGCCATGGTTGCATCGGCTTTGTTTTTCGCGGCAATTAAATCTTTATCTACTTCAACAATACCTACCGTTAGTTTAACGTTATCAGGGATCGCTTTAACCGTTGCATTACCTTGTATATAAATATGTGGCGCATCAGGTGTTGCTTGTGCTAACACATTAAAACTAAGTGCTGCTGCCATAGCGGTAAAAACTAACTTACGCATAATACTGTTCCTTAATTTAAAACTCCGTTCATTATCACCTTAAAGGGTTAATTGAATATGAACAAGCCATTTTACAGATATAAAAAAACAGGCATAAAAAGCCTGTTTTTTCATTCACTAAAAGCGTTATAGCTTAGATACTACGGCGCTTGTAGTTGCGATATTCTGGAAGCCAGTAGTTTTTCTCGATTGCTGCCCATAGCGCTTCATCGCTCAGCTCAAGTGCCACACCTTCTTCCATCGCTTTTTTCGCAACCGCAAATGCAATACGTTTACTTAACGCTTGGATTTCAGTCAGTGCAGGTAATAAGCTGCCTTTACCAGTGTTTGCACGTGGTGAAGACTCAGCCAGTGTTTCACTTGATACAATTAGCATTGCATCAGTGATGCGCGTTGCTTTAGCAGCGATAACACCTAAACCAATACCCGGGAAAATATAACTGTTGTTACATTGTGGGATTGGGAATGTTTGGCCGTTATACTCAACCGGATCAAATGGGCTACCAGAAGCAACAATCGCTTGGCCGTTTGTCCATTCAATAACATCAGCAGGAAGTGCTTCAACTTGCTTAGACGGATTACTTAGCGGGAAGATAATCGGTTGTGGGCAAGATGCGTGCATTGCACGAATAACCTGTTCAGTGAATAAACCAGGCTGGCCAGATACACCAATTAGAATGTCTGGTTGCGCACAGTGCATTACATCTAATAGTGATGCGTACTCACCGCTGTAAGTCCACTCACTTAAGCCATCTTTAGATTGGCAAAGTGCTTGTTGGAAATCACGTAAGCCTTCCATACCTTCAGTAAGTAGACCAAAGCGGTCAACCATGAAAATTTGCGAACGCGCTTGCTCATCGCTAATGCCTTCAGCAACCATAGTACTAATGATTTGCTCAGCAATACCACAGCCTGCAGAGCCTGCACCAACAAACACAACTTTTTGCTCAGAAAGTTTCGCGCCTTTAACACGACATGCAGCGAGTAAAGAACCTACAGTAACCGCAGCAGTACCTTGAATGTCATCGTTAAAGCTACAGATTTCATCACGGTAGCGTTTTAGTAATGGCATGGCATTTGGTTGTGCAAAGTCTTCAAACTGAAGTAAAACACTTGGCCAACGACGTTTAACGGCTTTGATAAATAGATCTAAGAATTCGTCATATTCTTCTTGCGAAATACGCTTATGGCGAGCACCCATGTACATAGGGTCGTTAAGTAGTTTTTCGTTATTCGTACCAACATCAAGCATCACTGGTAACGTATATGCAGGGCTAATACCACCACACGCTGTATAAAGTGATAACTTACCAATTGGAATACCCATACCACCAATACCTTGGTCACCTAGACCAAGAATACGCTCGCCGTCAGTCACAACGATAACTTTTACTTTGCCTTTAGTGGCATTACGTAAAATATCATCAATTTGGAAACGATCTTCATAAGAAATAAATAGACCACGGGCACTGCGGTAAATGTCTGAGAACTTTTCACAAGCATCACCTACCGTTGGCGTGTAGATAATAGGCATCATTTCTTCAAGATGATCACGCACTAAACGGTAGTAAAGTGTTTCGTTGTTATCTTGAATAGCACGTAAGTAAATGTGCTTATTTAAATTATCGCTAAAGCTTGAATACTGCTGGTAACAACGCTCAACTTGTTCTTCGATCGTTTCATAACGCGGTGGCAGTAATCCGGCTAAGTTGAAATTTTCCCTTTCTTTTTGTGAAAAAGCACTGCCTTTATTTAATAGTGGCGTTTCAATCAGACCTGGGCCTGAATAAGGAATATAAAGATAATTTGGATCGGTATTTGTAGTCATATTTCCAAGCTTTGATGCGTCATAATTATGACCTGACATTATTACTCTTGAAGGCGAAATTGCAATGACAATTCACCTTGTCAGACCATTGAAGAAAATGAATTTTATGCCTTAAATGGCATTGCAGATAGTATACATGAAAACTCAGCAGCTTTAAGGCTGCTGAGCTTGTTTTTAGTGGCTTTTATCACTTAAAGCGATGCCTTCGCGACGCGGATCGGCTGCGCCATAAAGTTTACCGTTTTTAACTTCAACAGCATGTAAACCAGAGTTTAAATCTAGGATACGAACTGTGTGTCCGCGGTTAACAAAATCAGCTTCAGCGTTGGCAAGCTCAGTGCCCTTTTCGAGGCTTGTGTAATTATTACGATTAGTAATGCGCGGTAAGTTAATGGCTGTTTGCGCATCTAGGTTCCAATCAAGCACACCTACAACCACTTGAGCTACATAATCAATAATACGGCTACCACCCGGCGAACCAACCACTAAACGTAAGCTGCCGTCTTTGTTAAACACCATGACTGGCGACATAGAACTACGCGGACGTTTACCTGCTTCAACACGATTAGCCAATGGCTTACCATCTTTAGTTGGCGATAAAGCAAAGTCAGTTAGTTGATTGTTTAAAATATACCCGTTCACCATTACTGTTGAACCAAACGCCATTTCGATAGAACTTGTCATCGACACAGCGTTACCTTGGCTATCGACAATCGAAACATGGGTCGTTGATGGCAGCTCGTATGCATCATCTTGCGCGTATGCAACTGAGTTTGGCGGTGTGCCTGCTTCTGCGTGTGTATCTTTTTCAGAAATAAGTTTTGCGCGACCAGCAATATAGTTTTTATCGAGTAATCCTTGTGTCGGGATTGCCATAAAGTCAGGGTCACCCATATACACATTACGATCAGCAAACGCTAAACGTGATGCTTGGGTAAAGTAATGCAGCGCCTGTACAGAGTTTGGTTTAAGTTTAGCCATGTCTTTATGTTCAAGTAAGGCTAAAATCTGTAACACAGCTACACCACCGCTACTAGGTGGTGCCATTGAGCACACTTCGTACTGGCGATAATCAACACACACAGGTGCACGCTCTTTGCTTTTGTAATTGGCTAAGTCTTCAACCGTCAATGTACCCGGTGCGACTGCTGAGTTTTGCACTGCATGCACAAGCTCTTTAGCGTTTTCACCTTTGTAAAATGCATCAATGCCCTGTTTCGCTATATCTTTATAAAGCGCGGCAAGTTCAGGATTCTTTTTCACGGTACCTACAGCAAGCGGTTTACCATCAGGGAAGAAGTAGTCACGAATAACAGGTAGCTTAGTGACCCCAGGGTTTAACTCTTTAGCCAATAATTGATGTAAACGTGGCGACACAATAAAGCCTTTATCAGCCAATTCAATGGCAGGGGCAAACAAAGTTTGCCACTCTAACTTGCCATAACGTTTATGGGCAGTGGCAAAGGCATCTAAAATGCCCGGTACACCAACAGAACGGCCACCCACCACGGCTTCAATCCATTTTACGGCTTTACCGTGTTTATCTAAAAACAACGTTTCGTCAGCATTGCTTGGAGCCGTTTCACGGCCATCAAAGCTAGTTAGGCTTTTGGTTTTGTTGTCGAAGTACATCATAAATGTACCCCCACCGATCCCCGACGATTGCGGTTCTACCAGTGTCAGTACTAATTGCGTTGCAATAGCAGCGTCAACCGCTGAGCCGCCTAGCTCAAGCATTTTTTGCCCTGCTTTTACTGCATAAGGGTTTGCTGCTGCGACCATGTACTTATCGCCTTCAACAACCTGCTTATGAGCAAAGCCCGTTGCAGCTTCAGGTTCGCGAGTTTCAACTTTTGCAGGGGCTGCGAAAATAGCCGTTGAATAAATTAATGAGGTGGACAGAGCTAACAGAGCTTTGGTTTTGAATAACATAAATAAACTTAATCCCGTAGTGTATTTGGCATCTTAAAATTAAACGTGCACAATAGGCGACAATCTCAGATACACCAAAAATAACATGATAAACCTGCCCCTGAAACTAGAATATATTCTGCCGCCACTGTGTTTAGTAATACTAAGTTCCTCATTTGCTACGTTTAACTTAAATGAATATCTTGAATTTAACCGTGAGTTAGTTGCAAATGGTGAATTTTGGCGCATTTTCACTAGCCAATTTGTGCATGCAAATTGGCCACATTTAGGCTTAAATTGCGCCGGAATTTTATTAATTTGGGCTCTACACGCTGAGCATACAAGCCCTGCTCGCTATGCGTTTAATATTGCCATTCTTGCATTATGGTGTGGCTTAGGTGTGTGGCTATTTTGCCCAGATATCCAAATTTACACCGGATTAAGTGCCCTGTTGCACGGTGTGATCATTTGGGGTGCAGTTAAAGATGTACAAGCAGGCATGCTATCAGGCTGGTTATTGTTCGCTGGTACTTGGGCTAAAGTGATTTGGGAGCAAATAGCAGGCCCGAGTGAATCGGTGACTCAGTTAATCGCGTCTAATGTTGCCATTGATGCCCACTTTATCGGCGCAATTGGCGGCACACTGTTGGCTTTGCCTGTCTTCATTAAAATAATAAAAAAGCGCGGGTAACTAAAACTTTTAATACAAACAAAAACAGCCACTTAAAGTGGCTGTTTTTAATTTACGCTATTGATTAAAGTGTTTCTTTAAATAACTTATAAATACGGCGATATTCATCTAACCAGCTTGATGGTTGTACAAAACCATGCGGCTCAACTGGGAAGATCGCTGTTTCAAAGTTTTCTTTTTCAAGCTCAATTAAGCGTTGTACTAAGCGAACTGAGTCTTGGAAGAATACATTGTCATCAACCATAGGCGCATTAATTAATAAACGACTCTTAAGCCCTTCAGCAAAGTAAATTGGTGAGCTCTTTTCATAGGCAATTGGGTCAACATCTGGATGGTTTAAGATGTTAGACGTATAAGGACCATTGTAGTGAGCCCAATCAGTTACCGGGCGAAGTGCAGCACCTGCTTTGAATAAATCAGGTTGTGTGAATAGCGCCATAAACGTCATGAAACCACCGTAAGAGCCACCATAAGTGCCTACAGCTTGTGTATCTACGTTTGCGTTGTCTGCCATCCAGCTTACGCCGTCTGCTAAATCTTGGATCTCAGGTGTACCCATTTGACGATAAATGGCTGTACGCCAATCACGGCCGTAACCTTTCGATGCTCGGTAGTCCATGTCCATTACTACATAGCCTTCTGAAGCCAGTAGTGAGTGGAACATAAACTCGCGGAAGTAACCAGACCAACCCATGTGTGAGTTTTGCAGGTAACCAGCACCGTGGTTAAAGATAACCGCTTTACGGTTTTTACCTGTTTCGCCTTCTTTATAATCAGCTGGGTAATATACTTTTGCGTAAATTGGCTGATCAGTGTGGCTTGAAGGCACAGCAACAATCTTAGGTGCGATCAGTTTCTTCGCTAAAAACTCATCAGAAACCGTGTGCGTTAACTGAGTTGCTTGGGTATTTGCTTTTGCATCAGCAACATAAAGCTCAGGCGGCGACATAATTTTTGAGTGAGTTAGCAATAGTTTGCTTTCATCTGGGCTTAACTGGTAATCAGTCATACCATCAAGGTTGGTTACTTGCTCAGATTCACCGTTTGCAGGGTTTACACGATAGATTTCGTAAAGACCTGGGTGCTCAACGTTTGCTTTGTAGTAAATCGCTGAGTTATCAGCTGTTAACGTTAAGTTAGAAACAACAAATTGGCCTTTAGTAAGCTGCGTTGCTTTACCATTAAGTGGCTTTTTGTAAATGTGGCTGTAACCAGACTCTTCAGATAAGAAGTAAAGCGTGTCTGAGTTGTTCAACCAACCAAAATCATTGTATGCATAGTTAACCCACGCATCGTCATGCAGACGGTGTTGTGAAACAAGTTTATTGTTTTGTGTATCAACAGTGGCTAACCAACGGTCTTTGTTGTCCCATGCTTCAAGCATTAGTGCCACTTGTGAACCATCAGTGTTCCATTGGATTGCACTTTGGTCCCAACCCCAATCCATCATTAAGTTGATGGCACGTGGTGCTTTTTCAGACTTATAAGTTTTGCCATCACGGGCGTAGTTTTCTTTCTTAACAGCTGCAAGTACATCTTCATCAAAGCCAGGTAAGGTATCGAATGCAAGCGTTGTTTGCTCGCCTGATTTAAGGTCGATGTAAACTACATCTGAGCTGATTGGTTTTTCATCAGCAACACGGCGGCGTACTTTTTCTGCTTTAACGCGTGCATCATCGGCAATGTAATTAGGCATGATATCGCCTTCATCGCGCCATGAACGGCTTTCTGTGGTTACTGCAACAAGTGCTTGGCCATTTGGTGAAAGCTGTACATCTGCTAAACGCTTACCTTTACCTAAATAAAACTGTGCATTAGCAATGCTGTCGTTTTGCTCGTTGATTTGTGCTTTACGCTCTTCACGATCTTTTTTGTTTTTGTGCGTAAGCGCAATGTAATCAATTAGTTTGTGCTGCTCTTTTGCGATGTAAGTGTCTGGCTCTTGTACACCTTTAGGTGCATCGTCTAGGTGTAAGTTAACTAATTCAACTTGACGACCCGTTGCTAAATCAACTTTATAAAATGCATTACCTTGGCGATATGCAAGGCTACCATCAGTTAAAAACTGTGGTTTTGATTGCTGTGCGCTATCGTGAGTGATTTGTGTAATTTGCCCAGTGCTTAGGTTTTTAACGAAGATATTACCTTCAAATGCATAAGCCTGTTGCTTCTTATCTGCAGAATAAACGGCATTTTTAGCGCCTACAGTGTGTAGTTTGTTTAACGCTAATTGTGATGCAGATTGGCTATTTACCGCTTGAACGTATAAATCGCGTAACTCATTGCCTTGTTGCTTTTGTGCATAAACGATGCTGTCAGAATCACCATTCCAGAAAGCACGCTCAGGCTGACGGCCTAACCAATCAGGGTGAGCCATTGCTTGCTCTAACGTGATTTCAGCTGAACCTGTATCAGCAGGAGTAGCAACAACTGGTGCTACATTGGTAACTTGTTCTTCAGAAGGCGTTGAGGCGGTTGATTGACAACCTGCTAGCATGAAGCTAGATGCGACTGCGAGAGCCACTAACGTTTTATTAGCAGTGGTTTTGAATTTCATAGTGCTTCTTACGGGTTATTATAATTCGCCCTATTTAAGCAGAAGCACTGATGAAATAGCAATTTTTATAGGATAAACAGCCAAACTTTTCCGTTTAATAACAGCTTATTTTAAGCTGATATCAAGCCATACCATACGGTGATCAGATGATGCGTTACGATCTTTAATTAAACGGAACAGTTCAGAGTTTTTCTGTGGCCAAAAAACGCCACCACCGTTTATTTCAATACCATAATTTGAAGGTAAAACGTAATCAGCACGAGCCTGCCAATAAGCGGTATAGTTTTTAGCGTAATCTTCTTTATACGATTCTTTTGCACCTTTGCTTGTTGGCGTAAAAGAGGTATTCACTAATGGATTTTTTAAAATTTGGTCTGTTGTATTCGGGCGTGCCTTACCTCCTTCTGGCGCAGCATTTAAGTCACCAACAATAACAAAACGGCTTTTCGCTTTTAAGCCACCTTTTTGACCTTTATCATCGTAAATGTAGTTAGCATTGTTGATGTAATCTGCAACTAGGCGTACTTCATCGTGGTTACGCTTACCGTTACGGTCTTCGTCACCATCAAAAACAGGCGGCGTTGGGTGCGATGCAAGCAAGTGAAACGTTTTACCTTTTACATCTATTGGTAAATCCCAAAAAGACTTAGAACTTAGGTGAATTGCTTGCCACTCTTCAGCTGAATACCAGTTTTTACCTGTTTTGGGGTCGATAGGCATTTGTGCATTTGGCATATCTTTGTATTTGAATGTTTGTAATGTACGCGCTTTATCTAAATCGATTGGGTAGCGCGACAATACTGCCATTGCATAATGCCCCTCAAAGAAGCCAAAGCCGTGTGCGTCGCCTTTGTAATGCCCCTTTACACCATCGTTATCTAGGTCGAACTCAGTAGGTAAACCAGTGTTAACAGGTGCAATAAAGTAATACGGGTAATCGATGGCAACTTGCTTATTTTGCGATACTTGCAGGTAGTTTTTACGAAATACGTTAATGCCTTTGTCGGCATCAATATAATCAAACTCATTGAGTAAAATTACATCAGGTCTTACGCGCTGAATAATTTCGGCAATGTTACGAATTTGCTGGTGGTTACTGGCTAATGCTTTACTTAGAGCATCTTTATCTATTGCTTCGCCTTTTTTAGCATAGTTAGTGGCATCCATACTCACATTAAAGGTAGCAACACGTAAATCAGCCGCCGATATATTGTTAGCAAAAAGGCCCATGGCCAGTGCTATTGAAGAAGTTAATAAAGCGTTTTTCATGAAATAAATCCGTCTACTATAAGTAGTAAAATAATACTGCTGACAATGATCCATAAGATCATCGCCATGATAAAAGGTTTAATGCCCGCTTGTTTTAAGACTGAAATAGATAAACCACTACCAATCAAAAATAAGGTCATTACCAAAACTTGTTTAGCACCCACATTGAGTGCATGCCACAGTGTTTGATACTCAGGAAAGCTTGAATTAATCAGTGCAGCCGCTAAAAAACCAAATATAAACAATGGGATACTGGCTTTTTCGTCTGATTTCCAAAACACACCCGCAATGCTTGTATAAGGGATTATCCACATCGCTCTAGTTAGTTTAATGGTTGTGGCAATAGCAAGTGCTGATGCGCCATACGCAGCGGAAGCCCCCACTACACTACTGGTGTCGTGAATAGCAAGTGCAGCCCAAACACCGAATTGTTGCTCAGTCAGGCCAAAGTAATGACCAATCATTGGGAATAACACTAAACCAAGGGCGTTTAATAAAAACACCACAGCGAGTGATATAGCTACTTCGTGATCTTTGGCCTTTATAACCGGCGCCATTGCTGCAATGGCGCTACCACCACAAATGGCGGTACCAAAAGAAATAAGTACACCGGTGTTTTTATTTAACTTAAATAACTGAGATAAAATTTCACCAAGGCCAATAATAGCGGTAATACTAACAATAGTAAGCACAATAGAGCTGCGACCTACTTCTATAACTTGATTAAAATCAACAGCAAAGCCTAAGCCAATCACCGCCAACTTTAGCATCCATTTACTTATTTTTTGTGACTGCAATGCAAATGGGTTGCCTAATATCATGGCAAATAAAGCACCGACGACAAGTGCCGTAGCAGAGCCAACAAATGGTAATGCTGATACTAAAAATAGTGCAATAAATAGAAACTGCTTTGGGCGTTCGGCTATCACAACGGTGCTCTGATAAGTTTATTGGTTAGCTTATGCACCACAGGTGCAACAAATATAACAGTAGGAAACGCCACACAAAATGCAAAAGCCCATGCTTTAAGCCAAATGGTTGCAATGTTATCGATTAAACCAACGTTAAAAATGCTGATCACTAAAGACATAAACAGCGCCATAAAGAACGCAAATACGACTGTTCTTAATCGAGGATGTAACATAACGATCTAATATTAATATAAAAATATTAGTCTATAGCAAGATGACCCTGACGCAAGTGCTTTGAGACAAGAGGTACAAAATTAGCGAAGTTTGCGGGTAATTAAAAAGCCGAGATAAACTCGGCTTTTAAGAATTTAAACTGATTAGTTTAAAATAAGTTGAGTGCTGGTATCAGCTACTCCTGGGTAGTCTTGCTCTGGTAGAATTTCAGCCAGTGCCGCTAAACGTTCACCTAATTGGTGAAGGTTATCAGCCGATACATTGATATGACCCATCTTACGACCTGGTTTAGCCGTTTTACCATACCAGTGACTTGTAACGTCTTGCGTTGCCAGTACTGAGTGTGGGATTGAAGGCTGACCAAGTACGTTGATCATAGCAGTAGGACGAAGACACGCTGTACTACCTAATGGTAAACCTGCAACAGCGCGCATGTGGTTTTCGAACTGTGAGCAATGTGTACCCTGCTGTGTCCAGTGACCAGAGTTATGAACGCGTGGCGCAATTTCGTTAACTAATAACGTACCTTGTACGTCAAAAAACTCAATTGCTAATACACCCACATAGTCAAGCTCTTGCGCAAGCTTGTTAAAAGCAAGCTCTGCTTGTTCTTGAATTGCTGCTTTTTCTTTACCGGCAACTGAAAGCGTAAGTACACCATTGGTGTGTTGGTTTTCAGTCAATGGATAAATAACGGTGTTACCCGCTTTGTCGCGTGCACCAATGATAGATACTTCACGGTCAAATGGGATCATCTTTTCAGCGATAATAGAATGCGGCGCACTTTCAGTGCCTGATGCAATGAAATCTGCCATTTCTGACCAGATTTGGTCAATTTGATCATCAGACTTTAAGCGCCATTGGCCTTTACCATCGTAACCCGCTTGGCAAGTTTTGATCACAAGCGGCTTGCCTAAACGCTCTACGGCAGCAACAAGGTGCTCTTTTTCTGTAATTAGCTGGTAAGGCGCGCATTCAACATCTGTTTTATCAAGTAATGCTTTTTCAAGTGCGCGATCGCCACCTGTTTTAATTGCCGCTTTACCCGGATAAAACTTATTGCTTTGACAACATAATGTAAGTACATCATCAGGAATATGCTCAAACTCTGCTGTAATTGCGTCTGCTTTATCAATAGCTTGTTGTAATGTGCTGTTATGAACTTCACCAGTTAATGGATGAATGATTTTTTCACTACCCACATCGTAGGCAACAACATTTAAATCAAGCGGTGCACCCGCTAAGCTCATCATGCGAGCTAACTGACCTGCACCTAAAATTAGAATATTCATATTACTCTGCAGGATTAGGGTTAGCTAAGATAGTGTCTGTTTGTTCTTTACGGAAAGCTTCAACTTTTGCGAAGATTTCAGGCTGTTGGCAACCTAAAATTTGTGCCGCTAAAAGGCCAGCATTTGCAGCGCCTGCTTCACCAATAGCAAGAGTACCTACCGCAACACCTTTAGGCATTTGGCAGATAGATAATAACGAATCTACACCATTAAGTGTTTTAGACTTAACTGGCACACCTAAAACTGGCAGTGATGTAAACGCCGCAGCCATACCTGGTAAGTGCGCAGCACCACCGGCACCTGCAATAATAATTTTAATGCCGCGCTCTGCAGCCGAGCTTGCATAGTCAGCAAGTAATTGAGGGGTACGGTGAGCAGAAACAACTTTAGTTTCGTATTCAATGCCGAATTTTTCTAGCATTAACGCCGCATGTTCCATCGTTGGCCAGTCTGATTTGGAACCCATAATAATGCCAACAGTCATAAATACACCTCAGTTAAATAGTTTTCTAAAAAGCGGACTTTTGTCCTTATTTTGTGGCGGGTATTATATACCTAACTCACATCAAGATGCGACTCTAGAAGCACAAAAAAGCCATGACATGCATGGCTTTTAATCACTCATCAGCTAATTAAGCTTCTTTGCTTGCTAGGTACTCAGTGTATGTACCTTTAAAGTCGATAACTTTGCCGTCTTTGATTTCCCAAATACGGTTTGCAAGCGATGATACAAATTGTCTATCGTGAGATACGAACAATAATGTCCCTTCGTATGCTTCAAGTGCTAAGTTAAGCGCTTCGATAGATTCCATATCCATGTGGTTGGTTGGCTCATCCATTAATAAGATGTTTGGTTTATGCATCATAATTTTGCCAAACAGCATACGGCCTTGCTCACCGCCTGAAATCACTTTTACTGACTTTTTGATATCGTTTTGTGAAAACAGCATACGACCTAAGAAACTACGAACAACTTGCTCGTCGTCACCTTCTTGTTGCCATTGTTCCATCCACTGGAATAAGTTCATATCTTGTTCGAACTCGTCAGCATGGTCTTGCGCGTAGTAACCGATATTAGCGTTATCAGACCATTTAAATTCACCTTGTTTTGGTGCTAAACGACCAGCAAGGGTATTTAATAGTGTGGTTTTACCAACACCGTTCTCACCGATAATTGCAATGCGCTCGCCTACTTCAACTAGGCCTTCAAGGCCACTGAATAATGTTTCTTCAAAGCCTTGTGTTAAATTTGTTAGCTCTAAAGCATTACGGAATAATTGCTTTTCTTGCTCAAAACGAATAAACGGGCTTTGACGCGAAGATGCTTTAACTTCTTCAAGCTGAATTTTGTCAATTTGTTTAGCACGTGATGTGGCTTGTTTTGCTTTTGAAGCGTTCGCAGAGAAGCGCGATACGAACTGTTGAAGTTCGGCAATTTGGCTTTTCTTCTTGGCATTTTCGCTTAGTAGACGCTCACGAGCTTGCGTAGCTGCAAACATGTACTCATCGTAGTTACCCGGGTAAATACGAAGCTCACCGTAATCGATGTCGGCCATGTGTGTACATACTGAGTTTAAGAAGTGACGGTCGTGCGAAATGATGATCATGGTGCAGTCGCGTTGGTTTAACACGTCTTCTAGCCACTTGATGGTGTAAATGTCCAAGTTATTGGTAGGCTCATCGAGTAGCATGATATCTGGATCAGAAAACAGCACCTGCGCAAGTAACACACGTAGTTTAAAGCCAGGTGCAATTTCTGACATAGGGCCGTAGTGTTGCTCTGTGCCAATACCTACACCAATTAATAACTCACCTGCTTTAGCTTCTGCTGAGTAACCATCCATTTCGGCAAACTCAGTTTCTAGGTCTGCTACACGCATACCGTCTTCTTCGCTCATCTCAGGTAAGCTGTAAATACGGTCACGCTCTTTTTTTACTTCCCACAGCTCTTTATGACCCATGATCACTGTGTCGATTACAGAAAACTCTTCGTAAGCAAACTGGTCTTGGTTTAGTTTAGCAATACGCTCGTTTGGATCTGTGCTGACATTACCTGAAGATGGCTCTAGTTCACCACTAAGGATTTTCATGAAGGTTGATTTACCACAGCCATTCGCACCGATTAAACCGTAACGGTTACCATCGCCAAATTTTGCTGAGATATTTTCGAATAAAGGTTTAGCACCAAATTGCATGGTGATATTAGCTGTACTAATGATAGCGGTACCCTCCAGCGGGTAAAAAGTAAAAACGAAACTGCGGGCAATTTTAAACTAAAGCCGCTTGGCACGCCATGAAAGATTAGTTAAATCAATTCCTCAATTTACAACTTAAATTGTTAGGTCTACATTTAGTGAACACGCTCACTTTTAATAGTGAACGTGCTCACTTTTAAATTTAACTATAAAAATTAAGATATTAGCTATGGGTAATTACGATAAGACACATCAGCATATTTTAAATGTTGCTTGGCAACTTTTTTCTAAACATGGGTTCAATGAAACATCTACACGGCAAATATCTTCTACTTGTGGTATTGCAATCGGTACTTTGTTTAAACATTTTGATAGTAAGATTGCGATTTTAGAAGCATGTCTTGATCTAAGGTTTCATGACGTATTAGAACTTGCCAAAGAAACCGACATTCACCGCCCTCCTCGTCTTAAAATCAATCATTATGCTCAATACTTTTATCAATTTTACTGTTTACATCACCGCTTTTATAAAGTGCTTTTTAGCCAACGCTTGTTCTGCAAAACCTTTCAACAACAACACATGGAACTAATTCAATCATTAGTATTTGCCGATCAACCCCAATTTAATAAAGTTAAAGCTGCTATATTACTCGACTGCTATTTTATGACCTTATTGTATGGATTGGGCGCTGAAACTCCGAATACAAAATTGATGCTGAGAACGCTGAGTCAGAAAGTGTCTATATTTTAAGCTCACTAACTCATTGATAATTCGATATTGTGAACCTAAAGTGAATAATTTTTCCTCAAACAAGGTTTGTTGCATGATAATTTTTCACTTTTGACCCAATTTTAGCTTTGATAATCTCCGACTCTTAACTAAATTATACCTATTAGGGACAATATTTAATCAAGGTACATTATGAAAAGAACACACGCTGCCTTTTTTGTTGCGGGCATGATAACCATGCCTACAGCGAATGCCATCGAGATCTACAACGATAAAACCAATAGTGTCACTATAGGTGGCTTTATAGATGCAAGGGTTATTAATACACAAGGTGAAACAGAGGTAGTTAATGGTGCATCACGAATCAATTTAGATTTTAAGCGTCAATTAAAAAATGGCTGGCAAGCCTTGGCATTATTAGAATGGGGTGTAAACCCTGTTGGTAGTAGTGACATTATTTATAATAATCGCTTTGAATCGATTCAAGATGAGTTTTTATATAACCGGCTTGGCTATGTTGGCCTTAAACATGAAGACTATGGTCAAATTACATTAGGCAAACAATGGGGTGCATGGTATGACGTTGTTTATAACACCAACTACAGTTTAGTGTGGGATGGTAACGCCGCGGGTGTTTATACCTACAATAAAGATGACGGTGCAGTAAATGGTACTGGTCGCGGTGATAAAGTACTACAGTATCGTAATACGTGGGGAAAATTTCATCTTGCCCTACAAGCGCAACTAAAATCAGATGACTTTTATACCTGCGACATTGCAGACATATCACGAAGTTCATGTGAACTGTTATTTAATCAAGGTAATGCCGCAGCTCAAAGAGTAGAGTTTAATTCAACCTATGGTGCGGCTATTACCTACAATGCAACAAATAATTTAAAATTTACTGCAGGGGTTAACCGAGGTGAATTTGATATTGTTTATGCAAACGGTCGCGATCAACTCGTTACAGATCTTATCTATGGTGTTGGTGTTACTTATGGTGATTTTTATAAACCAGGCTGGTATGCATCAGCAAATATAAATAAAAACGAAAACCACGACACCGACAACTTAGGACGCTTAATCAAAGATGCCGTTGGTTTAGAGTCAATTCTAAGTTATCGCTTTGATAATGACATTCGTACTTTTGTTGCCTATAACGTATTTGATGCAGGTAGTGACTATGTTATTCAGCCTAATTTTAATGCCGACCCTGAAGATGTGTTTAAACGCCAATTTGCAGTTTTAGGTGTGCACTACTTTATGGCTGAAGATACCATTTTATATATCGAAGCTCGTAAGGATTTTAGTGACTTTTCAAGTAATGACGCAGAGCAAGAAACACAGATGTCTCAAACCGAAGATGACGGTATAGCTATTGGATTTAATTACACTTTGTAGTTACGATAAACACTAAGCCCACTATTGTGGGCTTTAAACTCGCGATAAATCACTTACGTACATATTCAATACATTGAGTTACCATTCAAAGTCTCTTGTGGGATCTGTTGTATTGAATCCCAGTGTTCAACAATCTTGCCATTTTCATCAAACCGAAAGAAATCCATAGTGACATATTGGTCATTCCTGGGCCATATTTGGTGAGTATGAAGTGCAACAAGATTACCTTCTGCTATGGCACGAACAAAATCAATTTTCTTATCTGGATATTCATTATGCATTTTTTCAAAATAGGTAATGAATGAGGCTGTTCCATCACCAACTAAAGGATTATGTTGTATGTATACTTCGCCTACATACTTTTCAACCGCCAGAGAGGGATTTCCTAGATAAGCGGTTTTGTAAAACTCAATAGCATTTCTCTTATTTAATTCTAAATCAACCGACATTTAGCACCTCTTCACAAATTTATTGAATACGCTTGTATTTAAGAAATGTAAGACAAGCTAATTACACAGTTTACTAAAGGAAAACAGCTCGATTTTCTGAATTAGTTATTTCTACCAGAGCTATTAACTGATAACTAGCCAGAAAAGTTAGCAATGGAGCGTTCAAATTTCCGATAATAACGAATGACGGTTACACTTCACTTTAGTAAATAGCTTATATGTTACGTATGTTGGAATGGGTACGTGTTAGCAGAAAAATAAGCTATTAATCTTTTAGCGAATCTAAAATGTATTAAGTATCAGTAATCAATTTAGCGTTTTAAGCACCTTCAAACTTTACTACACGCGAACGGCCATTCTCTTTAGCAATATAAAGTGCTTTATCAGCTTTATTCAAAAGCTCATCAAGTGAAATGCCGTCTTTACCATACACAGCAACACCTGCGCTAAACGACATACCTATATTTGAGTTATCAGGTGTCATTAGCTTTATGGTCTTAGTTGTTTGAAGTAGTGTTTCTGTATTGGCAAAACAAAACGTGTCTTTATTGTTTATTTGAATAAGGTAAAACTCTTCACCGCCAAGTCTTGCAAAGTAACACGTATCATCAATGCTATCTTTTACATGCTTTGCAAAGGTGACTAATACTTGGTCGCCAAAATCATGGCCAAATGAATCATTAAAATGCTTAAAGTGATCAAGATCGATAATTGAAACAGTACAACTAAATTCTTTATGATTTGATTGTAACTGACTGAATTTTGCAAATAAGGCTCGCCTATTTGGCACATTTGTTAATTGGTCAGTATGAGCAAGTTCAAACATTTGCTTACTGTAGTCTTCTAAGAGAGTGTTTGTTCGGTTAAACAAAAACTGGTTTCTCTTAAGTTCGGTGATATCCTCACCTTCAACAATGACGTGCTCACCCACTACATTGGCAGTAAATCTAAATATATGACGATAAGAACCGTTATTAATTTCCACTTCAAGCTTATCAGTATCATTTTCTAATAATTTCGAAATAATTAATTGTACTAAGCTTCTGTTAGTTGGATTGTTCGATGCATCTAGATAATGCTGTGCAACAAGTTGAAATGAGTTGTTTTGAAATACTTCCTTGTGTTCATTAGCCGAAAAAACAACGACAGGTAACTGCAAATAATTTAAAACAGAATAATTTTTGTCGTTTTGTTCTGACCCTAATGACATACGATAAAGTCTCGTTTTGTTTCAAGCTTAGCTATGACTTGCTTCGCGTCGTCTTCTGATATTCCTTGTTCAGAAAATGTAAGCGACAAGATATTTATCATTTCTTGCCAATCTTTAAGATTAATACCTAAATTTTTATGGGCTTGTGCTAGCTGTTCATCACTGATGTAATCAGGTCCACTCATTAAAGATGAGATAAAACTTGTTTGATGATGAATCAGCCTTTCCATATTGGTATGTTTAAAATGAGCATTAAGGGTTTCTGACTTCAAAATATTGTCATAAAACTTTTCTATGACTTTATAAATTCGAGAAAAACCACCGTATTTGAGAAACAAAGAAGATTCCACATCGAGTCCTGTATTATCGATAAATATTTAAGTAGCTAATAAGGCACCACAAAAGATGACAAGAAAGTCTGCAAGCTATTGATATTTAAATTATAGAAAGGAAAAGAGATTTTGCATTTTTGAATAAGCAAATAATGGGATTATTCTCATTTGTTGCACGTGAATATTAATACCCCCTCTTACACACCATATCTGTTGATTTAAAAACCTAAAATTCAAAGATATTTGCCGAGATTGAAATAAACCTCAAAACAGTATGATATGTTCTTTTTATAGTTGATGGCTATTACAATGAATAATCACGTTCTACCTTAGCAATACGCGTTGTAAAGGCGCTGTACCATTTGTCTCTACCGAGCTGTTGGGCGTTTAAGTGCTCAACGTTTTGTTTCCAGGCTTTTATTGCATCTAAGCTTTGCCAATACGACACTGTAATTCCCAAACCATCACGAACAGACTCTATACCTAAATACCCAGGTTGTTGCTCTGCAAGTTCAACCATTCTATTAGCCACATCTTCATAACCGGCGGTATCGTCAGATAAGGTATTCGTAAAAATCACGGCGTAATAAGGCGGTTTTGGTGTATTCGCTATCATGGCTGTTACTTCCCCCTACTTGGTTCAAAACCATCATAACATGGAATTTTTTCGTCAAATGTATCCCAATTTGCTTTAGAGCTTACAAAGTTATGGCTGATCGGGCGCTCATTTATATCGCTATCTAATAAACCTAAGCGAATACGTAAGCGGCTTGGGTCATCTTTATTCTCGCTATAAATAGGTGAGCCACAATAGCTACAAAAATAACGAATTCTGCCGGGTTTAAATTCAAACGCGCTTAGATGCTGCTTACCTTCTGTGAGGTTAAAACCATCTCGTTGAATAAAGCCATTGGTTGCGTAGGCTGTGCCTGAGTTTTTACGACATAAGGAGCAATGACAATGAATAATTGAGTCTATACCACCAGCAATAGTTACTTTTACTTTGCTGCATAAACAACTTCCTTGATACATAGTCCCTCTCAGGTTTAAAGATTAATAACCGCGATGCTTCCAAAATTCAGTGGCAGTGCCTTCGGCTTCCTTTAATAAGTTAAAGGATTTATCAGCAATTATATGGCCATTTAACTCAATAGTCATGCGCCAAATACCTACTTTATTGTCAACAGGTGCCCATATCGTATCACCTAAATAAAACTGCCAATCGTTTGTTTTAACGTACTGTTCGCCCTCAAACGGTGGCATGATCTCGCCATCTTCATCCGGAATATCTGGGTGGTAAACGCAAAATTTAATTTTTTGTCCTTTGGCCTTTTTAATGTTAACTATAAAGCCAAATTCAATATCTAACTGTGCAGGAACGTCTGTTGTAAACTCGGTGATTTGTGGCAGGTCTTTCTCTTTTGCATCCCAATGACTGTAAATGCCGTAACTTTCAATAGTGGTAATTGGCTTTGCTTTTGCCATAGCTGCAAGCGCTCCTTTTTAAAAATGAGGCGCTATTTTATAGTAGCAACCCTAGCAGAACAAGATTGTACTATTATAGTAATTAGCTAACGTATTTTACCCAGTGAGTGTCATGTTGTTGAAAGCCACATTTAGTTAAAAGTTTAATACTTGCGCTATTATTTGGGTTAACTAAAGCTAACACACTGTTTAGCGGAGCAGGTACATAGGTCGTCAGTTTTTCAAATAGCATATCTAGTACCTTTTGCATTATTCCTTTGCCAAAGTATTGAGACGACAACTCAAACCCCAACATGCCCTGTCCGTCAATTATGTTAAATATGCCTACGCTGCCAATAACCTGCCCACTACTTCGTAAAACAATAACTAAACGAATGCCTTGTTGATTATAAAAACGTTCTATGTCGCCTTGAATAAAGTCGTACACGTCACCTTTCGTTATATCAGCGCCGTAATCATTAAATGTTTGTACTTGCGGATCTTTTAAAATATCCCATATCGCTTGGCAATCTTTATGACGAATTGGGCGTAAGTCAAAGGCTAAGTCATCGTGGCTAGACACGTTAATTTCTTCTTTTTGCTTTATGAGCTGGCATTATTGTCTTACTATAAACGCAATTTCAAGCAATTAGATTAAGTTCGATGAGTGAAGAATTTAAAGTAATTCAACCTACCACCACAGTATACTGTAAAGAACGCGGGCAAGGCTGGACCTTAACAGGGATCACCAGTATTGATGAACATACTTCTGTGATGTTTGATGGCGTAAGGTATACCTTACCGGCCCGTGAAATTGTTGAGGTTTTATTGCCACAACAACTCGAGCGAGAGAAAAACCAACAATAAAAAAAGCCAGCATCAAGCTGGCTTTTTCGTGTTTAAATTAACGTAATGCGTTAATACGCTCATCAAGTGGTGGGTGCGATGAGAATAATTCAGCAACACCTTTACCGCTTGCAATACCAAATGCCATCATTGAACCTTCAAGTTGTGATGGGTGGTTTTGTTTTAAACGCTCAAGGGCGCTGCGCATTTTATCTGCACCTACTAGTTTTGCTGCACCGGCATCCGCAGAGAATTCGCGTTTACGGCTATAGTAAGCAACAATCACACTTGCTAGAACACCAAATAACATTTGGAAAATCATATCGAACAAGAAGTATGTCCAGCTACTCCCGCCCTCTTCTTCATCACTATTAAGGAAGTTATCAACAATACCTGCCAATACTTTCGCCATAAAGATAACAAAGGTATTCACTACACCTTGGATAAGTGTCAGCGTTACCATGTCACCATTTGCAATGTGTGACACCTCATGAGCCAATACCGCTTCAGCTTGATCTTGATTCATGTTGTGTAATAAACCTGTGCTCACAGCCACCAGCGAGTTGTTCTTACTTGGGCCGGTCGCAAATGCGTTCATTTCAGGGCTATCGTAAATAGCCACTTCTGGCATCGCGATACCTGCTTTTTTAGCTTGCGCTGCTACCGTCGAAACTAACCATTGTTCTGTTTCAGAACGAGGTTGTTCAATAACATGTGCACCAGTTGATTTTTTTGCCATCCATTTCGACATAAATAACGAAATAAACGAGCCACCAAAACCAAATACGGTCGAAATAACTAAAATGCCGCCTAGACTGCGATGGCTAATACCCAGTACGCTCATCACAATAGACAACACAATACCTAACACTAGCATTACCGCTAAGTTTGTAAGTAGAAACAAAAATACACGCTTCATAAAAACCTCAGAATAAACATACCAATTGTATTAACTAACGACATGGTTAAAAATCGTTAGTTAATAAAATTATCTGGGTGTTCTACCAACTCAGTTTAGGGCTTATGCAATTGGTTGCAAGGAACTAATTGCAACCAATTGTGACAGAGTATGTCAAAAGTAACAACTCAATTATTATGGGTTGATAGATAAAATTTCAAGTAAGGTTTTGTAAATTTTTAATTTAGGGGTGCCGTCTGTATACGGACTAATCGCTAAAAGCGGGAAAGGCAATGCTGATTTTAGTGTTTCTAAATTGGCCTCTTGTTCACGCATGTTTGGGTCTACATGATTTGCAATCCAACCCACACAATTTACACCGAGCGCTTTAAAGTGAGCAGCTGTCAATAGTGCGTGATTAAGGCAACCAAGCTTCATGCCTACTACTAGAACAACATCAAGGTTTTGTGATTTAACCCAATCGCATAGTAAATCAGTTTCGTTGATAGGTAAACACCAACCGCCTGCACCTTCTGTAAGAATATAATCGGTATTGAGTGCTTTTACATTTGCATAAGCAGTATCGAGCTTATCAAATGTCAGTCTGTCACCTACTTGGGCAGCTGCAATATGCGGTGCAATGGGTGGCTCATAGGTAAAGGGGTTAACTATGTTATATTTAACCCCAATTGATGAGCTTTCCATTAAGGTTAATGCATCATCATTCACTAGCTGACCAAATGCTTCTTCTGCGCCTGCTGCAATAGGTTTAAAACCAACCGCACGCTGTTTATGTTGCGCCAGTAAGTTTAATAATAAACTGGTGACATGGGTTTTTCCGGCATCGGTGTCTGTACCCGTGATAAAAAATTCTTTCATTTTTTAGTTAATTCTATTTTTCTAGTTCTAAAAGGACAACTTGATAGCTCACTCTAGCATGCCCATCAACCAGAGGGTATGCCCTACAAACACTATTAAGTGCCTGTCTTGTCAATAATCCTTTGCGTTTTTGCTTAGTTTGCAATGAGGTAGCACCAATCGCTTTTATTGAGCGCAGAGCATCTAAGGGAGAGTTATAGGCATCTATATAACATCTATCGGCTGCAAAATTGAGCTTAAACCCTGCTAATTTTGCATACTCAATAATGTGACTAGCACTATGAAACTGATTAATATGGCTTTGATCATCTAAACAAGCAAAAGCCTGTTTGATCTCTTTAAGGGATCCATCTACCACGCAGCTTAAATAAACCTTACCGCCTGCTTTTAGGGAGTAAAAAAGACTTTTAAGTAGTGCCTCTAAATCAGCAGACCATTGCATTGCAAAATTACTAAACACACAATCAAGAGAGTTTTGCTGTAATGGTAGGTTATCCATATCAGCACACACTTTTAAACAACGCGGGTTATGCTCTGTGCTTAGCATGGAATGACTTAAATCCATTGCCAATACAGTATCAAAATGTGTTTTAAGCATTGCCGTATTAACTAAAGGCCCAGCTCCTAAATCAAGGCAAGTACCCT
Organism: Pseudoalteromonas sp. BZK2; assembly: GCF_014349195.1. Lineage (NCBI taxonomy): Bacteria > Pseudomonadati > Pseudomonadota > Gammaproteobacteria > Alteromonadales > Pseudoalteromonadaceae > Pseudoalteromonas > Pseudoalteromonas sp. BZK2. Next base: position 58,264 of record NZ_JACSOG010000004.1, on the reverse strand, counting down.
GCTGATGTTTACTTGCCATCATTTTAAATAAGTGTGCAGCTGCTTGTTTTTGTACATTAGCATGGCTCGCGTAATTTGCAGCCGCTTTAGAGAACTTAGTTTGTGTTGTTTGCTTATTACTGTGTTGAAAGCTTAAAGGCGCTTGCAGTTGAACACTCATAAACACTCCACTAGTGAATCAACAAGCTGTTTTATATCGTCTGCTTGATGTGCGCTACTTATGGTTACTCTAAGTCGTGCCGTATTAAATGGCACCGTGGGCGGTCGAATAGCGGTTAACCACACGCCTTTCTCTTTAAGCTTATTAGCAACGGCAAGCGTGTGTTCTGCATCGCCCAATACCAAGGGCTGAATTGCCGTTGTTGATTCCATTAATGCCAAGTTATGCTCTTTGGCAAGTGCTCTAAAGTAGGCAATATTCTCTGTAAGCTGAGAGCGTCTCTTATCTGCTTTTAGTAACTTTTCGAGTCGCTCAAGAGTACAACTTGCCATCAGTGGTGACATCGCCGTTGAATAAATGTATTCGCGATTAAACTGCAACATGTAATCAATCATTTGCTTTGATGCAAGCAGGCAAGCGCCACTACTTGCCAGTGCCTTGCCAAAGGTGATGATCAGTAAATCAGGCTTGATTGCCTCACAACTGCCTAAGCCTTGCTCGCCTAACACACCAAAGCCATGGGCATCGTCAATCATCAGCCACGCGTTGTATTGTTTAGCGAGTTTACAGAGTGCTTCAATGGGGGCTTGATCGCCATCCATCGAAAACACCCCTTCGCTCACTATAAGCTTATTCTTTGCTTTTGACTTTTGTAACCGAGATTCTAAGTGCCTAAGGTCGTTATGATTAAAGCGCACCATTGCAGCGGCAGAATGAAGTCCACCATCAATTAAGCTGGCATGATTGAGCTTATCTTGAAATATTGCCGATGATTTCGCTACACTTTTATCTTGAAACAACGCTTTTAATACGCTGCTATTAGCACTAAATCCGCTATTAAATAACATGGCGCTTTCGTAGCCTAATAACTCGCATAAACGCTGCTCAAGCTGTTGTTGTGGTTTATTATAACCATTCACTAATGCTGAACTGTGGCTACCTAGTTGCTGCGCTTGTATTTCAATAAAATCATCAGCAAAGCCAAGGTAGTCATTACTGGCAAAATTTAAATACTCTTTACCTGCAACCTGAATAAAGCGCCCGCTTGATTGCTCAACAAGTTGACGCTTTCTCAGTAATGCCTCTGCTTGACGCTCAACAAGATGCTCGGCAATAAAATCAAAAGCCATTTAAATATTACGCTTCGTAAAATAGTTCTGATGTTGCTTTATCAGCAACTTTTGATGAAAGTGATGCTGCAACCGCTTCATCAGAATAATCTTCACGGGTTTCTGGGTTCATGCCTAATTTTTTTATCAGCATCATGTCTGCGTCTGCTTCAGGGTTTTCTGTAGTCAGTAGTTTATCACCGTAGAAAATTGAATTAGCACCAGCAAAGAAACACATTGATTGCATTTGTTCATTCATCGCCGTACGACCCGCTGATAAACGAACATAGCTTTTCGGCATCATGATACGTGCAACAGCAATGGTACGAATAAACTCAAAATGTTCTAAGTCTTCGACATCTTCAAGTGGCGTGCCTTTAACCTTAACCAACATATTAATTGGTACACTTTCTGGCTGTTGCGGTAAATTTGCTAATTGCATTAATAAACCAAAACGGTCAGCAGCTTGCTCGCCCATACCAACAATACCGCCAGAGCATACTTTCATACCGGCATCACGCACGTTATCGATGGTGTTTAAACGGTCTTGGTAAGTACGTGTTGTAATGATCTGCTGGTAATACTCAGGTGATGTATCTAGGTTATGGTTGTAGTAGTCAAGACCCGCGTCTTTTAATGCATGGGCTTTTTCGTTATCTAGCATGCCAAGCGTCATACAGGTTTCAAGGCCGAGCTCTTTAACCTCTTTTACCATTTTTGAAATATAAGGCATGTCACGTTCTTTCGGATCAGACCACGCAGCGCCCATACAAAAACGGGTAGCGCCTTTTTCTTTGGCAACACGCGCTTGCTCAACCACTTTTTCTACTTCCATAAGGCGTTCACGGTCTAAGTCTGTTTTATAATGACCTGACTGAGGACAATATTTGCAATCTTCTGGGCAAGCACCGGTTTTAATCGATAATAAAGTAGAAATTTGTACTTCATTTGGATTGAAGTTTTCACGATGTACGCTGGCCGCTTTAAATAACAAATCATTGAACGGCATTTCAAATAATGCTTTTACTTCTTGGTGAGTCCAATCGTGACGGACAACTGCGTGCTCCATAATAGTCTCTTTTTTTAAATTATTGGGACGGTTAGATTGGCTTAGTCTACGACTTGACGTAACATTGTCAACGAATCGAAGTGATATAAAGTTTACATATGATTAATAAACAACCAATAGATTTAGATTTTGATCGTGAGCATATTTGGCACCCTTATACTTCTATGACTCAGCCCCTTCCCGTTTACCCAGTCAGTCATGCCAATGCAAATCGTATTTTCTTAGAAACAGGCGAAAGCCTAATAGATGGTATGGCCTCTTGGTGGAGTGCCATCCATGGTTACTGCCATCCTGTTTTAAATGAAGCAATCACCCAGCAAGTTAGCAAAATGAGTCATGTCATGTTTGGTGGTTTAACTCATGAGCCCGCTGTTGAGCTGTGTAAAAAGCTAGTCAGTATCACACCTGAATCACTCGATAAGGTGTTCTTAGCCGACAGTGGCTCTGTGAGTGTTGAAGTTGCAATAAAAATGGCCTTGCAGTACTGGCTTAGCCAAGGTTACACCAGCAAACAAAAATTAATGACGCCGCTTAAGGGCTACCATGGCGATACCTTTGCGGCGATGAGCGTTTGCGATCCGGTTAATTCAATGCACAGTATGTACTCAGGATTTTTACCTGAACATGTTTTTGTACCTGCGCCAAGTGCTAAATTTAATGGTGAGTTTAGCCCTGCTGAAGCTGATACGCTTGAAAGCTACTTTGCAGCTCACCACCAAGATGTTGCGGCATTTATCATCGAACCCATAGTTCAAAATGCTGGGGGCATGAATTTTTACCACCCTGATTATTTAAAGCACCTACGCATTCTGTGTGATAAGTATGATGTTTTACTTATTTGTGATGAAATCGCCACAGGCTTTGGCCGCACCGGCACCTTGTTTGCTGTTGAGCACGCCAACATAGAACCTGATATTTTATGTATTGGCAAAGCATTAACGGGTGGCATGATGACCCTATCAGCAACATTAACCACCAGCAAAGTCGCTATTGGCATTAGTGAAGGTGAAGCCGGCGTATTAATGCATGGCCCAACATTTATGGGTAACCCGCTTGCCTGTGCTACAGCCTGTGCAAGTATTGATTTACTGCTAGAGCAACCTTGGCAAGAGCATATTGAACACATAAATGATGTACTGACAGCGCAGCTTGCTAAGTGTAAGCAGCTCGATGCGGTCGTTGATGTGCGAACATTGGGGGCAATTGGTGTTGTAGAGCTTAATAGAAGTGTAGATGTAGCAAAGATTCAACGCTTTTTTATCGAGCAAGGTGTGTGGATACGCCCGTTTGGTAATTTAATTTACTTGATGCCGCCTTACATAAGCGACGAACAAAGCTTAACTAAGTTATGCAATGCTATTTATGCAGCCATTAAACAACAGGCGTATTAGGGCGTGTTGACCCTTTGTGATTAATTTTGCAGCAGTGTGTTTGGTATTTAGGCAAGGCAGAGCCTATGTAGTGTGGTTGTTCCACATAAATAGGCGATAACGCAGCATCAAGGCCAAACACGCGCTGCCCTTCGGGTTCTTCCTAGGGGCGATTAACTCTTTGTTGCTCGATTTTTACTTAGCCCACTAGGTTACAAATCTCGCGCCGCGATTAAATCGCCCCTAGAGTGAACAAATTTTAATCCACAAAGGTCAACACGCCCTCTAGGGAAGCTGATGCTTCCTTTTCTTTAAACTTTACCATTCAAACATATAAGCCATTTTACTGATCATGCGAAGTGGCACTTTATGTTCACAGCGCTTAGCGTAAAGATGCTGTAATGATTTATCTTTAATTTCACCAACGATCACTTCTTTTACTTGATAACCCAGTGCAGTAGCCGCTTGTGCGTAAGCGATAAATTCCCATTTTTTAATATTAGTGTTATCAACAATTACTAACGGGATTTCTTCTGCTAAGGCATTAATAAAGCGTGCAAGGTTTAGATTGTGATATTCAGGCAGCTTGTACTTATCAAATTGATACTCACCTTCGCTATTGTAAAAATAATCATCTGTTGAACACACGACATAATCACTTTCGTTACCAGCTACCAACTCATCAGCTAGGCTTTGTGCATAATATGATTTACCTGAGCCTGGTAAGCCGCGAAGAATAAAAACTTGTTTCATAGCACCTGTTATACAATTTAATTAAAGACTAAAGGATAGTAATTGTTAATAATGCCACAAAATAACCAATTAGCGCAGCGAGAATTTAAATAAACGCAAATTTTACGCAAAATATTGCTGCAATTTTACTCAATTGAAGAAAAACTACTAAAGAGTGCGCCACAATAGTTTTTTTATTTGATTTACGAGGGTAAGATAGTCGATTCAAGTGCAATGCACAGCATTATTATATTAGGCAACTTATATCATTGGAGTGAAGATGAGCCATTTAGCGATTTCAGAGCTATTAAAAGGCAAGGTTGCGGTAGACAGCCAAGTAACAGTAAAAGGCTGGATCCGTACACGCCGCGATTCAAAAGCAGGAATTTCATTTTTAGCCGTTCATGACGGTTCGTGTTTTGATCCTATTCAAGCGGTAGTACCTAATTCACTCAATAATTATGATGAAGTAACACGTTTAACAGCAGGTTGTTCTGTATCTGTAACCGGTGTTCTAGTGCCATCTGCAGGTCAAGGTCAGTCTTTCGAAATTCAAGCTAACTCTGTAGAAGTATTAGGTTGGGTTGAGAACCCAGACACCTACCCTATGTCTGCTAAACGTCACAGCATTGAATATTTACGTGAGCACGCACACCTTCGCCCTCGTACTAACATCATGGGTGCGGTAACCCGTGTACGTAACTGTTTAGCACAAGCGATTCACCGTTTTTATCACGAGCAAGGCTACTACTGGATCAGCACACCTATCATCACTGCTAGTGACTGTGAAGGCGCCGGTGAAATGTTCCGTGTATCTACTTTAGATATGCAAAACTTGCCACGCACAGATAAAGGCGACATCGATTACAGTGAAGATTTCTTTGGTAAAGAAGCATTCTTAACAGTATCTGGTCAGTTAAATGGTGAGACATACGCATCTGCAATGTCAAAAATCTATACTTTTGGCCCGACTTTCCGTGCTGAAAACTCAAACACATCTCGTCACTTAGCAGAGTTTTGGATGGTTGAACCTGAAGTTGCATTCGCAGATTTAGAAGATATCGCAAAACTTGCTGAAGACATGCTGAAATATGTTTTCAATGCAGTATTAACTGAGCGTCGTGACGATATGGAATTCTTTGAACAACGTGTTGAGAAAACAGCTATCTCACGCTTAGAAGAGTTCGTAACTAAAGATTTCGCACAAGTTGATTACACAGATGCTATCGAAATCTTAAAAGCGTGTGGCAAGAAATTCGAATACCCTGTTGAATGGGGTGTAGATTTACAATCTGAGCACGAACGTTACCTTGCTGAAGAGCACTTTAATGCGCCAGTAGTTATTAAAAACTACCCGCGTGATATTAAAGCCTTCTACATGCGTCAAAACGAAGACGGTAAAACAGTCGCTGCAATGGACGTAGTTGCACCAGGTATTGGTGAAATCATCGGTGGTTCTCAACGTGAAGAGCGTCTAGATGTATTAGATAAGCGTCTAGAAGAAATGGGCTTAAACAAAGAAGATTACAGCTGGTACCGCGACCTACGTAAATACGGCACTGTACCGCACTCAGGTTTTGGTCTAGGTTTTGAGCGTTTAGTTGCATATGTAACCGGTATGGGGAACGTACGTGACGTTATCGCTTTCCCACGTACAAAAGGCAGCGCGACTTACTAATAAGCAACGCTATACAATTTAAAAGCCGCTTTCGAGCGGCTTTTTTATTGCTAACACACTATAATATATAAAAAATCTGGTAGAGATTTAGCAAACATAAATAAATAGCCTATATTGAAAGTAGTCTAATAATTAAGAGCTCATTTTATTATGCACTTTCGCGCTATTCAGACCATTTTACTAGTAACCTCATCATTAATCGCATGCAAAGTCACGGCACTAGAAGAAGACTTAAACGCAAAGCCTATTTTTATTGCTGGTTCCACTTCTGTTTCTGCATTATTAATAGATCTTAAGAGCGAATTAAGTCAAGAATTTGGTAATAGCATACAAATAAGACCTATGGGTAGCGATAAAGGAATTATCGCAATTGCAGATAATGTCATCGATATTGGCACAAGCTCCCGATACCTCACCAAAGATGAACAGCAAAGATGGCCGTTTTTACGGCAAATTGTTTTAGCACAAGATGCGATCACTTTTTTTGTAAATAAAAACCTCAATATCGATGAGTTATCAACTAGTACACTCAGTGCTATATATCAGGGTAAGCTCACTAAGTGGTCAGATGTTTCTCCGCATACTCCGAAACTTAGTAGTAAAAATGATGAGATTTTGCTTTTCAGCAAAGGCACAACGCACGGCAGTTTTGATGTGTTTTTAGAGTATTTACAGCTTGATTACATCAAAGAACCAGACAGTAATTTTATTCGCCTAAAAAATGCTGGAAATAGAGGCCTATTTTCTGAACAAAAAGTTGAATTATACGATCAATTTAATCAAGCGCTGGGAATTGTGCAACGAATACAAAATGCTATTGCTTATGATTCATATGGAGCAATAACCAAGCTTGAAAACGATAGAAGAATAAATAAAGTGAGTTTATTAGCAATTGATGGCGTTAGCCCGTCTATCGAAACAATTCAAAGTGGAGAATACGCTTTTGTTCGCCCATTGGTATTGATAGTTAATACACAATCACCGCGTTCAAAGAAAATAGGTGACAAATTAGCTGTATTTATAAAGTCAAAAAAGATACAACAAAAAATGCTCGATATTGGCTACCTTCCAGTAAAATAGCTTCGTAAATATAAAAAAAGCTGCGCACCTAAAAGGTGAACAGCTTTTAACAACCAGAATCGTTATGAATTACAGAGCGCTTTCAAGCTCTGGTAACACATCAAATAAATCAGCAACTAAACCATAGTCTGCGACTTGGAAAATTGGCGCATCAGGGTCTTTATTGATGGCAACAATCACTTTTGAGTCTTTCATACCCGCTAAGTGTTGAATCGCACCACTAATACCCACAGCAATATATAAATCTGGGGCAACAATTTTACCTGTTTGACCGACTTGCATATCGTTTGGTACAAAGCCCGCATCAACAGCAGCACGTGAAGCACCAATCGCTGCACCTAGTTTATCGGCAATACCATTTAATAACGCAAAGTTTTCACCATTTTGCATACCACGACCACCTGAAATAACCACAGGTGCTGCAGTAAGCTCAGGGCGTTCTGATTCAGTTTGTTGTTCTGATACAAACTCACTCAGACCAACAGAACCTTTACCAGTAACACTCGTTACAGCTACTGGCGCTTGCTCTTGTGCAATATCAAAGCTACTTGCACGAACAGTAATCACTTTTTTGCTATCTAGTGATTTAACTGTCGCAATTGCATTACCTGCATAAATAGGACGCTTAAAAGTATCTGCATCAATCACATCGATGATTTCAGAGATTTGCGCAACATCTAAAAGTGCAGCAACACGTGGCATAAAGTTTTTACCCGTTGTTGTTGCGCTTGCGACAATGTGTGAATAGTTATCAGCTAAAGATAAAACTAGATCAGCTAGGTTTTCTGCAAGTTGATTAGCATAAGCTGCATCATCGGCAATAAGTACGTTACTAACACCTGCAATTGATGCTGCTTGTTCACTCATTGCTGATAAGTTTTCGCCTGCAAGTAGTAAATCTACATCAAAGCCTAGTTTAACAGCAGCAGTAATCGTTTTATTCGTTTCAGGCTTTAGAACACCTTTATCGTGTTCGGCTATCACTAATGTTTTCATTTAGATCACCTTCGCTTCTGTTTTTAACTTTTCTACCAATGTTGCTACATCTTCTACGATGATGCCGCCACTGCGTTTTTCTGGCTCATTTACTTCTACCAGCTGTACACGAGGCGCAAGGTCTACACCTAGACTATCAGCAGCAATTACATCAAGAGGCTTGCGTTTTGCCTTCATAATGTTTGGCAATGAAGCATAGCGCGGTTCATTTAGACGTAAGTCTGTGGTTACGATAGCAGGTAGTTTAAGAGCAACTGTTTGTAAGCCACCGTCTACTTCACGCGTTACATTAACGGTACCCGCTTGAACATCGACTTTAGATGCAAAAGTACCTTGGCCACGACCCGTTAAAGCTGCAAGCATTTGACCGGTTTGATTGTTGTCAGAGTCAATCGATTGCTTACCTAAAATAACCAGCTCAGGTGATTCTTGCTCTACAATCTTGCTCAGTAATTTAGCAACATGTAAAGACTCAAGCTTTTCTTCTGTTTCAATATGAATGGCTTTATCAGCACCGAGTGCTAATGCCGTACGTAATTGCTCTTGAGATGATTTATTACCAATAGTCACAGCAACAACCTCAGTGGCCGTCCCTGCTTCTTTTAAACGAATAGCTTCTTCAATTGCAATTTCACAAAACGGGTTCATCGCCATTTTTACATTAGCTAGATCAACATCCGTTTTATCGGCTTTAACGCGTGCTTTGACGTTGTAGTCAATTACTCTTTTAATTGGAACGAGGACTTTCATCGTGACTCCATCAATTGTGTGTTCTCAAAGTTGACCTTGGCGTCAACTTATTTATTTTATGAATTCAGACTACTTCCTGTTGACGTAAACGTCAACCTAAAATAACCTTAAAGTATTCACAGCCTGTAACGTTTCATTTGCAAGTATGAAATAAGGTTCTTTACAGCAGGTCCGTCACCGAGAAGAGGTTTATATGGTCGAACGCGAAACCATGGAATTTGATGTAGTCATCGTAGGCGCAGGCCCAGCAGGTTTATCAACTGCGATTAGATTGGCTCAACAAGCACAAGAAAAACAACAAGAATTAATGATCTGTGTGGTAGAAAAAGGCTCTGAGGTGGGCGCACACATTTTATCGGGTGCGGTTTTCGAAACCAAAGCGCTGGATGAATTATTACCTGATTGGCAGTCATTAGGCGCACCAGTTACCACTAAAGTAACGCAAGATGATATTTACTGGTTCAATAACAGTGAAAAAGCCACCAGCATCCCCCACTTTGCTAGCCCTAAAACATTCCATAACGAAGGCAATTACATTGTCTCTATGGGTAATGTATGTCGCTTTTTAGCAGAGCAAGCGGAAAACTTAGGGGTAGAAATATTCCCTGGCTTTAGTGCTCATTCTTTGATTATTGAAGACGAAACAGTGAAAGGCATTATCACTGGCGATATGGGCCTTGATAAAGACGGCAACGAAAAAGATGGTTACATGCCTGGTATGGAGCTTAGAGCAAAATACACCGTATTTGCTGAAGGCTGCCGCGGTCATTTAGGTAAAGAGCTAATCAAACACTTTGCTCTTGATAAAGATGCATCACCACAGCATTACGGTTTAGGTTTCAAAGAAATTTGGCAAATCGACCCGAGTAAACACAAAGAAGGCACTGTAGTACATGGTACAGGCTGGCCGTTAACTGGTGATACCAGTGGTGGTGCATTTATGTATCACAGCGATAACAACCAAGTTGTGGTTGGCTTAATTGTTGACCTTAACTATTCAAACCCACATTTAAGCCCGTTTGATGAATTCCAACGCATGAAGCATCACCCTGTTTTTAAAGATGTTTTAGAAGGCGGTGAACGCATAGCCTATGGCGCAAGAGCTATTGCCAAAGGTGGCCTGCGTTCTTTACCGAAAATGCACTTCCCGGGTGGTTTACTTGTAGGTTGTGATGCGGGCACATTGAACTTTGCCAAGATCAAAGGTAATCATACAGCGATGAAATCAGGCATGGTTGCCGCTGATGTGATAGTAGCAGCTCTTAGCGACGGTAAAGAAAATGCCGATTTAGCTGAATATAAATCAGCTTTTGAACAAAGCTGGGCATACAAAGAGCTTTATCAATCACGTAACTTTGGCCCTGTTATGCACAAACTCGGTAAGTTCTTAGGTGGTGCTTATAACACCCTCGATCAAAATCTATTTGGTGGTAGCTTACCGTTTAACTTTGAAGATAACATGCCAGATCATGCAACGTTGGTTGCAGCTGATCAGGCTGAAAAAATCGACTACCCAAAAGCAGATGGCAAACTTAGCTTCGATAAACTTTCATCGGTGTTTTTATCAAATACCAATCATGAAGAATCGCAGCCATGCCATTTAAAGCTTAAAGATAACTCGATTCCAATTAAGGTCAATTTACCGCAATTCGATGAGCCAGCACAACGATATTGCCCTGCGGGGGTTTACGAAGTACAAGAAGTTGAAGATGAGAAAGAGTTTGTGATCAACTCACAAAACTGTGTGCACTGTAAAACCTGCGACATAAAAGACCCAAGTCAAAACATTATTTGGGTAACACCTGAGGGAGCAGGCGGGCCAAACTACCCTAATATGTAACGCACGTTACTCATTTAATTAAAATTTATCCTAAATTGCAGGGGCTTCGGCCCCTTTTTTAGGCTATGCTGAAAGTGTCGTGTTTTATAAAAGTGAGTAAAGTATGCCGTCTTCAAGTGTAACCTTTCGTTTTTTAGCTGAGCCTACCGATGTCAATTTTGGCGGTAAAGTTCATGGTGGTGTGGTAATGAAGTGGATTGACCAAGCTGGTTACGCCTGTGCTGCAGGTTGGAGCGGTCATTACTGCGTAACTGTGTCTGTTGCGGGTGTAAAGTTTCAGCGCCCTATTTTGGTTGGCCAAATAGTCGAAGTGAAAGCCAGTATCGCCCACACGGGTAAAACCAGTATGCAAATTTTTATTCAAGTACGCTGTGGCGACCCTAAAACACAAAATCTAGTTGAAACCAATCATTGTGTTATAAGTTTTATTGCAATGGATGAAGCAGGCTACCCAATTGAAGTACCTTCATATACAGCCGTAACAGACGAAGAAAAGAAAATCGAAAACTATGCGATTAAAATGAAAGAGATCGCGATAGAAACAGAAACCCTATTACAAAAAGCATAAAACTAAACCGATTTAAAAACTGCACCTAGTAACTTCTACAGAGCACCCTGAAATTGTTACGACTGCCAAACTGAATGCCTGATTACAGTTTCAACAAACTGTTTAAAAAACCACTTAATGAAGCCTAAAAACAATACTTTAGGCTTTATTTTCAGCTTGGCATTGCCATTGCAATACTCCTTGTGAATGACGCGAAACATTCGTTTATTTATTTTATAAAGGAGCTATTAAATGATTAAAGCAATTTCACTTTCTGCACTTTCTTTAGCACTACTAGGTTTTAATAATGCTGCACATGCAGATATTACCGAAATGGATTCTCCGCGTATTTATACCGGTATCGGCTACGGCCAATATTCTTTTGAGTTTGAAGACAGTGAAAATGACACTGACTTTGATGACGATTCACAAATGCTAAAAGGCTATATTGGTACTCAGTTTAACAAGTACTTAAGCCTTGAACTTGCTTATCAAAATTTTGATGAAGTAAGCGATATCGATTCTAAAGCTGAAATTGACGGTGTTTCACTAGCAGCACGCTTAGCAGCCCCAATTACAGATAGCTTTTCTGTTTATGCCAAAGGTGGTTGGCTAGAGTGGGATGCTGAAATTAAGCAAGACCTAGGCGAGCTTGGCAGCATCAGTGCTGACTCTGATGGCGGTGATGTATTTTATGGTGCAGGTGTAGAATATGCTTTCACAACAAACATGCAAGTACGTTTAGAGTATGAGCGCTATAAATTAGAAGATGATATTGACCCAGATATGGACGTTGCGTCTGTATCATTTCAATACATGTTTTAATTTGGACTATACAGTCTAAATATTTAAAAGGCAGTCTCGACTGCCTTTTTTGTGTTTGCATGTAATGCATGTAAAATGTCGGCAGATTTTCTTAACGACAATGCACAATGAGCGAATACCAATTAACTGCCGTCGGCCATATTCAATCTCCTTATAAACAAAAGTTTGCCATACCTCGCCAACCTCGTTTGGTTCCTGAGGCTAAAGCAAAGCTGGTATTCAGCAGCGATTTTAATCGTGAAGAGTTTGTACGCGGCCTCGATGAATTTAGCCATATTTGGCTGTTATTTAGATTTCATGAAACCGCAGATAAAGGTTACTCAGCAATGGTGAGACCCCCTCGCCTAGGCGGTAATGAACGTAAAGGTGTATTTGCAACACGTGCAACCTTTCGCCCAAATGCTATAGGCATGAGTGCTGTAAAACTTGAAGGCATTGAATATAAAAATGGTCAGTTAAGCTTATTGCTTTCAGGTATCGATTTACTCGATGGCACACCTATTTTAGACATTAAGCCATATTTGCCCTACTCAGACGCAATGACCGATGCCACCGCTGGTTTTGCCGATACCAGACCAGAAACCGATATGAGCGTTGAGTTTAGTGAAGAAGCGCTTGCTTTTATTGCAAAGCAAACTGAGCAACCTGAATTAAAAGCGTTTATAAGCAATGTATTAAAGCAAGATCCTCGCCCTGCCTATAAAAAGCAACGTGACTCAGAGCAAAGCTACGGCATGACCTTATATGATTTTAATATTAGGTGGCATGTTCAGGACAATCATAATACAGTGACCAGCATTGAAAAATGCTAGTTTTTAGCATATAGCGCTTTAGTGTCAGTGCTTCCACTGGTAAACTTAGCGCCTTGTTATTACTCAAACGTCTTGAGTAAACGATAATAATTTTAACACTACTTGGAATAGAGATGCGTACCAGTCAATATATACTCGCAACACTTAAAGAAACTCCGTCTGATGCAGAAATTGTTTCTCATCAATTAATGCTACGAGCAGGCATGATCCGCCGCGTTGCGTCGGGTTTGTATACATGGTTGCCCTCTGGTCTACGCGTACTTAAAAAAGTAGAAAACATCGTACGTGAAGAAATGGATAAAGCAGGCGCTATCGAAATGTTAATGCCTATTATCCAACCAGCTGATCTTTGGGAAGAGTCTGGTCGTTGGGAGCAATTCGGCCCTGAATTACTGCGTATTAATGACCGTCACAACCGCCCATTTGCACTTGGCCCAACACACGAAGAAGTGATCACAGATTTTGTACGTAAAGAAGTGAGCTCTTATAAGCAATTACCGCTTACTCTTTACCAAGTACAAACAAAAGTTCGTGACGAAGTTCGCCCTCGTTTTGGTGTAATGCGTGCCCGTGAATTTACCATGAAAGATGCGTACTCTTTTCACTTAAGTGATGAGTGTTTAGAGAAAACATACCAAGTAATGCACAAAGCATACTGCAACATCTTCGAGCGCCTTGGTCTTGATTACCGCCCTGTTATCGCTGATACAGGTTCAATTGGTGGTAGCGTGTCACATGAGTTCCATGTACTTGCAGAATCAGGCGAAGATGCAATCGCATTTAGTGATGCAAGTGATTACGCTGCAAATATCGAAAAAGCAGAAGCATTAGCACCGACTGAAATGCGCCCAGCAGCAAGTAAAGATTTAAAAGCGTTCCCAACGCCTGATGCAAAATCAATTGCTGAGCTTAAAGAGCACTATGGTGTTAAACCTCATCGCGGCGTGAAAACATTAATCGTGTATGGCGCACCAGATGAAAACGAACAACGTGGTTTAGTTGCTCTTGTATTACGTGGCGACCATGAATTAAACGAGTTAAAAGCTGAGAAGCATCCACTTGTAGACTCACCGCTAGAAATGGCGAAAGAAGAAGACATCGTTGCTGCTATTGGCGCAAAACCAGGTTCATTAGGCCCTGTTGGTCTATCAATGCCAATTATTGTTGATCGCACAGCTAACGTTTTGGCTGACTTTGTAGCAGGTGCTAATAAAGATGGTGAACATTTCAGCGGTATCAACTGGGATCGCGATGTAGAAAACTACGAAGTGGCTGATATCCGTAATATCGTTGAAGGCGACCCAAGCCCATGTGGTCAAGGTTCACTGCAAATCAAACGTGGCATTGAAGTAGGTCATATTTTCCAACTTGGTACTAAATACTCAGAAGCAATGAAAGCTGGCGTATTAAGTGAAACAGGTAAAAACCAAGTAATGACAATGGGTTGTTACGGTATTGGTGTATCACGTATCGTAGCTGCCGCTATTGAGCAAAACAATGACCAATACGGTATTAAATGGCCGCAACCTATCGCACCATTTGATTTAGCGATTGTGCCAATGAACATGCACAAGTCTCATCGTATTCCTGATATTGCTGATAACCTTTACAAAGGCTTGAAAGATGCCGGTTTAGATGTGTTGTTTGATGACCGTAAAGAGCGCCCAGGTGTTATGTTTAACGATATGGAATTACTAGGTGTGCCTTTCACATTAGTAATTGGTGAGCGTAACCTTGATGAAAACAAGGTTGAGCTTAAAAACCGTCGTACTGGCGAAAAGCTAATGCTTGATTTAGATAGTGCCGCTTCTGAAATTGCCGCACTTGTTAAAGGCTGATTAAGTCTTCTCAACAAAATTTAAAAAACCGCTTCGGCGGTTTTTTTGTTTTATTAATTGTCATAGATGTTTCGCTAAAGCGTCTTTTAACTGTCATTGATTCTGCCTAGCATTTACTTTATTACACCATGAGTAAATGCCATGAATAACACCACTTGCAGTAGTAAAACCCACTATCCTGCCGTTTGGATTTCCGACGTTCACTTAGGTTATAAAGACTGCCAAGCGCAGTATTTACTAGATTTTTTAAATGCCATTGAATGCGATGTTCTGTATTTGGTCGGCGATATTGTTGATTTATGGTCAATGAAACGACAGTTTTTTTGGCATCCTAGTCATTATGATGTGCTTGCGCTTATTCAACAAAAAGCAAAAGATGGCACTCGAGTTATCTATATACCGGGTAACCACGACGAAACCTTTCGCCATTATGCCAATGATTCATTATTCGGTATCGAAGTACACAAGCAATATATCCATACCACAAAAGCCAAAAAACGGTTTTTACTGTTACATGGTGACGATTTTGACTCAGCAACGCGCTACAACAAATTAATCAGTATTGCGGGCGATGCAGGATACGATTTATTACTATTTTTAAATCGCTGGACTAATCGCATTCGGCGTTTATTTGGCGGTAATTATTGGTCATTGGCCTCCTGGATCAAAGCACGCGTGCATAAAGCACGTGAAGCTATTGATGCATTTGAAAAAGCGGCCATCCACGAAGCAAAAAAACAAGCCGTCGATGGCATCATTTGCGGGCACATTCATCACCCAGCTGTTAAAGTGGTTGATGGAATTTTATATTGCAATGATGGCGACTGGATTGAAAACTGCACTGCATTAGTAGAGAACAGCTCTGGGCGTATAGAGTTATTGCACTGGAGTGAAACTAAAAAAGTGATTCACTCGGCAGACATTAGCAAACTTACACCAAAGACTGCTTATGATAAAAACCAAGATGCAGCCTAGACCTAAACGTAAAAAGCCCCTACTCGGGGCTTAAATTTATTGTAATTTACTATCTAAATAGTACATCTTCTTTATTGAACCATTTAACACAAAACGCAAGTAATGCACCTGCCACAATGACTGTCGCTAAGAAAATTAAACCCACGAGTGTGTAATCAACTGTACCTTTAATGATTTCTTTGATTGCCAGAGCTACATTTGTCACAGGAATAAATGCTGTTTTGCTCGTAAGCTCAACATTAGGCATTAAGGCAACCATAATTGGAAAAATTACACCCATGCTAAGTGGTGCCATGTAGTTTTGTGCTTCTTTAAAGGTTCGCGCATAGATAGAAATGGCTAACGCTAATGATGAGAATATTGCAGCTATAGGTAATAACAGCACAAAAATTAGCCCTAAATCTAATACAGTTAAAGAGCTAAATGCGTTTTTAACAACGGCTAAATCTACAAATGCAATGGCCACTGATATCCACACACCCATACTGAGTACAGTAATGGTGGTTGTTGCAATAGAAGAAGCAAGTAAGGTTACAAACTTACCTAACACCAGCTGTGTACGGGTGATTGGTGTAAGTAACAAGGTTTCGAGCGTACCACGCTCTTTTTCACCAGCTCCTAAATCAATCGCCGGGTACGTTGCGCCCATCAATACCAGAGGAATAAGTAGATAAGGAATAAACCCACCAATTTTCTCACCCAGATTTTCACGTTTATCTGCAGTGTCGACCTTCACCACTTTAATAGGCTCGATAATAGCGGCTTGCTGCTGCTCTGAAACACCAAAACTTAATAGCTTTGTCGTGCGCAGTTTATCGCCATATTCTTTTGCCAGTTCTTTAACACGATCAAATAGGAAGTTAATTGCTTTTGCGTCGTTATACACAACTTGCCATTCACTTTGCTTTGCATCATCTAACGTTTGCTTAGCGTCTGACGGTAAATAGATACCCATGTCAATGGTGCCCGCTTTAACCGCTTTAGTAAGATCTTCTACTGTATTAAAGGTTTCATCACCTTTATATAAAGCAAAGCTTTTATGGTAAAACACCTTATCTGTAAACTCTTGCGCATAGTTACCATTGATAATGGCGTAAGTATGCACCTCTTGTTCTGCCTCTAACGCCGCTTGTGAACTAATAAAGGCCATAACAGCAAATAACAGTGGGAAGATAGCAACCGGTAGTGCAACAACGAAAATCAATGTTTTACGGTCACGTAATAGCTCTTTTAATTCCTTTTTAAATACTTCAAACATTACGGCTCTCCGTTAAAATATTCATAAACGCTTGGTTTAATTCTTCACTTTGACCTGTTTGCTTAAACTCATCTAAGGTGCCATCAAAGCAACTAATTCCTTGGTTTATCACTGCAACACGGTCACACAGTAAGGCAACTTCATCTAAATGGTGCGTTGAGAAAATAACTGGTGTGCCCTGCTCTTTAAGGCCGCGAATAAAGTTAATGACGGTTTGCGTAGTCATAATATCTAAACCAGTTGTCGGCTCATCAAGAATAACCACATCAGGATGATGAACAACAGCACGGGCAATATTGGCTTTTTGCTTCATACCTGTTGAAAGGTTTTCGGCGCGTTTATCAATAAAGCTGTGCATATCAAGTAAGGTGAATAGCTCATCACAACGAGCGGCGACCGCTTTTTTACTCATGCCATGTAAACGGGCAAAGTATTCAACGTTTTCTTTAACTGTTAAACGCCCATACAAGCCAGTACTACCTGACAGAAATCCAATTGACTTGCGGCCAACTAATGGCTTTTTAACGATATCGTGACCAGAAATGGTAATGCTGCCTTCATCTGGTTTTAAGGCTGTTGAAATCATTCTAAGGGTGGTTGTTTTACCGGCACCATTTGGGCCGAGTAAACCGAGTACTTCACCTTTGTTACATTGAAAGCTGACGTCTCTTACAGAATGAAAAAACTCTTTATCTTCACGGGGGTCTATGTTGTCCGTTTTATTTTTTTTATGATCTTTTGTTAGCTTAAACTTCTTTTTAAGCCCTGCCACTTCAATCATGTGCGTTTCCTTCGTTTCGGTCTAAAGTAATCAGTGTTACTGTAGAATTCTGGATTTTCATTGTCAGTCCACCATCCCGGTACGCCTAACAAGGGTAAGGGTGATAAATTTTTATTATCACGCAAACAATCATCATGCTTAATCATCTCATAAAGACGCTGATCTAGATACGCATATTGCTCGGTTAAATCTTTACAAAATATGTCATCAGGAACAATTACAAATAATGCTTTACCCGTTAAACCAATATAAGGCTGTGTGAGCATTTCGTAGTTAGCATGGCCAAACATAAATGGTCTAATGCTTTTACCCCACTGTTCACGCTGTTCTACAAAGGCTTGCTGCCATTGGTGGTCGCGTAATTGCTGCTGCCAGCTTTGTTCAGTAATTGCCAGCACCACGCCGCATTCATCAAATAAGGTCAGTGCGTTTCGGTGTTTACTACGCTCTTTTAGACCATGCAGTTTAATTTCTTCAATGTGCTGATGATTAATCAGCGCTTTGGTTTTTGGGAATAAACACCAAATAAAGCCACCAAAAAGGTCATGCCAATTTTGTTGTCTTGTTGGTACTTGCCCTGTTTCAAATATGATTTGCTCATAATAACGGGTTTCATCGGCAAACTTTTCATCTTCAACAAAGGTTATGGCTTTGCCCTGTGTAGTTTTCGCATTTAGATATTGATTAAACCACTGGCAAGATGGCCAATCTGAGAGTTTATCAATATTAAATAGCGTTGCTAGGTCACTAAAGGCACCCGTTGTAAGGTATTGCGTTGACCATTGCTCGGGAGCAGTAAATCGTTTCATTGCTTATTTTTTAACTTATTGATGTATTGTGGGTAGTTTACCGTAAAAACTGGTTCTCACTAATAGAACCTCATATACTAACGTCACCATAAAACAAAAAAAGAGCTATTATGAAACGCTATTTTCCAATGACAGTCCTTGCAAGTGCTATTCTTGCGGGCTGTGCTTCAACAAGTATCACATCAAGTGATGTCGAAAAAGCCTATCAAAGCATTAACTCAGAGCAACTAGCAGAACACATTAAAGTGCTTGCCTCTGATGAGTTCGGTGGCCGTGCACCATCATCGAAAGGTGAAGAGCTAACGCTTGCCTATTTAACCGACCAATTTAAAGCATTGGGTTTTGAGCCGGGTAACGGTGATAGCTTCTTACAAGAAGTACCGCTTGTTTCACTAGAAGCTGATTCAGACATGGTACTTACTATTGGCGGCAAAGATTACCAATACAAAAAAGATATGGTAATGGGTAGTAGCCGTATTAGTGCTAAGCAAAGCATTAAAGATTCTGAATTAGTATTCGTTGGTTACGGTGTTAATGCACCAGAGTACAACTGGAACGACTACGAAGGCCTAGATGTTAAAGGCAAAACCGTTGTTATGCTGGTAAACGATCCTGGTTTTGCGACGAAAAACCCTGATTTATTCACCGGCGATGCCATGACCTATTACGGTCGTTGGACATACAAATATGAAGAAGCAAGCCGTCAAGGTGCAGCAGGTGCGATTATCATCCACGAAACAGCACCGGCTTCTTACCCATGGTCAGTTGTTGAAAACTCTTGGAGCGGTGAGCAATTTGGTTTCCAAAAAGAAAATAACAACATGGATCGCGTTGCTGTTGAAGGCTGGGTAACAACAGATGTTGCTAAAGAGCTTTTCACAAAAGCAGGCTTAGATTTCGATACCATGAAAGCGAATGCGGCAAAAGGCGCTTACCATGTTGATATGGGCGACCTAACTGCAAGTGTTGAAGTAAATAACACAATTAAAAAATCAATTTCGTATAACTTTATCGCGACCTTACCGGGTAGCGAAAAGCCTGATGAGCACATCATTTATTCAGCTCACTGGGATCACCTTGGTACTGATAAAACCCGCAAAGGCGACCAAATCTATAATGGCGCCCACGATAATGCAACGGGTACTGCTGGCTTAATCGAAGTTGCTGAAGCATTCGCGACCCTACCTGAGCACCCTAGCCGTTCAATGACTTTCTTAGCCGTTACTGCTGAAGAACAAGGTTTACTTGGCTCGAAATATTATGCTGCAAATCCAGTGATCCCAGCATCACAAACGGTTGCAAACATCAATATGGATAGCTTAAACCTATTAGGTAAAGTAAAAGACATCAGTGTTGTTGGTATTGGCAAATCTGAAATGGATAGCCTACTAGAAACAGCTGCAAAAGCGCAAGGCCGTACAGTATCTGGCGACCCTAAACCGTCTTCAGGTGGTTACTACCGCTCTGATCACTTTGCATTTGCAAACATGGGTGTACCAGCAATGTATGCCGGTGGTGGTAGTGAAGCCCTTGATGAAGAAACGGCAAATTACCGTAAGCGTATGAGCCTAGTGCTTCGTGGTTGTTATCATCAGCCTTGCGACCGTTACCGTGATGAATGGGATTTATCAGGTGCCGTTCAGGACCTTCAGTTATTCTATCAAGTAGGTTTTGATATCTCAGAACGAAAAGAATGGCCGACCTGGAATGCCACTTCTGAGTTCCAACGCAAATAGATACAAATGAGATTGATTTTCATTTAAAATCGTACTACAGTGTAACCTGATTAATTTTAAGGTTGCACTGTATGCTCTCACTAACACAAACAAGGTTTATTCCTAACAAAGCGAGGTGTTACATTACGGACAATAAACGCTTATTTTTACCTCTTTTATTACTAATTTCTTTAGCGGTACCTGCAAGCCGAGAATTCACCCTACAAGCGCTTAGTGATGCTTTTTTTCAAGTATCTGTATTTGTTGCAGCCACCTTATTAATCTATTACTACCTTATTGATAAACTTCCTCAGTTACAGCTGAGCTATCTACGCGCTAAATCAGGCATTCTAGAGGTGAGTTTTGCCTCAATTTTAGGTGCTTTACCTGGCTGTGGGGGTGCCATTATTGTGGTAACCCAATTTACTAAAAAGCAGGCTAGCTTTGGCTCTGTTGTTGCTGTCTTAACCGCAACCATGGGTGATGCCGCCTTTTTACTGTTAGCAACCCGTCCGCTTGATGGCTTATTAATGATGTTAATAGGTGTTGCTGTAGGCGTTATTAGTGGTCAATTAGTTAATACATTTCATAGCCCAGATAAATTTCAGCCTGATGAGGCTAGCGAATACAACGAGCAGCCACAATGCCAACCAAAAGCGTTAAAGTTTAGCCGACCAGTATGGAAATTAGCTTTAGTACCGAGCTTGATTGTTGCTTTTGTTATCGCCACCAATACCGACTTAAGTGTATTTGGCAGTGGTATTAATGAGGGCATTACTGTATTTGGCTCAATCATGGCACTATTCACCGTGGTTGTGTGGGCACTGTCTTCTAAAGGCAGCAGTTATAAGCAAGTAACCAGTGAAGAAGCACCTTGCACACCTCCTTCAAAACTCACGAAAGTGTTAATGGACACGCACTTTGTTACGGCCTGGGTTGTTGCCAGTTTTATGCTGTTTGAAATTCTCGTTAACCTAGTTGGTGTTGATTTAACAGCGTGGTTTTCTGAGTATGCTTATCTTGCACCGCTGGTGGCTGTGGCTATTGGCTTATTACCCGGCTGCGGGCCACAAATCGTCGTGATGACACTCTATATTCAAGGTATTATTCCATTTAGTGCGATGGCAGCCAATGCAATTTCAAATGACGGCGATGCCCTATTCCCAGCTATCGCATTAGCGCCAAAAGCGGCCTTAATCGCGACGGTGTATTCAACAATTCCAGCGCTGATACTCGGTTATGGGTTGTATTTTTACGGTAAATAGCAAATACAAAATTTACAATTAAAAAAACCAGCCGAGGCTGGTTTTTTAATGCTTACTGATTTAGCTCATCGCCATCATCATTTTTGCAGGGTCTTCTAAGTAAGACTTCCATAAGTTATTGAAGCGGGCAATTGTTCCGCCATCAATCACTCGGTGGTCACCAGACCAGCTTACTTGCATAATTGCTGCTGAAATCACATTACCTTGTGCATCAAAGCGAGGTAAATGCTGCAGTTTACCTAAAGCAACAATCGCTACCTCAGGTTTATTGATGATCGGGGTTGCAATTGTGCCGCCAATCGCACCGATGTTAGAAATGCTAATAGTGCCGCCTTTCAAATCATCCGGTGAAACACGACCATCACGTGCTGCTTCAGTTAAGCGGGTCACTTCGTTTGCAACATCTACAATACTCTTTGACTGGCATGATTTAATGTTTGGTACAAGTAAACCAATCTTAGAATCAACCGCCATACCGATGTTATGATCATCAAAGTAAGTTAGCTCGCTGCAATCATCATTTACTTGCGAGTTTAGTACTGGGAATTGCTTAATCGCTAACGACAGTGCTTTGATAAAGAACGGCATCATAGTGAGCTTAACACCCTGCTGCTTATACTGCTCTTTGAGCTCACTGCGCATTGCAATTAGTTTAGTGAGGTCAATTTCATCACAGAAAGTAAAGTGAGGAATTGTCGAAACTGAAGCAACCATTTGCTTAGCCATTGCCGCTTTAATGCCTTTAATAGGCTCTACGCGACTGCCACCAGAAGACACCACCGTTGATACAGGCTCTGCCGCTTTTTGCGCAGCTTGTTGTGATGCTGCTTGGCTTGGTGTTTCATTCAAGAAATCTTCGATATCTTGTTTGTAAATACGGCCATTTTTACCAGAGCCTGGTACTTGCGTTAAATCAACATCAAGTTCGCGGGCTTTACGACGAACAGCAGGTGAAGCAACCGCTTTCTTATTAAGTTGTTTGCTAGAGTTTGCCGAAGTCGCAGGCTTCTGCGAAGGTTTAGTTGCTGCATTTGTTTGTGCTTTAACTACCGCAGAACTTACATCTGGCTCTGCACTTTGGCCGGCAATGCTCATTTGGAATAATGGGCTGTGAACTGCAGCAATATCACCTTTTTGATAATAAAGCTTTTCAACTTTACCTGTGTATTTAGCCGGAATTTGCACCAATGCTTTGTCTGTCATTACATCACAAACAGCTTGGTCTTCAACGATTTCATCGCCTTCACTGACTAACCACTCAACGATTTCACACTCAACGATCCCTTCACCGATATCGGGTAATATGAAATCTTCTAAGTGCTCACCAGCCTCAGATGATGCTTCAGTTGCTGCAGGAGCTTGAACTTCTTCACTTTGTGTTGGTGCTTCGCCATCAACATCCATTGCAAATAATGGTGCATGTACTTTCGCAATATCCCCTTTTGCATAATAGAGCTTACTGATCACACCATCATGAACAGCAGGAATTTGCACAAGCGCCTTGTCGGTCATAACATCACAAATAGGCTGGTCTTCTTTTACAGAATCGCCTTCTGCAACTAACCATTCAACAATTTCACACTCTACGATGCCTTCGCCGATATCTGGCAAGATAAAATCTTTAGACATACTGACTCCTAAAACTCTACTGATTGCTTGATCGCAGCAAGCACTTTAAGTGCATCCGGTACATATTCTTTTTCAAGTGCTAATGGGTATGGCGTATCTAAACCACACACGCGAGTAATTGGCGATTCAAGGTGTAAGAAACACTCTTGTTGAATTGTTGCAACGATCTCTGCACCAAAACCATTCGTGATTGGTGCCTCGTGGCTTACCACTAAACGACCTGTTTTAGTCACTGATTTAGCAATGGTCTCAACATCCCATGGTAAAATGGTACGTAAGTCGATCACTTCACAGCTAATACCTTGCTCTGCAGCTTTTTTAGCGGCGTCTTCGATGATTTCCATCTGAGCACCCCAAGCAAGTACAGTGACATCAGTGCCTTCTTGAACGATTTCAGCTTTACCGAGCTCGATGCTGTAATCTTCTTCTGGCACTTCACCTGTTGATGCACGGTATAAACGTTTCGGCTCAAAGAAAATAACAGGGTTATCATCTTTAATTGATGCACGAAGCAAACCTTTTGCTTGGTATGGGTTACGTGGCACAACTAACTTTAAACCCGGTGTGTGAGCAAAATAAGCTTCTGGTGATTGTGAGTGATATAAACCACCTGCAATACCACCACCGTACGGTGTACGAATTGTTAGATTGCCAACATTAAATTCATTACCACTACGGTAACGGAATTTAGCTGATTCATTCACGATTTGGTCAAATGCAGGGAAAATATAATCAGCAAACTGAATTTCAGCTAATGCAGGGGCACCGAACGCCGCTAAACCATTAGCAAAACCTAAAATACCTTGCTCAGTTAACGGAGTATTGAACACACGATGCTTACCATATTTTTCTTGTAAGCCAGATGTAGCACGGAATACACCACCAAAATAACCAACATCTTCACCAAAAATACATGCATTTGGATGCTCTGCCATGGTGATATCAAGGGCAGAGTTAATTGCATGAAGCATGTTCATTTTAGCCATTACTTTAATCTCCCTGCAGTTGTTGAATAAGCATCAGGATGCTGCAAAATGTGCTCTTTTAGTTCTTCATATTGTTTTTGCAGTGATGGGATTGGCTTATCATACACATCAGAAATAAGGTCTTCTAATGCTGGTTTTGCTACTTTTTCAGCGCGTTTAAGAGCCGCTAAAATTTCTTCACGAATTGTTTCTTTGTCTTTTGCGTCTTGCGCTTCATCTAACCAACCTTGTTTTAATAACCACTTACGGAAACGCTCGATTGGACAGCCTTTATGTTTTGCTTCTTCATCTTTTGTACGATAGCCACTAGGGTCGTCACTGGTTGAGTGAGCGCCAAGACGATAGGCAATCGATTCAATTAAAACAGGTTCACCTTTAGTCGTCGCAATTTCGCGGGCTTTTTTAGTTGCTGCATAAACAGCAAGTGCATCAGCACCATCAACACGAATTGTTTTAATGCCATAGCCAACACCACGTGATGCAATACCATCACCTTTAAATTGCTCATCAGCAGGTGTAGAAATCGCATAACCATTGTTACGAGCAAAGAAAATTACCGGTGCTTCATGAACTGCGGCCATATTTAAACCAGCATGGAAATCACCTTCAGACGCAGCGCCTTCACCAAAGTAACAAATAGTGATGTTATCAATAGTGCTGTTTAACTCACCGGTTTGGGCATCAATATGACGAACTTTTTGACCATATGCATAACCTGTTGCTTGTGGAATTTGTGTACCAAGCGGTGATGAAATAGTCATGTAGTTAAGTTCGCGTGAGCCATAGTGAATTGGCATTTGGCGACCTTTACCCAAATCTTTTTCATTTGAGAACATTTGATTCATGAATTGGTCAAGGCTAAAACCACGATAACGTAAAGCTGCTTGCTCACGGTATTGGGCCATGATCATATCGTTTTGATCAAGCGCTGCAGCTGATGCTGTTACAGCCGCTTCTTCGCCTAGACATTGCATATAAAAGCTAACACGGCCTTGACGCTGTGCTGCTTGCATACGCTCATCAAGTGCTCTAATAAAACGCATTGTTTCATATAGACGGATTGCCGTTGCTTTGTCGATATCAGGTGCGGTTGCACCTTCGTAGATGTCGCCTTCCTCATTAAGAATACTTAATGTAGGGATCGTTAATGCGTGACCATCAATAAATGACAGTTCATGATTAATGTTTAGCGATACGTTATTTGGATTACTCATAACCTACCTTCTTTCGTTGTCAGAAACCTACGCTACTGCCCTTAATTATATTTTTATCAGCATGAGCTGTAAGGATAAAGTTTGCGCAATATTCAATCTAATTAAATTAAACTGCCGTCACTTTACGTTAACGTAAGTTGTTATTCAACTAATCATAGACGAATAGATGACAAATGGCTAAAAACGCATGGAAAGTTAACTATACAACAAGATAAATTCTTTATAGTCATATAGTTAACTAAATTTAGATGGGTGTTAATGCAGAGAATTTAAATAAAGTTGCTATCAACTTGCATTGGAATAACGGTAAGCAAAGCGCGCTGACCTAAGGCTACATCAGCGTTTGGGAAGATAATAGCTTCACCGTCTACTTCCGCTTCATATCTGGTCTGACCATCAGTTGCCATTAATTCGCCCTTTGCGAAACCGGTGAAATTTTCCACATCATCAGCAAATGGAAAACTAAAGTCTTCGCAAGTACGGTTTATTGTTCTATATACAGAAAACAACTCGAAATCTTCTGCATTGAATTCTTTATATTCAACGGATTTTTGACTAATTAATGCAATTAAGGTTTGTCTGGTTTTCTCAAATCGCGACATGTCGTTTTCGCCAAATGGTTTTACTTGGCCAAGTTCTACCGTAAATGAGTCAGCTCCATGTACAAACGACGAGTAGTAACTGAAGGTAGTTGCCGCTGATTTCATCATTAATACCGTGTTTACGCCACAGCTAAGTAAAAATTGCAGTTGTGATTTTTTCCACGGTTTACCATGTAAGAAAGGATAGACTGCAAACTTTTCATTTTTAGAGCCACGAATTGCTGTGTGAAGATCATAATGAAAACGCTCACTGTCCTGGTTGCCTCTAGCAAAGAAATCAGTAACCACGTCTTCAAGTAGCTTTGCACGAACTCGCTCAGGGTTTGAAGCAATGCCTTCTACAGTATGATGACCATTAAACAAACGGTTTAAGTTTTCATCTACAAAACGCTTACCGATATTAATAGATTTAGGATTACCATAAATAAACAGTACACGCTGCTGCAAGGTAAGTTGTTCTGTAACGATTGACTTGATTAATTGATCGCAGATTTCAATTGGCGCAGTTTCGTTACCATGTACCGCACTTGAAAGTACAATATCTTTGTTTGTCTGCTGCGCAGGTTGAAACTCAATGATACCCGTGTCGTGAACAGTGACATCAGTACCGTTTTCAAGGGTAAATGCACAAGGTTCGAGTGAAAATTCATTGTTACGAGTCAGGGTTAAAAAGTCGCCAGTACTTTTTAATTGTTCGAGATATGAAGGAGTTGAATAGCTCATTGTTCTATCCTAAAAATGCGTGAGAGTAGAATACAAAAACGGCTGAGAAACTCAGCCGTTTTAATAGGTAAAAGAGGAATTAGCTAATTACTGAATCAACCAGCTTTTTCGCTTCTTTTTCTAATAATGCTAAATGTTCTTCACCTTTGAATGATTCAAGGTAAATTTTATAGATGTCTTCAGTGCCAGATGGGCGTGCAGCAAACCAACCGTTTTCAGTAACAACTTTTAAACCGCCGATAGCAGCGTTATTACCAGGAGCATGGGTTAGTTTTTGCGTAATGGCATCACCCGCTAAGGTACTTGCAGTTACATCATCCGCTGATAACGCTTTTAAACGTGATTTTTGTTCTGCATTAGCTGGCGCATCAATACGTTTATAAATAGGCGCACCGAACTCTTGCTCAAGTTCTTTATAAAGCTGTGATGGTGTTTTACCTGTTACAGCTAAAATCTCTGCAGCAAGTAGACCTAAGATGAAACCATCTTTATCAGTGTTCCAAACTGTACCATCAAAGCGTAAGAATGACGCCCCTGCACTTTCTTCACCACCAAAAGCAAGGGTACCTTTGCTTAAGCCTTCAACAAACCATTTAAAGCCTACCGGTACTTCTTTTACTTCGCGGTTATTACGTGCAACCACTTTATCAATCATGCCGCTCGATACCAGCGTTTTACCAATTGCGACCTCTTTTGACCATTCGCGGTTATTTAATAAGTAGTCAATCGCAACTGCTAAAAAGTGATTTGGATTCATTAAGCCGTCAGGCGTAACAATACCATGGCGGTCATAATCAGGGTCGTTACCTATACCGATATCATAGTCATCTTTCAATGCAATAAGGTTTGTCATTGCATAAGGAGATGAACAATCCATACGGATTTTGCCGTCTTTATCTAAAGGCATGAACGAAAATGTTGGGTCAACAGATTCATTTACGACCGTTAAGTCTAAATTATATTTTTCTGCAATGACTGGCCAAAAGTTGATACCAGAGCCACCAAGTGGATCCACACCAATTTTGATTTTCGCATCGCTAATTGCTTTTAGATTAACGATATTAACTAAGTCATCAACATAAGGGGTAATTAAGTCTTGGTACTTAATAAAACCAGAACGTGATGCTTTAGCATATGGAAATAACTCTACTTCAACTAAGTCTTCTAAAAGTAATTGATTTGCTCTGTCTTCAATCCACTTAGTAACATCAGTATCTGCTGGGCCACCATTTGGCGGGTTATATTTAAAACCACCATCTTCTGGCGGGTTATGTGAAGGTGTTACCACAATACCATCAGCAAGTTCATTTGGATTTTCTTTGTTATGGCAAACAACAGCATGACTGATTACCGGCGTTGGCGTGTAATCGTCATTTTCTTGTGCAATGACTTGCACTTCGTTTGCAACAAGTACTTCAATAGCAGAGTTAAAAGCCGCTTCACTCAATGCATGTGTATCTTTACCTAAGAAAAGTGGGCCAAAAATATTGTTTTCTTTACGGTAATCACAAATTGCTTGAGTGATCGCTAAAATATGCGATTCATTAAATTTTACATCGAACGAACAACCACGATGGCCAGATGTACCAAAAGCAACACAATGCTCTGGGTTTTGTTCTAGGTCTGGTTCATTTAAGTAATAAGCCGAGATCAGTTTTGGTACATTCACTAAGCTTGATTGCGGTGCAGGTTTACCTGCATCTGGATGAATCGCCATATTATTTCCTTATGGATTATAAGTAATCACGAATTTTTTCTGCTTCATCTGCGCTGTAACCTAAGCACAGTGCTACTTCGTGAAGCATCATTTTTTTTCTGGTTGTATTTGAATTTGTCATCACCCAATACTCAGTATCAGTGATATTTTTTGGATTCATGCTGCTACCGCTTTCCAGAAGTGCTTCTTTGCTTGTGGCAAAATAAACTCGATCACGGCCTTTAATTTCAAGCACGTTAGCAAAATCTTTTTTATGCGTTCTATATAAAGCAGCAAGTATAAATAAGAATCGACCAACAACACCTTTTTGCATTGCCAGCTCTTCTTTGTTTAATACATTAAACACATTACCTTTCACTTGTGTCGATGCTGTGACAGTTTCTGCAGCCTCTTCAACATTTTCGTTGCTTGGTTCAGGGCTTGATTCTTGTTCTGCTTGTTCTTGTACTTCAACAACTGGGGTTTCTTGTTCAGTTTTAGTAGTTGTTTCAACTGGGGCATTGGTGCCATCAGAGAGGTTTAATAAACGACGCAAAATGGTTGATGCACTTTCACCAATACTTTGCGTGTTGCTTGCAATGTATTGATATAACTCGTCGTCTATGTCGATTTTTTTCATGTTATTCCTGTCTTTACGGGTCACATTTTAAAAGTTCTCAATGATTATACCTAAGCTCGCAGCAATTCTCTATGTTTTGCATTTTGTAATTTCACTAGGCAAAATACTGCCATTAAAAATAGGAGTTGAAAATGCTATTAAACTACCAACAAATGGGTCAAGGTTCAGACGTTGTATTGATCCACGGTTTGTTTGGCTCACTTGAAAACCTCAATGTAATCGCAAAAGCATTAGCTGAAAATTATCGTGTAACGAATATCGATTTACGTAACCACGGTAAATCATTCCATAGCGATACCATGAATTATCATGCTATGGCTAAAGATGTCAGTGAGTTACTTGAACATCTAACTATTAGTAAAGCGCACATCATAGGTCATTCAATGGGTGGCAAAGTGGCCATGCAAATAGCACTTAATCACCCTTCACTTATCGATAAGCTTGTTGTGTTAGATATTTCTCCTGTTGCTAATAACCCTCGCCACAGTGCCATTTTTGCAGGCCTAAACGAAGTTGCACAGTCTAATATCACAGATAGAAAAGCGGCTGATGAAATACTTGCCAAGCACATTGAGGAAATGGGCGTACGTCAATTTTTATTAAAAAGCTTTGCTAAAAATAATGAAGGTCACTATCAATGGCGCTTTAATTTAGCTGTTTTATACCAGCAATATGAAAATATTTTAGCGCAAGTTAGTGAAAATGATTCTTGTTTATGTGATACTTTGTTCATTAAAGGTAATGATTCTGACTACATTTTAGCAGAGCACCGCCCTGCTATTATGGCGTTGTTCCCTAATGCAAAAGCAAAAATTATTCATGGTGCTGGTCACTGGCTACATGCCCAAAAACCACTTGCTGTTAATAAAGCAATCAGCGATTTTTTAGCTCATTAATAGAGCTGATTAAATTCGCTGTTTTTGATCGTGCGCACTAAATTATTACAAATTTGTGTGATATAGTACGCGCCGTTTAATTTAAAGGTTTATACGTTGATGGTCAGTCAGTTAATTAACGAATTTGATTCCTTAGGGTTGTATTTTGGCTTAGCCGGTATTTTCTTTTTTATTGGAATGGCAATTCAAGACGTCCTTAAAAAAGGTGATGTACCACGATTTGGCCGATACATCGTTTGGTTAGTGCTATTTTTAGGCTGTTCTGGGTTTATAGCGAAAGGACTTATTCAAGTCTTCTGGCAAGGCGCAGGTGTGGGCTAGACATGGCAAAGTCAGAAACAGATAGAACAACACCCGATTTATTTGAATACGAAAAGCGTCCAGGTAGGCCGAAAACAAATCCCCTACCTCGCGATATGCAATTAAAAGTAAATAAACGTAATCAAATAAAACGAGATAAAGCACGTGGTTTAAAGCGTGTAGAATTTAAGGTTTCATCACAGTTATATCAAGCATTAAGCGATATGGCAGATGCGCAGAATATTAGCCGTAGCGCGTTGATTGAAACAATTTTACAAGAAAGATTGGCTATTGATAGATAGAAGGTTTTAAATCCATGTCAAGCGTAGGTATTTTTTTCGGAAGTGACACAGGCAATACTGAACACGTAGCTAAAATGATTCAAAAAGAATTAGGTAAAAAGCTTGTTGCTGTTCACGACATTGCAAAAAGTTCTAAAGAAGAGATTGCTGAATTCGATTTATTGTTATTCGGTATTCCAACTTGGTACTACGGTGAAGCTCAATGTGACTGGGATGATTTTTTCCCTGAATTAGAAGAAGTTGACTTCGAAGGTAAACTTGTTGCTATTTTCGGCTGCGGTGACCAAGAAGACTATGCAGAGTACTTCTTAGATGCAATGGGCATGATCAACGATATCGTTACTGAGCGTGGCGCAATCGTAGTGGGCCATTGGTCAACTGAAGGCTACGACTTTGAAGCTTCAAAAGCACTCGTAGATGACAGCAACTTTGTTGGCCTTGGTATTGATGAAGACCGTCAACCAGAGCTTACTGAAAAGCGTGTTAAAGACTGGTGTGCTCAGGTTTATGATGAAATGTGTTTAGCGGAACTTGCTGATTAATAACAAGTACTACTCGCATTTACTAGCTGATGTAAAGATGCACAACCAGTTCATTTTTGTTTGAAAAATCGGCAAATAGACGAATTGTTCTTTGCACTTAGTAACTAGGCACGTTATTCTAATAGTTGCTAATGTGTCGTGTGCATCTTGATGATGCCTAGTATAACTAAATAAAATTGAGACAGATTGAATGACTGATCACAACTTGGAATTAAAAAAAGCAGGGTTAAAAGTAACCTTGCCACGTATTAAAATTTTAGAGATTCTACAATCTCCAGACAACCAACACATCAGCGCTGAAGATGTCTATAAAATTCTTTTAGACAAAGGCGAAGAGATTGGTCTTGCAACTGTCTACCGTGTTCTTAACCAATTTGATGATGCAGGTATTGTATCTCGCCACCACTTCGAAGGCGGCAAGTCAGTATTTGAATTATCAGGTAGCACTCACCATGACCACTTAGTGTGCCTAAAATGTGGTAAGGTAGTTGAGTTTGAAGACGACACTATTGAACGTCGTCAAGAAGAAATCGCAACAGAGAATGGTATTAAACTGACGAACCACTCTCTTTACCTATATGGTGAATGTGAAGACACTGCTGCGTGTAAAGAATACGCTGAATCAAATAGCTAATTAGCTATTTGATTCAGATATAAAAAAACCTGCTTAAAGCAGGTTTTTTTATATCTATTTGAAATCGATTAGATGATTTCTAATAGCTCAACGTCAAAGATTAACGTTGAGAAAGGAGCGATTGCTGCACCAGCACCGCGCTCACCGTAAGCAAGTTCGTGTGGTACGTATAAACGCCACTTAGAACCAGTACCCATCATTTGCACTGCTTCAGTCCAACCTTTGATTACACCGCCAACTGGGAATTCAGCTGGTTGACCACGCTCGTATGAGCTGTCAAATACTGTACCGTTGATTAGTGTACCGTGGTAGTGTGCACGGATTGTTGAATCTGCAGTTGGTTTTTCACCGTCGCCTGCAGTAAGTACTTCGTATTGAAGACCTGATTCAGTTACTGTTACTTCAGGACGTTTTGCATTTTCTTCTAAGAATGCAATACCTTCAGCTGCAAGAACTTTAGCTTCTTCTTCACGACGAGCTTGGATCTCAGCGTTGATTTTCTCAAAAGCTGCTTGAATTTCTGGGATTTCAACTTGGAAATCATTACCAGTGTATGCGTCTTTCATACCTTCAAATACAGAATTTAAGTTTAAACCTTCGAATGGATTCGCTTTTAATTGCTCACCCATTTGTAAACCAATACCGTAACTTGCTTTTTCAGCGTCTGTTGTAAAATTATCTGACATGTTTTAATTCACGTTTATTTAGTTAAAAGACGTGCTCATACTAACATAAAAAAACAACGAATATCGCCTAGTTTTACTGCGTTTGCTCAGTGTTTGCACTAATTCGCTGCTTTATTTTATCAATTACAAATGTCGCAACAGGTAATGTAGCGATCATCGAACCAATAAAAAAGCCGCTCATTAAACCATCTTTGCCTAACATAATTAAAGGCACAGCAATAAGACCCACAGTAGAAATCACACATGCTGCAATAACAGGCCAATGCTTGTCGTATTTGCCAATAAGGTGCCCTACTAACACATTAAACCCAATACCATAAGCGATTGAAGATATTAGCCCGTAATCAGGCTGCGCATCATGGGCCATAGCTACAAGTACATTGATCCCGCTGTGATAAAAATAAGAAAAGATACACCAAAACAGAACATGTTTAACAATGCGCATTAGTGTAGAAGAAGACTCGCTTGCTGACATTACTTATCTCCAGATAGCAAAAAACCGCCCTAAAGGCGGTTTTTCTAAATAATGGTGGAGAGATAGGGATTTGAACCCTAGAGGGGCTACAAACCCCTGCCGGTTTTCAAGACCGGTGCATTCGACCACTCTGCCATCTCTCCGTACGGCGCGCATAATAGTGTTTACTGCGTTCGTTGTAAAGCCTTAAATGTAAAAAACTTTAAAAAAGTAATTTTAATAGTACTGCTTCGGACGCTTTGCGATTAAAGAGCAAACTAAACAAACAATTAAACTAACAATTGCAAAACCTGAGCCCTGCACTATTACGTCAATTTTATTGAGGTTATAACTCGGTACAATAACTAATGCGAAGGCGGGTAAGCAGGTGATCGTTAAAACGTAGCAACAAATTTTAAAAGCGCGGCCGAAATCGAAACGTTTAGTGCTTTGCATCCACCATGTCAATAGAAGTAATACCACTACAGCAGACAAGCCAAGGTAATGAGGTTGTTTTGTAGACATGGCAACAAAAAATGTGACAACAGCGCCAACTAAGCCCCAAATTGACCAAGCGAACCAATTTTCTTTTTCACGTAAAAATAAGTTTCCCATTGTTCTCGTCTTCTTTATCGTTATTTTTTTAAGACTTTCCATACGTTAACAAAAAATAACCGATTAAAAAACACACTGAAGAAGAATTATTTCGTTTTTTGCATCCGTGCGCTTCTTACAGCTAAGCTAAATCTAAAAAAACTAACATAAGTAAGCTTAATAGTGTCTGACTGCTTAACTGCAAAAAAGTTCCTACTATTTATAAATTCTCAAAAAACGTCTCTGGCTTGTGTCTGATAGGTTTTTTAATGTCTATTTCTGGCGTACCTAAATAGAGGTAACCAACAATCTCATCTTGTTCTTTACAACCGAGTGCCGCTTTAACAGCTGGGCTCTGTGCAAAATAACCTGTGCGCCAAATACCCCCTAAACCTTGGGCGAATGCCGCTTGTTGCATTGCAAGTACAGCGCAGCCTGCACTTTGTACTTGTTCAATACGTGGCACTTTTGGGTTTTCAGTTATATCTGCAATGGCAATGATCATCATCGGAGATCGCAGCGGTAGTTCTTTAGCGCGCTCAATGGTTCTATCATCTTGGTTTTCAGCAACAGCGGCCTGATGATAGATATCGCCTAATTTATTACGTGCATCGCCTTCAACGACAATAAATCGCCAAGGAGCAATACAGCCATGATCAGGCACTTTAATGGCCGCTCGCTTAATAATTTCAAGTTGTTCTGCAGTAGGTCCAGGTGCGATAAGGCGAGGATCTGATTGTCGAGTTTGTAATAGCGTTAAAGCGTCCATGAATATTCCGTAAATGCTTAAGTACGACGCCCCTTAATAATCGGGGCAGAAAACCCAAGCTTATCATTTATCTTTATGAGCAAGAAAGCTATTCGATACTTTTAGTTAACCAATAATCTAAACTAACGTAACGACCACCCCCTGTAAAAAATAAACTCAATAACATAACAAAATAGATGGCAGAAAACTCAATACCATTATTTAAGATCACAGGTTTCCCTTTCGCATAAAGGTACTCTGTATAACCATGCGTTTCTAGCAACTCACGCATTTTGGTTAATCTTTCGCTGGCTTCATCAGAATTAACTAGGCTAGCTTCACTACCAGGTATTGCAAGCCAATTGAGTACTCTCGCTGGGCTGGTGCTGGCATCGGTAGGTGTTACAGCAAACCAGCCATTACTGGCATGTACTGTTGTCGCTGCAACCAGCATGGTGATCATCAAAGGAATTGCGGTTAAACGAGTTAATAAACCCAATAATATAAAGATCCCCCCTAAAAACTCAGTCCATGCAGCTAAAAAGGCCAATACAGAGGGCATGGGTAGGCCTAAACCCCAGTCACTATTTCCAAACCATGCAACAATATCTTCAGATGCTAAAAAGTATTGATAAAAATGAGTAACATCACTGCTTAAAGCAAGCTTATTAAAGCCTGCAATGATCATCACTGGGGCTAAAATCAAGCGAATTAATAGACTCGGTAGTCCATCTAAAAACTGCAGTTTCTTCAAGGTGTGTTGGTAAAGGGGTATTAAGTGTGTGTTCAACATAGCGGTCTCGTGACTAAATAGATTAATCACATAGACCGCACGTTTTCTAGTTTACTTTCAATTAAATTTTACGAGCGACTTGTAACGCTTCAAAAATTGCACGTTTAGCATCGATAGCGGCAGCTAGTTTTGCGCCACCAATAACGTGTACTTTCGCGTTTTCGGTTTGATTGTCGAACGTTTCAGTATTTGATACCTGACCAATACAAGCAATCACGGTATCAACATCGAGGATTTGCTCTTCACCTTTTACCGTTATCTTCAAACCTTGCTTATCAAAGCTTAGATACTGACACTCAGCGATTTGTTTAACACCGTGCTGTTTGGCAACTTGTCGGTGGATCCAACCCGTTGTTTTACCAAGTTCACTACCAAAACGCCCTGCACTTCGCTTAAGCATATAAATTTGGCGATTGTCTTTTTCAGGCTTAGCTTCGCATTCAATACCCCATTGAGTTTTGAATTGCTCAATTGTTTGGCCTTTGTGTTCACTTAAAAAGGCAACCATATCAAAACCGATACCACCGGCACCTAGAATCGCAATTTTCTCACCGAGTTCTACTTCACCACGAATTACTTCATCATAAGCGAATACACGTTTGCCATCACCGCATTCTATTTTGGCTTCGCGCGGACGTACGCCTGTTGCAAAAACCACATCATCGTATTGATTGAGCATATTGTCAGTAAATTCAGTACCGAGCTGTAAATCGACATTTAAACGCTTTAATTCATTAGTAAAGTAGTTAAGGGTATGGTTAAAGTCTTCTTTACCCGGCACTTGCATGGCTAAATTAAATTGGCCACCCATTTGTTCTTTACGTTCAATTAAAGTCACTTTGTGACCTTTCGCTGCTAAGTAACAACTTGCAGCAAGGCCAGCAGGGCCAGCACCCACAACCAGAACTAATCGAGAAGATGGAGCTTTTTCAAGGCTGTAATCTAACTCAAAAGCCGCTTGTGGGTTAACCAAACAGGTGGCACGTTTATTTTTAAACACATGGTCTAAGCAACCCTGATTACAACCAATACAAATATTGATTTGTTCAGACTTATTATTAACGTATTTATTGAAAAACTCTGGATCTGCTAATAAAGGGCGGGCCATCGAAATTAAATCAGACTCGCCTGCTTCTAAAATTCCATTGGCAATTTCCGGCGTGTTAATACGGTTAACCGCGATAACTGGCACTGATACTGTATCTTTTAAGCGTTTTGATGCTTCTTTAAATGCACCTGCTGGGACCATACTGGCAATCGTTGGTACACGAGCCTCGTGCCAACCAATACCGGTGTTAAAGATATCAACGCCAGCTTGTTCAAGTGCCAGGGCTTGTTGCTTTACTTCATCAGGCGTTGATCCATTAGGAATTAAATCCATTACAGACAAACGAAATACAATAATGAACTTTTGACTGACTTTAGCGCGAACAGCTTTAACAATATCAACAGCCAAGCGCATGCGGTTTTCTAAACTACCGCCATAGTTGTCTGTTCTTTTATTGGTGTGGTTAGCCATGAATTCATTAATCAAATAACCTTCAGAACCCATGATTTCAACACCGTCATAACCTGCTTTTTCAGCCATTTTTGCTGAGTTAGCAAAGTCTTTGATGGTTTTTTTAATCGACCCTAACGACATTTCTTTAGGTTTATATGGATTAATAGGTGCCTGAATTGAGCTTGGTGCTTGATTGAATGGATGATACGCATAGCGACCTGCATGCAATAATTGTAAGCAAATTTTTCCGCCATGTTGATGCACCGCATCAGTATATGCTTTGTGTTTGATCACATCATAAAATGAATTAAATGTTGATGCGAACGGAGATAGCTTGCCACGAATATTTGGGCTGTAGCCACCTGTAATGATTAAACCCGTGCCGCCTTTGGCACGTGCCTCGTAGAATGCACGTAAGCGTTTGCGGTTATGCCAGCCTTCTTCTAAGCCAGTATGCATTGATCCCATAACCAAACGATTACGAAGTTCGGTATGCGGTAATTGTAATTTTTGTTCTAACATTGTGTGCCCCGTTAACTGGTCGAACCTCTATTTGAAATAGATTCTGCGGCAATAACTTAGAATAATCAACTTTTCACTGGTAATTAATCTGTCGCAAATTGTCGTTTTAAACACTCTGTTACTATTTAACAGTTAATTTTAAAGTTATTCTAAGCTAAGATGAGTTCACTACTAAGCTGTACTGAATTAAGGATTTATTTTGCTAGCAAAGATATTTAAAGGCATTTGGACCGGGATTAATTTTTCCCGCCGTTTGGTCCTAAACATATTATTTCTATTACTAGTAATACTCTTCTTTGTTGCTATCACTGGCGAAGAAGATCAAGTAAAAGTAGCAGACGGAACCGTGCTACGCCTAAACTTAAATGGCCCTATTGTTGAAGAAAAAACCTATGTTGATCCTGTAGAAGCAGCCATCAACGATGCAACTATGGGTAAAGAAGCACCATCAGAAATTCTTCTTGATGACGTCATTGAAGTGATCAACGAAGCAACTAAAGATGATCGCATCACTGTTATGCTTCTTGACCTACAAAAAATGCCAAGTGCACACATCAATAAGCTAAAACAAATAACGAAAGCAATTGATGCCTTTAAAGAGGCAGGCAAGCAAGTTATTGCAACAGGCTACTACTATACACAAGCACAATATTATATTGCTGCCCATGCTAATGAAGTGTCTATGCACCCATATGGTGGTGTGAGCATTGAAGGCTACGGTATGTTCCCACTGTACTTCAAAGACGCGCTTGAAAAGTTAAAAGTGACTCAACATATTTTCCGTGTGGGTACTTATAAATCAGCGGTTGAGCCATTTATTCGTAATGACATGTCAGATGCGGCGAAAGAAGCGAATAGTGTTTGGTTAACTGCACTTTGGAACGAATACAAAACTGACGTTGCAGCAAGCCGTCCATTCGATGAAAGTAATTTCGATGAAGATATGGATGTTTATCTTGCAAAAATGCAAGCCGTTGACGGTAACTCGGGTCAGTACGCGCTAAATAATCAGTGGGTTGATTCTTTAAAAACCTCACAACAAATTCGCCAACAACTTATTGAGTTAGTCGGTGCAGAAGAAACAGGTAAAACCTTTAAGCAAGTAAGCTTCCGTGAGTATTTATCGCTGGTAAAACCGCCTGTTGAGTTCGATAACCCAATTACTGAAAAAGTAGCTGTCGTTGTAGCTAAAGGCACCATTGTCGATGGCGAGCGTAAAGCGGGCGAAATTGGTGGTGACTCTACTGCAGCCCTACTTCGTAAAGCGCGTCTTGATGACAAAGTGAAAGCCGTTGTACTACGCATCGATTCAGGTGGCGGTAGTATGTTTGCTTCTGAAGTTATCCGCGCTGAAGTATTAGCACTTAAGGCAGCGGGTAAACCGGTTATCGCTTCAATGAGCTCAGTGGCAGCATCAGGTGGTTACTGGATTGCATCTGCAGCCAATGAAATTTGGGCAGCCCCTAGCACAATTACAGGTTCAATTGGTGTATTCGGTACTTTCATGACGTTTGAGAATACCATGGCTGAATTAGGTATTTACTCAGATGGTGTTGCAACAACTGATCTTGCTGGCTTCTCTATTGCACGCCCACTTGACGAGAAAATGTCAGACATCATTCAAATGAGCGTTGAAAATGCATATAAACGCTTTTTAAATGTAGTGGCTGAAGCACGTAACATGACGCCTGAGCAAGTTGATAAAATTGCCCAAGGCCGTGTATGGATTGCAACTCAAGCAAAAGAACTAGGTTTAGTTGATAAGCTTGGCGATAAGCAAGATGCAATTAAGGCGGCAGCTGAGCTTGCTAAGCTTAATCATTATGATGTTAAGACCATCAAACAGTCATTAACACCACAAGAGCAAATGCTGCAAGATATCTTTGGCACCGCGGCTGTTAAGAGCTTCTTTGCTAAGTCTGATTCATCACAATCAGTACTCGCAACACAAGCTAACTTACAAAGCCTTATTAATCAGTTAAGTAGTGAGATCGATAATCTAAAAGATTACAACGATCCACAAGGCGTTTACGCTCGTTGTTTAGTGTGTAATGTAATTCAATAAGTTACTTAGCTAAGCGATTTTAGGTATACTAAGCCCAGTTATTTAACTGGGCTTTTTTTATGAAACGTAAACGTATATATATCGCCTATACGGGTGGTACTATCGGTATGAAAAAATCGAGCCGTGGCTATGTTCCGGCAGAAGGTTTTTTAACCGAAACAGTGGTCAATAATGCAGAGTTTAATCGTGATGAAATGCCTTTGTTTGATATTCACGAATATTGCCCGCTCATTGATTCTTCAGATATGTCCCCTGCCCACTGGCAATTAATTGCTGACGATATTAAGAGTAAATACCAAGACTATGATGGCTTTGTGGTTTTGCATGGTACCGATACTATGGCCTACACAGCTTCTGCTTTGTCTTTCATGTTCGAAAACCTGACAAAACCTGTGATTGTGACAGGCTCACAAATTCCATTGTCGCAACTTCGTTCTGATGGCCAAGTAAACTTACTTAATGCCATGTACTTAGCCGCAAATTACCCAATTGCCGAAGTAAGTCTGTTTTTTAATAACCAGTTATTCCGTGGTAACCGTGCAACAAAAGCCCATGCTGATGGCTTTGATGCCTTTGCATCACCGAACCTTGAACCATTAGCACTATCAGGAATTAATATTCAACTGATCAAAGGGCAACTTAGCCCTTATGTTGATAACGAACTACAGGTGTCAAATATCACGCCACAGCCAATTGGTGTGCTTTATCTCTATCCTGGGATCAGCCCAAAAGTGGTTAAAAGTTTAGTTAATGACGACATAAAAGCACTTGTGTTATTAAGTTTTGGCGTGGGTAATGCCCCACAAGATCCGGCGTTCTTAGACATTCTTAATGATGCAAGCAAACGCGGTATGGTGATTATAAATCTAACGCAGTGCTTAAAAGGCCAAGTTAATATGGGCGGTTATGCAACCGGTAATGCCTTATTAAATTGTGGTGTGATCAGTGGCTACGATATGACATTAGAAGCCTGTTTGACCAAGTTACACTACTTATTTAGTCAAAAGCTGGAAGTAGAAACAATTCGTCACTTGATGCAAGACAACCTGCGCGGTGAGCTAAGTCGTTAATGCAGCAAATACAAAAAAGGCACCAATTGGTGCCTTTTTTATGCTTTTTGATAATTAACGAACTTTTTCGTCAATCTCAACTAAATCTGTTAAATGGCAAATCTCACCACTGTGAGTTTTAATACCATGCTCACCGAAGTAGTCACGTTGTGCTTGAACAAGGTGACCATTACTTGGTGTTGTTAACGTCGCAATGTAAGTTTGCGTTGCTGTTAACACTGGGAATGCAAGACCAGATGAAACTGCTGCACCCGTTACCTTACGTAATGCTGCTGATTCACGCTGCATAGAATCAATAAATTCTACACCTTCAGCGACATTGTCTAAGTAATCAGCACGGATGATACAGCCAGCGCGCCACGTTTGTAGCGTTTTAGAAAGATCAACTTTCCACTGATGCGCACGAGACGCACCTTTGATAAGTGCTAAACCTTGACGATAAGCAAGTAAACTTGCCAATGTGAATGCATCTTTTAGCTCTGCTAAGTCTAAATCAACGGTATCAGTTGCTTTAGCAGCGTAAGTCATTTCTTTAGCAGCATGCGTATCACACGTATTTGTTAAGTGACGAGCTTGAACAGCCGCAACGAGTGATGGCACAGCAATACCAAGCTCTAGGGCATTTTGTGCAGTCCATAAACCCGTGCCTTTCGCGCCAACTTTATTGTCGATTAAATCAACGAGTGGCTCGCCTTCTGTCGTTTCAAGGCTCAAGATATGGCTTGAAATTGACAGTAAGTAGCTATTTAAAGTGCCTTCGGACCATTCATTGAAAATGTCAGCCACTTCTTTTGGTGAACGATTAGTACCTAAACGTAATAATTGATACATTTCTGCAATTAATTGCATTAGCGCATATTCAATACCGTTATGCACCATTTTCACAAAGTGACCACTTGCAGATTGGCCTACACGTGCAAAACACGACTCACCTTTGTAGCTTGCCGCTACTTTTTCAAACCACGGCTCAACACGCTCCCAGCCGCCTTCTGAACCACTTGCCATCATTGCAGGGCCGTGACGTGCGCCTTCTGCACCGCCAGAAATACCCATAGTGGCAAATTCAAATTTGTTTTGATATTTAAGTTTACGGCTAATGCCGTCTTTGTAGTTACTGTTGCCGCAATCTACGATAATGTCATCACAGTCAACACCTGCTTCTGCAAGCTCTGTACATACTTTATCAACCAATTCACCAGCAGGAACTAAAAGAAGAATCGAACGAGGCGGCTCTAAGCGTCTAACCATATCATTTAAATCAGACACAATATGTAAACGGTCTGCCAAACCTAATGCTTTCGCACAGCTTAGTAACTCGGCACCCGCATCTGGGTTTTTATCGTAAGCTACTAATGTCAGCCCTTTTTCAATCAGGTTGAGGGCAAGATTTTTACCCATAACGCCTAACCCTACTAATGCAACTTGCATTTAGTGTCCTCCTCGGTAACAACTATTGGTTAGTTAATCAAAATAATTACGCGCGCATTATACCCAAGCAGCCCAAAAATGCGAGCTTGACAGCCAACTTGAGATAAATCATCGAAATCATGAAGCGACGTTGGCCCCCAGTATATCAAAATAACCAAGGCATCGGACCAGATTTTTATAATACCCTTTAAAAAGGTATGTGTATTGACGCTACCTGACACCGGTGTCATAATAACGTCATTCACCCTTTGTATACTCTATAATTAATACAAAGAGCCAGATTCTCATAAGTAAAAACAATCATTTTTTACTTATGAGTTCTACATTGTGCTTATGTATAAGCCTATATTAAAGGTTTATAGCACGACATTTTAATAGATAACCATCAATTCGCTTAATATATTTGAGCGCACAGGAGAATTTGATGCTAAGACGCACAAAAATTGTTGCGACCCTTGGACCGGCAACCGATCGCGATAACAACCTAGAAAAAATTATTCGTGCAGGTGCAAATGTGGTTCGTTTGAACTTCTCACATGGCGTAGCACAAGATCATAAAGACCGCGCTGAAGCGGTACGCAGCATTGCTAAGCGTTTAGGCAAACACGTTGCTATCCTTGCAGACTTACAAGGTCCTAAAATTCGTGTATCAACCTTCAAAGACGGTAAAGTAAACCTAGAAGTTGGCGCAAAATTTACCCTTGATGCGAAAATGGAAAAAGGCCAAGGCGACGTTAATGCAGTAGGTATCGACTATAAAGAGCTACCTAACGACGTTAAAACAGGCGACTTACTGTTATTAAACGACGGTTTAATCCAATTGACAGTAGATAGCGTTGACGGTGACCTAGTGCACACAACTGTTACTGTTGGTGGCGTACTTTCAAATAACAAAGGTATCAACCGTTTAGGCGGTGGTTTAACAGCCCCTGCTTTCACTGATAAAGATAAAGAAGATTTAATCACTGCCACTGAGATTGGTGTTGATTATATTGCTGTTTCGTTCCCACGCAGTGGTGATGACATGCGTTATGTTCGCTCTTTAGCAGAAGCTGCTGGCTCAAACGCACAACTATTAGCAAAAATCGAACGTGCAGAAGCCGTTGAAACTGTTGAAGCAATTGATGATATCGTACTTGCGTCTGACGCAGTGATGGTTGCGCGTGGTGACTTAGGTGTTGAAATTGGTGATGCAGCGCTTGTTGGTAAACAAAAGCTTATCATTAGCCGTGCTCGTTCACTTAACCGTACAGTTGTGACTGCAACACAAATGATGGAATCTATGATCGATAACCCAATGCCAACACGTGCAGAAGTTATGGACGTAGCAAACGCCGTATTAGATGGTACTGATGCAGTTATGTTATCTGCTGAGACAGCTGCTGGTGACTACCCTGAAGAAACCGTAGCGACTATGGCTCGCGTTTGTTTAGGTGCTGAATCACAAAAAGAAACGCACGTTTCTAAGCACCGTTTAGACAGCCGTTTTTCATCAAATGCTGAATCAATTGCATTATCTGCGATGTATGCAGCTAACCACTTAGATTCTGTTAAAGCTATTGTGACTCTGACTGAATCAGGAAGTACAGCTAAATTGATGTCGCGCATCAGCTCTGGTTTACCAATTTATTCATTATCACGTCATCCAAGTACGCTGGGCCAAACAG
The DNA here is from genome assembly GCF_014349195.1 of Pseudoalteromonas sp. BZK2. Classification (NCBI taxonomy): domain Bacteria; kingdom Pseudomonadati; phylum Pseudomonadota; class Gammaproteobacteria; order Alteromonadales; family Pseudoalteromonadaceae; genus Pseudoalteromonas; species Pseudoalteromonas sp. BZK2. The sequence goes on along the minus strand of NZ_JACSOG010000004.1, from coordinate 14,963 downwards.
CACTTTACCGTGGTGTTTATCCTGTATTTTTCGATTCAACGAAGTGTGAAGACGAAAGCATGGTACGTGATGCATTAAACACTCTTGTTGAGCAAGGCTCACTAGTTGCAGGTGATACTGTGATTTTAACTCATGGTGATGCAATGGAAACGATTGGTGCAACAAACACGATGAAGATTGTAACTGTTTAAGCTGTTACAAATTTTCAATAAAAAAGGCGCAATTTATTGCGCCTTTTTTGTTTTAACTTGTTTAGCTTAGAACAACTATTAGCTCGCCAGAGCTGCTTTCACTTTATCGCGATAGCTTCGGCTTACTTTTAGTTCTTGGCCGTTATCTAGCACTAAAAGATACTCACCACTTACTTGAGTTACAAGTTTGCTAATTTGCTTAGTATTCACAATGGCACTGCGATGAACTCGCACAAATAGTTGTGGATCAAGCTCTTGTTCAAGCTCTTTCATTGTTTTACGAAGGATATGTGTTTGCCCATCTTGGCAATGAAGGCACATATAATCACCAGCCGCATCAACCCATTGAATTGTAATAACAGGCACACGAACAATTTCGCCCTGCTCTTTTACAGCTAATGATTCTGGATAACGACGGTCAGCAAGGCTATCGCCCGTTGCTAACTTCTTTAAAATTTCTTCGCAATTATTGCCTGTAATACCTGCAACAAAGCTCGCTAGTTTTTTCTTATGGGCGTTATCTTGTTGCGTTTTTAAATAGGTATGCACTTTTTCTACCGCCTGTTTTAGTCTGTTGTCATCGACTGGTTTAAGAATATAATCCAACGCATGAATCTCGAATGCTTTAACTGCAAACTGGTCAAAAGCCGTTACAAACACAATAGCGGGTAATGGATTAACGCTCTCGCTAAGTGCTCTTGCAACTTCAAAACCGTTCATATTTGGCATTTGAATATCTAAGAAAACCAATTGAATATTGCCCGATAAGCATTCATCAATTGCTTCTTGACCATTGCTACATAAACGAATGACTTCTAAATCGTCAAATTCAGAAAGTCGAACAGCTAAGCCCTTTCTTGCTAGCGGTTCATCGTCAACGATCAAAGTTCTAATTTTGCTCATTTCTTAACAGCCTTTTCAAACGGAACGCGCAGATTAACTTTTAATCCACTTGGCGTATTGTCAGAGAGAACAAACGAGTAGTTGTTCTCATAAAGTGTTTTTAAGCGGTCCTGTGTATTAGCTATGCCAACGCCTTGAGAATTAACCAGTTGGCCATTTTTAAGCTCAGTGCCAGGACCATTATCGCCTACTTCCAATAATAGTTCATTTGCAAAAACTTGTGCTTTAATATCAATCACACCACCTTCATTTAATTGCGCTATCGCATACTTTATCGAGTTTTCGATAATAGGTTGGAGGATCAAGCTTGGTACCAAGGCTTCTTTTGCCTGCTCGCTTACGTCTACATTGACTTGTAAACGTTCATCAAAGCGTACTTTTTCAATTTCTAAGTACAGCATGAGGGCATGAATTTCTTGCTCTAACGGCACCTTTTTTATTGGGTCGGTATTGAGTGTGTATCGTAAGAAGTCACTCAATTTTGACACCATTAAATTTGCATCTTTGTTCTCTTTTACCAAAATTAAGGTTGAGATTGCATTTAGGGTATTAAATAAAAAGTGCGGATTAAGTTGATAGCGCAGCATTTTCAGCTGAGCTTCGTGCGCCATAGTGGTTGCTTTTAGAGCCTTTTGACGCTCACTTTGCAATAGCTGGTAATACTTAATACCAAAATACAAACCACTCCAACAAAGAATGATATAAACCGAATCTAAACCTTGTTGAAAGTAATAAAACCATTCATTTGGACGGTAACCGTGACGGTAGATTTCCCATAAATTGAATTTTTGTACAACGGCCCATAATGTGCCAGTTACATAGGAAGCACCAAAAACGACAAGCATTAATACCCAAGGTGAGGCATTCCACACTTTACGATACATATAACGTAAAGGTACTGTCATTAAACAGCCTGCATAAGCGTTTAATACAATAACAAATACGTAAATATCACGCATTTCAAAGACTTTTGAGCCGATATAATTAACTAACGCATACCCTATCCAGCCTGCAATTTGCAAAACCCAGAAAAAGCGTTGTCGATTATCAACTAATGATTGCCAATTCAAAATATCAGATTACCTTTCATAATTATTTTTATTATACCGATAGTCACGAGAACAAAGCACTGCCGCCTATCTTAATTTTTTATAGCCTTACCGCATTCTTCAGACATTAAAAAAGCGAAGGCCACAACAGCCTTCGCTTTTTATCTGCTTTATTTTTAAGCTAGTTTATCTGAAGCCACTTTATAATTTGGATCTTCAATCACATTCACTTCAACTAAATCACGCGCATTGTGTAATAGTTGAATACAATCAGGGCTTAAATGACGCAAATGCAGTTTCTTACCGACTTTTGCGTATTTTTCTGCAAGACTGTCAATCGCTTCAATCGCACTGTGATCAGCAACACGGCTATGTTTGAATTCAATGATCACGTCTTCTGGGTCATTTTTAACATCAAATAACTCGGCAAAGTTCTTAACCGAACCAAAGAATAAAGGACCATGAAGCTCGTACACTTTAGAGCCTTGCTCATCGATATAATTGCTTGTGTAAATGTGTTTCGCATGCTGCCAAGCAAAAACTAAAGCAGAAACAATCACACCCACACATACCGCGATCGCAAGATCTGTTACTACGGTTACGCCAGAAACAAGCACGATAACAAAAGCATCAGACTTAGGTACACGTTTCATCATTTTGAAGCTTGCCCACTCGAAGGTACCAAGAACAACCATGAACATAACACCAACTAAGGCAGCTAGTGGGATCATTTCAATGAGACTGGCTGCAAAAATGATGAATGCTAGCAGTATGATTGCGGCACTAATACCAGATAAACGTGAACGACCGCCCGAGTTAATATTGATCATAGATTGACCAATCATCGCACAACCACCCATTGCACCGAAGAAACCACAGGTAATGTTTGCAGCGCCTTGACCAATACACTCTTTGTTACTGTGACCACGGGTTTCAGTAATTTCGTCAATTAAGGTCAGTGTTAATAACGATTCAATTAAACCAATCGCCGCTAAAACTAAAGCGTAAGGGAAGATAATTTTTAATGTTTCAAGATTAAATGGCACCATAGGAATATGAAACTCCGGCAAGCCACCGGCGATCGTTGCCTGCTCATTACCTGTCATTCCTTTTAAGAAATCTAGTACAGTGCGCGCTTCTAAATCAAAGCCAATCACAATCGCTGTTACCGTTACAATGGCAGCTAACGATGAAGGTACAGCAGTAGTTAGCTTAGGTAAGAAATGAATAATAGCCATAGTTAACGCTACTAAGCCAAGCATAATATAAAGTGCTTGCCCTTCCATCCACTGTTGGCCACCCATACCGTCTGGTACTTTAAATTGACCCAGTTGCGCCAAGAAAATAACAATCGCAAGACCATTTACAAAGCCCAGCATTACTGGGTGCGGAACCATACGAATAAACTTGCCAAGCTTGAAGATACCTGCGAGTACTTGCAGTATCCCCATTAGCAAGACGGTTGCAAATAGATACTCTACACCATGATCTAAAACTAAACTTACCATTACAACGGCTAGTGCGCCGGTAGCACCAGAAATCATACCTGGACGACCACCAAAAATAGCCGTAATTAAGCCAACAATAAATGCGGCATATAAACCAACCAAAGGCTCAACATTAGCAACAAAAGCAAACGCAACCGCTTCTGGTACCAATGCCAACGCAACGGTCAGGCCTGATAGAATATCGTTTTTAGCAGAGCTTGGCGCTTTGCTGAGTAAGTTAAACATTAAGATCCTCTTTATAGTGAATGCATTTCGGCAAGGCGCAGAATTCTAGCAAAATCCGCAAAAGTTAACAATTATTAACAACAAAACGGCTAGTACCTAAAAGCACTAACCGTTTTCGAAAAATAAAACGTAGTAGAAAAAGATTAAAGAGGTAAAGACGTACTACGCTTAACGCATGTCATGGTCACGTTTGAGTGAACTTCTTGAACAAACTCAAGGTTTAGTAGATTATCACGAACAAACTGCTCATAACCTTCAATACCTTTTGAAATAATACGAAGCATAAAGTCCATCGTACCAGCCATACTGTAACACTCGGTTACTTCATCATAGCTCATAATTAAACGTTCAAACTCAGCTAGGTTCGTTCTACCGTGGTTAGATAGACGAACATGGGCATAAACCAACATATCAAAGCCAAGCTTTTTCTCGTCAAGCAAAGCAACTTTACCTTTGATATAACCATCTTGCTCAAGCTTAGCAATACGACGCCAACATGGAGATTGAGATAAACCAACTTTATCGGCAATTTCTGCCGTAGATAAGCTAGCATCCTGCTGTAATAATGCCAAAATTTGGCGATCTACTTGGTTCAGAGACATTTTATTTCTTTTTCTGTAAAAATACTGGTTAAATTATATAACTGATTTAAATATCAGTCTGCCTATTTTCTACTGTTTGTGCAAAAAAATTGCAACTTTATACCAATCCACTTAATTAAAAAATTAGCCATTATTGCGAGTAAATATCAACCAAAACGCCCACTAATAAATGGATTTGTTTTTCGCTCATGCCCTACGGTGGTATTCGGACCGTGGCCTGGCAAAATAGCAACTTCATCAGAGAATGATAAAATCTCAGACTTAATTGATTCGATTAATTGCGCACTATCCCCTTTTGGAAAATCAGTACGACCAACAGAGCCTTGGAAAATCACGTCACCCACTATCACCTGTTCTGAACCTTGGTGGTAAAAAACAACATGACCAGGCGTATGCCCTGGGCAATGGCGTACAGATAACTCAAGTTCACCCACTGTGATTGTATCGCCATGATTTAGCCACTTCGTTGGATAAAATGGTGTAATTGGTGCAAAACCAAACATTTGCGCTTGCATTGGCAAGGCATCAAACCAAAATTTATCATCTAAATGTGGGCCAATGATATCAACGCTAAAATGCTCTGCGAGTTGCTTTGCAGCGCCCACATGGTCTAAGTGGCCATGTGTTAAATAAATTGCCTCCAATTGGCAACTTAAAGCAGCAAGTTCTGCTTGAAGTTTGTCTGCATCGCCACCAGGGTCAACCAAGGCCGCTTTATTCGTTTGCTCACAAATAATAATGCGGCAATTTTGCGCAAAGCCAGTAACAGGAACAGCTTTCACTTTCATGTTATTGTCCTTTTTGTAACTGCTCAAACGCCATTAAAATTGGGTATTTTAAATAGCGTTGATCATAAAACGGTGTACGCTCATAAAGCCAATGCAAGCGCGCATCAGCATCTTTAGCAAAGTTTTTATCTTCACGAATTTTTTTATCGAACTCTAAAGCCAATGCAGGTTTTTCTTTTAGCATTTGACGTGCGTACGGCATTAAAGCGTAATTCTCAACGTATTCAGTGCGCTGAAAAAGAGTATTAAACTCGCCCCAAGCAAAGAATGAATCTGGTGCTTCTGGGTGTAGTAAGTGTGTAGCCAGTTCTGAGTATGGCTGCTCAGTTGAGACTTTGTACCAGCTGGTCATATCGACATTTTCTACGGTATTGTAATCAAATGTCGCCTCTACACGAAAACGTCCTTCAAAAGGTGCTTTTGCAAATGAGTAATCAGCAACGCTTGCTTGCGTTAATGGCTCAGAAACAGAACCATTCAACGTCGTTACCTCTACGCCGTGTAATTTAAGCTTACTTACCAATTGGCTGTACGCCGGCGGAATATAAAACGCAGCAGGTACGTTAACAGTCTTTTTAACTTCTTTTTGCCAAAAAATAGGCAAAGCGTCATAGTTTTTAGCTTCACCTAAATATTTAACTTCAGGTTGCCCAGACAATGCGCTTTCAGTTCTTGAATAGGCGATCCCTTTAAATTCGATGGTATCTGGCTCTTTTGCATAACCACGTTCAACAACTAATTGCGTAGGTTTGAAATCGAGCTCTTTTTGAACTGCTTCATTAAGGGCTTTATCGTTTGCAGCTAAAGCATCAATGGCACCATCAATAAATACATAAGTACCTAATACGCGCTGCTTATAAGGTTTTAAAGAGTGGTTCTCAACTAAGATAGTCGGTAATGAACGTAAATCACCCCAGCCATTTGAAAAACGTGGTGTTGCCACCCAACCCGCTAACCCTTTTTTAAATTCCCGCTTGTCCATTACAAACACAAGTGGACCAGGAATATGCCCTGCTTTTTCGAGTTTGGCATCAATAACAGGTTTAAATAGATTATCCAGCGCTTGTGAGACACTCGGTGATTCACTCGAAAAAACCGGATTATAGCCGTAGGTCACGTCATACTGATAATCAGCGCCATCGGTTACATGGACATCCACGTATAAATCTGGCTTAAATTGATTAATAACCTGCATCACACCTCGTACTTCGGGTGTATCAAGCTTAGTGTAATCACGATTTAAATTTAAATTTAGACCGTTTGTTCTAAAACCCATTTCTACAGGGCCACGCTGATTAATACGGTTGTATTGGCTACTACGCTCGTGACCATCAACGTTTAAAATAGGAATAAACAGAATATTGACTTTGCTCAGAATATCGCGGCGTTTACCTGTTGCAATATCGCGTAGCAACATAAACATGGCGTCTTTGCCATCAATTTCACCACTGTGAATGCCTGCTTGAATAAAGATGGTTGGCTTTGTATCAGCAACAAGTTGTTTGGCATCAAACATACCTTGCTCATTTGCTACTAACATTTTAACCGCACGACCCGCACTGCTTGTTGCAATTGTCGTAACTTTGAATTGGGTAGGATTTGCTGCAACAAGGCGATCTACGAACGCCATAGTGTCTGCATAATCAGGCGAAAAAGTGCCTTCGCTTAATTCAAAATCTGTGGTTAAAGGTCCTTTTTCTTGCATTAAAGACACACTATCGCCTTGCCATGGCAACAGTGGGGGTAAGTGGCTGTCTAAAGTTACTGCAGCAGATAAAAACACTAAACTCGCAAACATATCACTCTCAAGTGCGGTACTTATTCTATATTGGGGAAATTATAACAACTAATCTGAATGGATTGCGTAAACTGCGGTGATTCAACAAAAAAATGGAGCAAACGACATACGCTATGCAAAATCGTTGTTAGTTATGAATATTAATTAAGATCAAAAAAAGGAGCACTAGGCTCCTTTTTAAACTTTATGAAAAGCGAAATTAAGCCGCTAGGCCTTCTTTTGCTTTTGCAACAAGCGCTGCGAATGCAACTTGGTCATAAACAGCGATATCTGCAAGGATCTTACGATCGATTTCTACAGAAGTCTTTTTAAGACCATTGATAAAACGGCTGTATGAAAGACCGTTTTGACGAGCTGCTGCATTGATACGTGCAATCCAAAGTTGACGGAAAGTACGTTTCTTAGCACGACGGTCACGGTAAGCGTATTGACCCGCTTTAGTAACTGCCTGGAAAGCTACGCGGTAAACACGTGAACGTGCTCCGTAGTAACCTTTAGCTTGCTTTAAAACTTTTTTGTGACGTGCACGTGCGATAACACCGCGTTTAACTCTTGCCATTTCTGAAGACTCCTATTAAGCGAATGGTAACATACGTGAAACTAGACCATGGTCATTCTTATGAACCATCATCTTAGGACGTAAGTGTAATTTACGCTTAGAAGTTTTCTTAGTCAGAATGTGACGAAGATGCGCTTGTTTACGCTTGAAACCGCCAGAAGCAGTTTTCTTGAAACGCTTAGCCGCGCCTCTGTGAGTTTTTAGCTTGTAAGCCATTGCAATAACTCCAAATGTATTGCTTAAAAATTAGCAAGCAGGCGAGAGATATAAAAATAGCTCTACTTTTAAGGCCTAACTTACTGCCATAATCCGGTGAAGGCTCACTACAAAAGCAGTGCAACCTTACTTATAACCGGTTATTTCAGGTGAACAGTAAACTGTTACTTGCAGACCTGAAATAAAATCGGTGCGTAATATACCCTGTTTATTGCTTTTTAGCAATAGGTGCCATCATCATAACCATCTGGCGACCTTCAACACGATTTGGGAATGATTCAACTTGTGAAACATCTTCTAAATCGGCTTTAACACGGTTTAATAATTCGATACCAATTTCTTGGTGAGCCATTTCACGACCACGGAAACGGATAGTGATTTTAGCTTTATCACCCGCTTCTAAGAACTTGCGTAAGTTGCGTAGCTTAACCTGGTAGTCACCTTCATCCGTACCTGGACGGAATTTGATTTCTTTAACCTGGATTTGCTTTTGCTTTTTCTTTTGTTCTTTTAGTTCTTTGCTTTTTTCAAAGATGAACTTACCGTAGTCCATAACCTTACAAACAGGTGGCTCAGCATTAGGACTGATTTCTACAAGATCTACACCCGCATCATCAGCGATAGCTTGCGCCTCTTTTAATGACACGATGCCAGCTTGCTCGCCGTCGATGCCAATTAAACGAACTTCTTTAGCTGTAATATCTTCGTTGATACGATTTTTTTGAGCTGTTTGTTGCCCTTTCTTGCCGCCTCTAATGGTACGATCCTCCAAGAATATAAAATAAAAAGCGTGTAGTTGGCTGTTTGTTTTGCCCTACACGCTCATGATTTATTGTCGATTTTTAATTTCTTCGCTTACTTTTGCAATGAAATCATCAACACTAAATTTGCCTAGGTCTTCACCTGTGCGAGTGCGTACTGCCACTTCTTGTTGTTCAACTTCTTTATCGCCAACAACAAGTAAATATGGAATACGTTTTAACGTATGTTCACGGATTTTAAAGCCAATCTTCTCATTTCTCAAGTCAGCAGCGGCTCTAATTCCAAGTTTATTTAATTTTTGTACAATTTCTTGCACATAATCTGCTTGTTTGTCCGTGATGTTCATGATCACAACTTGCTTAGGAGCAAGCCACGTTGGGAACAAACCAGCGTATTCTTCAGTTAAAATACCGATGAAACGCTCAATTGAACCTAAAATCGCGCGGTGGATCATAACAGGTGTACGACGTTCGTTATTTTCAGCAACATAAGTTGCACCTAAACGACCTGGTAATGCGAAGTCTAGCTGTACAGTACCACATTGCCATGCACGGTCTAAACAGTCATAAAGTGTAAACTCAATCTTAGGACCGTAGAATGCACCTTCACCTGGTAGGTAATCAAACTCAATGTCGTTTGCTTTTAATGCATCAGCTAGCGCAAGCTCAGCTTTATCCCACATTTCATCTTCACCGATGCGTTTTTCTGGACGAGTAGATAGTTTTACAACGATCTTCTCAAAACCAAACGTTTCATATGTGTCGTAAACCATTTTGATACATGCAGAAACTTCATCCATGATTTGCTCTTCAGTACAGAAGATATGCGCATCATCTTGAGTAAAGCCACGTACACGCATTAAGCCGTGTAATGCACCTGATGGTTCGTTACGGTGACAACAACCAAACTCAGCCATACGTAATGGAAGATCACGGTATGATTTTAAACCTTGGTTAAAGATTTGTACGTGACCCGGACAGTTCATTGGTTTGATTGCGTATTCACGCTTTTCAGATTCAGTTGTGAACATCGCATCTGCGTATTTGTCCCAGTGACCTGATTTTTCCCATAAACCACGGTCCATCATTAATGGGCCTTTAACTTCTTCGTAATCGTACTCACGTAGTTTTTCACGAACGAAGTCTTCTAGTTCACGGTAAATGCTCCAGCCATCATTGTGCCAAAACACCATGCCTGGTGCTTCTTCTTGCCAGTGCCATAAATCAAGCGCTTTACCAATACGACGGTGATCACGTTTTTCAGCTTCTTCTAAACGTTTTAAATACGCTTTAAGTTGCTTTTTATCTGCCCATGCAGTGCCGTAGATACGTTGCAGCATCTTGTTTTCAGAATCACCGCGCCAATAAGCACCTGCCACTTTCATGATTTTGAAATGTTGACAGAACTTCATGTTTGGAACGTGTGGACCACGACACATGTCGATGTATTCTTCGTGATGGTATAAGCCTGGACGATCATCTTTCGCGATGTTCTCGTCTAGAATTTCCATTTTGTATGTTTCACCACGCGCTTCAAAAGTATCGCGTGCTTCTTGCCAGCTTACGGTCTTTTTAACAACGTCGTAGTTTGTTTTAGCAAGCTCAAGCATGCGCTTTTCGATAGCATCTAAATCATCTTGGCTTAAAGAGTGTTCCATGTCGATATCGTAATAAAAACCGTTATCGATGGTCGGACCGATTGCCATTTTTGCTTCAGGGAAAAGCTGCTTAACTGCATGACCAATAAGGTGCGCACATGAGTGACGGATAATCTCTAAACCATCATCATCTTTTGCTGTGATAATTTCTAAACGCGCATCTTCGGTGATTAAGTCACATGCATCAACACGAGTACCATTAACACGGCCTGCAATAGTTGCCTTGGCAAGACCTGGACCGATATCGCTCGCTACGTCAAATGTGCTTACTGGGTTTTCAAAACTACGCTGACTGCCGTCAGGGAGGGTAATAACTGGCATTATAAATCCTTAATACAGTGGTGATGCCTACAATGCATCACATGTAATATTTTTAAATTAATTTTTAGTAACTCTGCAACGCTTTTACGAATAAGCATTGCTATTTATGCTTGTATTTACTGAGTCTTCGCAAATACAAGCGACTATTGTCGCTGCTCACGTGCTCAAATACAAGTAGTTAGAAGAGTAAATTGACAATTAGTTAACTCATTTCATACTTAATGAGTCAGTACTTTTAGGGTGATGAAAATGCCAAACACGCGTTCTTTCAAGTTTGCTACATTTAACTTATTAAATTATACCGCGCCACCCTACTCGTTTTACCAATTACATGAACGCTATAACAATACACAATGGCTGCAAAAACAATTGTTTGTTGCTAATTTCTTAAGTGAGTCAACCCCTGATGTGGTGGCATTTCAAGAAGTGTTTAGTCAACACGCATTAGAAGTGCAGTGTAAAGAAGCGGGTTATGATTATTTTAAAACGGTCGATAGCCCGTCCCATGATGCGCTCTATCCGCAAGTGTTATTCAACCCTGTAGTTGCAATTGCGAGTAAATACCCGTTTAAATCAGCCGATGCACTGACGCCATGCCCTGAATTACTTGAGTACTTAAACAATCAAAATGAGTTCAAATTTAATCGCACACCGATTAAATGTATCATTGATTTACCTGATTTTGGTGAAGTCTGTTTTTATGTTGTTCATTTTAAGTCACAGCGTGTGCAATCAATGGCGCACATTCTTAATATTCATAACCTTGAAGATCCGCTCCTGCAGTTACTACATCAAACGGTGGGTACCATGCAGTCGCAAATCTCCCGCTCATTAGAAGCGTCTATTGTCTATTATGATGCACTGAAAACGCAGCGAGAAATGCAATGTGCAACACTTGTTATGGGGGACTTTAATGATGTACTTACCAGCCCAACTTTATCGTTTATGACTCAAGGCTTTCACCCCACTCGCTGTGAACCTTGTATAGAACAGAACGAACTTGTTGTTGGTCTGACCGACAGCTATGAGTTTAGCCGCTCATATTATGATAATAAAAACAAACCCTTTAGCCATTATTACCAAGGAAAAGGGAATGTATTAGATTATATTCTTGCTTCAGCGCATTTTAATCCCGATTGCCAAGCTTCGAAAGTTAAAGTGCTCGACTACGAAAGTTATGATAAGCATATTTCGCCAAGTAAATTAACCGAAGATATTAGTGTAAGTGACCACGGTGTTATCGCAATTAAAATTCATTTTTAAAGCACCTGTTTTTCATAACGTTAATTGCTATAATTGCGCAAATTAAGTTATTTAGAGAAAGACCATGAGAACATGTGGTGTAGAAATTACAGGTAGTGACGTACTACTGTGCATTTTAACCAAAGACAATGACGTATTTGATATCCGTGATGTCAGACAAACACGTTTTACCTTAGGCAATGGTAATGACACAGAAGTAATGCGTAAATTCCAATTTGATTTCAAAAAATTAATGGAAGATTACCAAATTGACTCTGTAGCAATCAAAGAGCGCCAAGCAAAAGGTAAATTCGCTGGTAGTGCGAAAGGTTTCAAAATGGAAACGGCTATTCAGTTAATTGAACGCTTAGATGTGCAAGTTTTATCGGCAACTGAAATCAAAGAGCAGCTTAAGCGCAACCCAGTGCCTATTGATTTTGAAGACACAGGCCTGAAAAAATTCCAAGAAAACGCATTCATTAGTGCTTACGTGTACATCATGCGTAAAACTTATAAGCAAGATGAGCCAAAAGCTTAATTGCTGCTTATTCTTAATAAAACGTGCTACGGCACGTTTTTTTATACCTCAAAAACCATCCTTTATTCTGCTTTATTAAAATTACACTCTGTACATTAGTCTTATAAAGCTTTTCTTTGTCGACAATCTATGTTTAGTTAATCAAGTACGCATGTTTTGAAATCATCCTAAATGATTGTTTCAATTATTTTGCATCAAGTCCATGACAACAAATTAACCGGACACGGAGAATACAATGCAGACAAAGAACACACACTGTAATGCGCTTCCACTTACTCAAAGCTATTATCAAGGCCGTACAGATATTCCTTTAATTGAAAAAACTATTGGACAGTACCTTGATAATATTGTCGACAATTACCCTGATCACCCCGCGATTGTGGTTCATCATCAACAGATCCGTTTAACCTATAGGCAATACCAGCAACAGATTAACCAGTTAGCAATGGGATTATTATCACTTGGCGTAAAACCTGGCGACCGGGTTGGTATTTGGTCTCCTAACAATATTGAATGGTGCTTAACTCAATTTGCCACAGCAAAAATTGGTGCAATCATGGTGTGCATTAACCCTGCATATCGACCAAGCGAATTAAAATACGCACTCAATAGTGTTGAGTGTTCAACACTTATCACAGCAAGTGAATTTAAAGCCAGTAATTATATAAACATGCTGAATGAGCTCGCACCGGAGCTTAAAGATTCACAAGCAGGTGAATTAAATTTAAACGCCCTGCCACACCTAAAAAATATTATTCGTATTGGTGATGAGCCTGCTACTGGCATGTTTAGCTTTAGCGATATCATGCAGCGCGCAACAGATGCCCATAAGCTAGAGCTTGATGCAATAGCTGCTACTTTAAGCTGTGACCAAGATATCAATATTCAATTTACTTCTGGTACTACGGGTAATCCAAAAGGAGCGACCTTATCCCATAAAAACATCCTCAATAACGGATTTTTGATGGCCCAAGCGATGAAGCTGACACATGAAGATAAACTCTGTATTCCGGTACCTTTATATCATTGTTTTGGCATGGTGCTTGGTAATTTAGTGTGTATCAGTAAAGGCGCTACGGCTGTTTTTCCGGGGGATTCTTTTGACCCCAAAACAACCCTTGAAGTTGTAGAAAAAGAGCGCTGTACTGGCCTACATGGTGTTCCAACGATGTTTATCGCCGAGTTAGAGCTTAAAGATTTTGCAAATTATGACTTATCTAGCCTCCGAACAGGCGTAATGGCCGGCTCAACCTGCCCTGAGCAAGTTATGCGTAAAGTTCACTCATTAATGCATATGAAAGAAGTTGTAATTGGTTATGGCCAAACTGAATGTAGCCCGATAAATAACGTAACCGAAACCGACTCGCCTCTCGAAAAACAAGTTACCACAGTAGGCCGTGCATTAGCCCATACTGAAGTGAAAATCATCGACGAGCTGGGTGATGTTCAACAAGTTGGCTTACCTGGAGAAGTATGTAGCCGTGGTGCTGGAATTATGCGCTGCTATTGGAATGATGAAGAAAAAACGAAAGCAACAATTGATCAAGACGGCTGGTTACATTCTGGTGACTTAGGTGTGATGGACGAAGATGGCTTTGTTGCTATCGTTGGCCGGATAAAAGACATGATCATTCGCGGTGGAGAAAACATTTATCCAAGAGAAATAGAAGAAGTACTTTACACCTATCCAGGTATTCAAGATGCAGCCATATTTGGTATTAGCGATGAAAAATACGGCGAAGAAGTGTGCGCCTGGATCAAACCAAAAGATGATGCGGTACTTGATGAAAATGCCATTCGTGATTTTTTAAAAGATAAACTTGCCTATTTCAAAGTACCAAAGCACATCCGCTTTGTTGAAGAATACCCAATGACAGTAACAGGCAAGCTTCAAAAATTTAAAATGCGCGAACAAATGCAGGAACTCCTAAGCGAAAAGGCATTTTCGTAATCATTCACTTGCAAAGTACCCCCTAATTTCAAGCAAGCTCAGCACCGCTGAGCTTTTTTATTTATATATATATTTAGACACCCATTTTAAATTTGAAGAGTTAACCGAGCTTCATATATAAAGACTAAATTTATGTAGACATCCAACTTAATATTTCTCAATTTTTGGAATTACAGCTAAGCTTATAGTGTTCAACTCATGGAGGAGAAGAGCATGGCAACCCCACGTAGAAACTTAATTAGCGTTTCAAACACGCCTTATTATCACTGCATTTCACGCTGCGTTCGTCGCGCTTATTTGTGCGGGCAAGACCCACTAACTGGTCGTTCATATGAACACAGACGCGATTGGGTTGAAAACAAACTACTTCAACTTGGTCGTATATTTTGTATTGATGTTTGTGCTTACGCTGTTATGAGTAACCATACTCATCTAGTACTTCATATTGATATAGCAAAAGCAAAGCGTTTGAATAATAAAGCGATTCTGATTAGATGGCATAAGTTATTTAAAAGTACATTCCTTTGCCAACGATTCTTAAATGGCGAATTGCTAGTAAAAGATCCACCTTCTAAAGAAGGTGGCTTTGCATTAGCCCCCTAGAAGGGGGCGTTGTTTACTACAGTGTTAACTGCGCCTGCTCTTGCACCTCT
>NZ_JACSOG010000003.1:0-221424 GCF_014349195.1 Pseudoalteromonas sp. BZK2 | reverse complement strand
CTGCGTTAAAAATTTCTCATTTAGAACAACTAAATAACGAAATTTTTGCCTTGTTATCAACGAGGTTTTATTGCCTCAAAATAGACTACTTAATTAAGCTGATTGGTATAATTCTGTGATAAACTGCCAGCAATTCGTTTTTTATTTTGGTTTTTTCTTGTGTCGTCAAATTCGTATTCTTTGTCTTTATTAGCGCATCCTCCTGTTGCAAAAAAACAGCCTCATCCATTAACTACTCATCAACTAACTCGCACCGATAACTATTATTGGATGCGTGATGATGAGCGTGAAAATAAAGATGTATTAGCGCACTTAAACGCCGAAAACGATTATTGCGATGAGCAACTCGCCGATATAAAACCACTGCGCGAACAATTATTTAATGAACTAAAAGACCGCATTGTAAAAGACGACAACACGGTACCCGTGAAAGATGGCCAATATTGGTATCACTCAGAAGTACGTGGCGACGATGAATATGCACGCCATTATCGCAGTAGCTCAATAGAGGCACGCGACAAGCACTTGCTGTTAGATGTAAATCAATTAGCTGGCGATTACGAATTTTATGAATTAGGCGAAGTTGCAATTAGCCCTGACGAGCAGCTACTTGCATACTCTGAAGACACTGAAGGTCGTCGTATTTATACCGTGCGTTTTAAAAATATTGCCAGCGGCGAGATGTTTAGTGATGTGCTGGAAAACACCGAAGGCCAAGTGGTGTGGGCTAATGATAATAAAACGGTGTTTTATGTGAAAAAAGACCTGCAAACCTTATTGGGTTTTCAGGTTTACCGCCATGTTTTAGGCACCCCGCAAGCTGATGACGTACTGGTTTATGAAGAGCAAGATAAAAGCTTCTTTATGGGGCTTGGCAAAAGCCGCGATGAAAGCCTGATCATAATTGACCTTGCGACCACAGAAACAAACGATACGTGGGTGCTTGATGCCAATAATCCAGAAGGTGGATTTAGCGCCTTAATGCCACGCGAAGAAGGCCATGAGTTCGATGTCGATAAGCTAGGTGATACCTTTTACATTGTGACCAACTGGCAAGCGACAAACTTTCGTTTAATGACCGCGACGCAAAGCACCATTGCCGATAAACATCGTTGGCAAGAGCATACAGCACATCGCGAGAACGTATTGTTAGAAGGGGTCGAGATTTTCGATGACTACCTTATCCTCACCGAGCGAGAGCTTGGCCAAACACGTTTTGTAGTGGTGGATCAGCAAGCCGAGCGTCTTACTTTAGAGTTTGATGACCCTTGTTATTATGCTGCAATTGCCATGAATCCAGAGCCGAATGTGAGCTCTGCGCGTATTTACTATTCAAGCTTAACTACGCCAGGTTCTTTGTATGATGTTGATTTAAAAACAGGTAACAAAACCTTATTAAAACAACAGCAAGTGCTAGGGGATTTTAACCCAGAGCATTATCGCTCAGAACGTTTAATGGTTACTGCAAGAGATGGCGAGCAAGTGCCGGTATCTTTGGTTTATCGTATCGACCAATTTAATAAAGATGGAAGTAATCCGCTGTTGCAATATGGCTATGGCGCGTATGGTATTACCATCGATCCTAGTTTTTCAAGTAGCTCACTAAGCTTGCTTGACCGCGGTTTTGTTTATGCGATTGCACATATTCGTGGTGGTGAAATGCTAGGGCGTCACTGGTATGAGCAAGGTAAAAAGCAATATAAGCAAAATAGCTTTAGCGATTTTATTGATGTTACGCATGCGCTTACTGAGCAAGGTTATGCACACCCAGAGAAAGTATTCGCGTCTGGTGGCAGTGCTGGTGGCTTATTAATGGGCGCTGTGGTTAACCAAGCACCTGAGCTTTATTTAGGTATTGGGTGTCATGTGCCATTTTTAGATGTGCTAACCACCATGCTTGATGAGAGTATTCCACTGACGACCAATGAATACGACGAATGGGGTAATCCAAATGATCCTGCGTTTTATGATGTGATTCAGGCTTACTCACCGTACGATAATATTAAGCCACAGGCTTACCCTAATATTCTTGTTACAACCGGGTTTCATGACTCTCAAGTGCAATACTGGGAGCCAATGAAGTGGGTTGCTAAGCTACGTGAGCTTAAAACCGATGACAACATTTTGGTATTTAAAACCGACATGGATGCAGGCCATGGTGGTGCATCGGGTCGCTTTAAAAGCCTTGAAGAAAAGGCATTAGAAATGGCCTTTTTTATTGCTTTATTATCGAATTAAGGCTTAGATAAATAGGTAAATAAATTTTATAAGCGTAAACTTAAGTTGTATTTCAAAGGGGTAAGCATGTTTAAAGCCCATGGTGATTGGCGTTATTTTGTTGAGCCGCCGGTGATTTATGTGGAAATGAGTGGCAGTTTTAATAAAGAAGCCGTTGCTTCATTTAGTATTGAAGTTGCTCAAGAAATCATGAAGTACCCAGAGTTTTCAATTCAGTATGCTGTGGTTAATTTGGAACAATTTGAATTAGCAACTGCCGATAGTATTGAAATTGCTAAGGTATACTTTCAGGCTGTCAAAGCACGAGGCTACAAACGCGTTGATTACATCAAAGCGAATATCATTGCCCGCAATTTATTAGAAACAGTTTGGTCTGGTGTCGAAATGGATATTAACTTTCACCAAGACGCTGAAAGCTTTTTTCAAATAAGACCCGAGTACGATAATTTAAGAAAGTGGTTAAAATAATACCTTCTGAATATAAAAAAGCCCTCAAGAGAGGGCTTTTTCGTGTCAATTCTGAATATTAACCTAGGTAAGCTTTTAACATCCAAACAAGTTTCTCTTGTTCTTTAATGTAGTCGCCCATTAATGATGCTGTACCTTCGTCATCTGCATCACCAGCTTGTGCTAAGATTTCACGCTGCATTTGAATAAGCGTGCTGTAACCTGCTAAAAGGTTTTCTACTGCAGCAGTGCCTTCAGTGATATTTTTAGCTTCACTGATCTTACTTGCTTCAATGTATTCAGAGAATGCATGTACCGGTGTACCACCTAACGTTAAAATACGCTCTGCAATCTCGTCTACTTTCTCAAGTAGTAAGTTATAAATTTCTTCAAATTTAAGGTGTAATTCAAAAAAGTTACGACCTTTGATATTCCAATGAAAGCCGCGTGCGTTCATATATTGAATTTGGTAGCAGCTTAGTAAAGAGTTTAGTGAATTTACGATATCTTCACTTTTTGCGCTGTTTAAACCAATTGCATTTACCTGTGACATAGATTGCTCCTTAAAAAAACCGTTAAGTGTTTACTTGCTAGTGCTTGGTGTTAAGTATTAGCCATCTTGGTTAATCTGTAAAATGGTTTAATTCGAACACAGTGATAGGTTTTACCTATCAAAGGTTGGTGTTGTCCATTTATGCACTATCAATATAACTTTGAATTACTTTTAATAGACTTGGGGCAACTGAGCAAAAAATCTACCTTATTTTACGAATATTTTAAAATTAGGCAGAAAGTATGATCTAAAACAAGGTTTGCACCTGCTGAGAAACACGCTGATTTAGAACTTGATTTAGGTCAAAAAAACAACGAACCAGAAGCGCATAATGACTTTACCGCATTTAACCAGGAGAAGAAAAATGGACGGTAAAACAGTTAAAGAAAACAAAGCTGAAATAGTCGTTGTCGTGATCGCATTACTTGCATTTGTTATCGGTTTGGTAGGTCATCTAGCAGGTGCTAGCTTCGCAAACTTTGATACCTTTGGCTATATTGCAGCACCTGTACCATTGATCTTAGGGATCATTGTTTTAATCTCATATAAAGTGGCTGCAAGTGCTGAAGATTAAAGTGTCACTCACTTTGATTTATAAGCTTAATAATGTAATCCATCACTTGGCGTGAGTAGATCATACTGGTGTGACTCAAATGAAACACCTTATGTTCTGCCATGCCATTGAGTTTGGTTTCATCTATCAAAACTGTACCATCAGAGACACTGCCTTTAGCAATCAGTGGCATTAGCCCTATGGGTAAGTCACCAGCAATACTATAAAGCTTGGCATCAAACGGCCAATCGCCATTTTTAGGTAATAAAAACTCCACGCTATTTTTTAACAGCATTTCAAAGCCCTTCTGCTGCATTTGTTTGGCAATATGGCTGCCTTTATGCGGGGTGCCTAAGGTGATCACCTTTTCGACATGGCGGCTTTGAAGAGAATTGGCCTCTAAGTAAGCGCGAGCAACCAAGCCGCCCATTGAGTGGCAAACTAAGGCGGTAGGTTTACCACCAATAAAGCGATCAATCTTATCGAAAATCGCCGCTCTATCGGGAGAGAGCGTGTTATAGGTCAAATTGAGTATTTTTAGTCCTGACTTTTCAAGACGCGCGCACAGTGGGCGCATCACAAAGCCTGACATATATAGTCCGTGTAATACTACAACTTGCCTAATTGCCATCGCATTCCTTACATTAACTGTTGCGGTTTAATTTCGATATTTGCTGTGTCTGAGCTAACCCATACTTCACCGTCTTGAATGGTAATAGTGAGCTTAATATTACGATCAGCTAAGTCGGCTAAAGCCTGAGTCGCAGCATAATCGAGACTAAAAATACTTAAGTTTTTAAAATCATACAACTTAGGTTGATGTTTTTGCCACCAAATCGCTTGGTTATTTTCACCATAGGTATATAAAACAACTTGCTTCGACTTATTGCAGGCTTTTTTCAGGCGTTTTTCATCAGGTAAACCAAGCTCAACCCATAATTCAATTTCTTCGCTATAGTTAATGTGCCAAAGCTCAGGCTCATCATCGGCGCATAAGCCTTTAGTAAACTCTAAGCCTTCACGGGCATTTAGTGCAAAAGCCAACAAGCGGATCATCAAGCGTTGTTCGGTTTCTGATGGGTGTTGTGCCAGTGTTAAATTGAAATCTTGATAAATGTGGCGATCCATATCGCTTAACGATAATTGCGCTTTAATAATGGTTGATTTAAGAGCCATAACTGCTTACTTGAAAAAATTTGCGTCATTATAGCGCAATTCGTTGCCGAGCCAGTTAAAATACCGTGAAATTATCTTGTAGGAGTTAAAAATGGCCATCCAGTGGTTCCCGGGTCACATGAACAAAGCCCGAAACGAAATTAAAGAAATCATGCCACAGATGGATGTGATCATTGAGGTACTTGATGCCCGTATTCCTTACAGTAGTGAAAACCCAATGGTTACTGCGCTGCGTGGCGATAAGCCGGTGATCAAAATCATGAACAAGGCGGACTTGGCTGATCCTAAGTTAACGCAAGCTTGGAAAGACTACTTTGAGCAGCAAAGTGGTGTGAAAGCGATTGATTTTGGTAATGATAAAGCAGGTGAAGTGCACCGTATTAATGAGCTTTGTAAAAAATTAGTACCGCATAAAGTAGGCGCTGATAAACAAATTAAAGCCATGATCATGGGTATTCCAAACGTTGGTAAATCAACGCTTATTAATACTTTGGCCGGCCGTATCGTGGCAAAAACAGGTAATGAACCTGCGGTAACCAAAGCGCAGCAACGTATTAAGCTTGACGATGGCATTATGCTTTACGACACGCCGGGTATGTTATGGCCTAAAGTAGAGAACGAAAACTCTGGTTATCGTTTAGGGGCAACCGGTGCTATTCGTGATACCGCTATCGACTACGAAGAAGTGGCAAGTTACACCGCTGAATATTTACTGCATGCATACCCAGAGCTTTTAAAAAGCCGCTATAAAATTGATGAGCTACCAGAGTCTGACTGGGAGTTTGTTGAAATGGCAGGTAAAAAGCGTGGTTGTATCCGCGGTGGTAATCAAATCGACACTTACAAAATGTCTGAAATTCTTATCAACGAATTACGCGATGGCATTATTGGTCGTATTACCATGGAAACACCGGCCATGCGTGAAGAAGAAGAGCAAATGGTTGCACAGCTTCGCGCTGCTGCAGAGGCGAAAAAAGCCGCTAAAGAAGAAGAGAAAAAACAACGCCGTGCACGTGCACGTAAGAACCGTCGATAAAGTTAACGCATTAACTTTTAGACATAAAAAAAGCCCTGCAAGGGCTTTTTTAGTTTCATATCTACCGTCACCGATATGAGCAATGTAGCAAGTAAAATAAGTAGGGTCGCTTATATGTCGCCAATATCAAGGGGCGTTGCGATTAGCAACATATAAGCTAAAGCTTTAACGTGGCGACACGCGTTTCTGGGGAGAAACAAATTCAATCTCAACAAGTCATCATACTTCGCTTGGCTTGTTGAGATTAATTATCAATTAGGTTTGTGATGCTGTCAATACTTTTTTTGAAAATAATTCTCATTTAGTTTTGTGACAGGTTTTGTACGAATTTCAGACATAAAAAAAGCCCTGTAAGGGCTTTTTGAGTTTCATATCTACCGTCACCGATATGAGCAATGTAGCAAGTAAAATAGTAGGGCGATCACCTGTTGCCAATATCAAGGGGCGTTGCGATTAGCAACAGGCGATCTTAGCTTTATCGTGGGCCACACGTGTTTCAGGGTCGAGAAACAAATCAGTTTATTCCGAACAAGTCATAACACTTTATTGTCTTGTTAATAGTGATTATCAATTAGATTTACGTATCTGTCAATACTCAATTGAAAATAATTCTCATTTCTTTGTGTTTGTTTTTTAAACTTCCGTAATACAATGCATTAGCACTAAAGTTAGGCTGTAAATTACGTGCAATAAAAACTATGCTGGGGCTATAACAATTAAAATAATCACATGCGATGTTCTCAATTTGGTCAATAAGCCTTCTTGCAATTGTGTATCTGGCAATTTTATTTGCGGTTGCAGGCTGGGCTGATAAAAGAAAAGTATTGCCTTTTAAAGGCTTAACCTATGGTTTATCACTTGGGGTGTATTGCACCTCTTGGGCGTTCTTTGGCACTACAGCACAAGCTGCATACAACGGCTGGTGGTTGGCTCCGACCTATGCTGGCACTATTTTGTTATTCATTTTTGGCTGGCAAGTCTATTGCCGCATAGCGCATATTTGTCGGCAGCAAAAAATAACCTCAATGGCAGATTTTATTGCGACTCGGTATGGTCAGTCGTCGAGTTTGTCTGGACTCATTTCATTGATTTCAGTGATTGCCATTGTGCCCTATATCTCTTTACAGCTAAGTGCAACTGCACAAAGTATCAACTTACTTACCGACCGCGCTGCCACACAAAGCCATGAAGTATGGGCCGATAGTACTTTTTACATCACGATTGTATTGGCTCTGTTTGCTATTTTATTCGGCGCGAGGCGGTTAAAGCCCAGCGAACATAATCCAGGTTTGATAGCCAGTATTGCCTTCGAGTCTGTGGTTAAGTTGTTGGCGTTTTTAGCGGTGGGTTTGTATGTATGCTTTGCTCTATTCGACAGCCCAGTGGCGCTGTTTGAAAAAGCGCATGACCTAAATATTGATCAGCAAGTGGCGGCCACACAAAGTCCAACCTATGTGTATGTTGCTCATACTTTGCTTGGTATTTTGGCGACCTTATGTTTGCCAAGACAATTCCACATGAGCTTTATCGAAAAAAATAACGATAAAGAGCTGGCCTCGGCGCGTTGGCTATTTCCGATTTACCTCTTACTTATTAACCTATTTATTTTACCTATTGCATATGCCGGATTAATTTACTTTCAAGGTCAAGAAGTCGGCTACGACACCTTTGTATTGGCTTTACCTATGGCGGCTGATGATGCCTTTGTGGCGTTATTAGCCTTTTTAGGTGGCTTTTCAGCGGCAACCAGTATGGTGATTGTGTCATCAATTGTGCTTTCAGTGATGATCACTAATGACTTTATTAACCAGTTTATTTTACGCCGCTCGCAACTTACATCGAGCAGTCGCGGGCTTGATAAAAATAACCTATTACATGCGCGAAAAATCGTTATCGTATTGATTTTATTGCTTAGTTACTTCACTCACCGAGTGCTAGGCGAAAGTACAACCCTTGCCAATGTGGGTTTGATGTCGTTCACCTTAGTCGCGCAATTTTCGCCAGCCATGATTATAGGCTTATGGTGGCGACAAGCCTCGTGTCGCGGTGCGCAATTGGGGATTTTAAGCGGCTTTATTATTTGGGGATACACACTTTTACTACCGAATATCGCTGGAGGTTTAGGAAGCGATAGCTTATGGCTTGTGAATGGACCGTGGGGAATAAGCTGGTTAGCGCCAACCGACTTATTCTCACTAGGCATGGAAAGCATTAGCCAAGCTCTATTGCTATCGTTAGGTGCGAACTGTTTAGTGTATTTCTTAGTGCCTTTATTTAGTCGAGCAACCTTAGCTGAACGCTTACAGAGTAATAAGTTTGTTTCCCAGCTGAATGATTCGAAGGTAAGCAATCATCTACAGCCTTTGAGCTACCATGACCTAGGTGCACTATTGCAACGATTTGCCGAAAAAGAAGCGGCACAGTCTTTGGTAAATCATTACTTTCCGGATGATAAAAGTAAGTGGAAACGTCCTGCCAATGTTGAGTTAGAACTATTAGTTGAGCGTGAGATGTCTGCGGTGATCGGCGGCGCATCGGCACGGCTTATTTTAGATGTGGCTAAGAATGAGCAGCGCCAGCCTCTAGAGCAGGTTGCTGAGTTTGTTGACGAAGCAAGCCAAGTGCTTAAATTTAATCGTGACTTACTGCAATCAACAATCGAAAATATTCAACAAGGGATCAGTGTAGTTGATAGTGAGCTGCGCTTGGTAGCTTGGAACCAAGGCTACAAAAACATGTTCGCCTACCCAGATGATGCGCTTTACATAGGCCGCCCGGTTGCCGACATTATTCGTTTTAATGCCGAACGCGGTTTATTTAGCGGCGAGAGCATGACCAGCGAAGTTGAAAAACGCTTAGCCTATTTACGCCAAGGCAGCGCTTATAAATACCAGCGCTCGCACAATGATGGTCGCGTGTTTGAAATGCAAGGTAACCCACTGCCAGGTGGCGGCTTTGTAACAACCTATACCGACATTACCGAGTTCGTAAAACAACAAAAAGCGTTAACCGAAGCCAATGTTAGCCTTGAAGAAAAAGTCGCAGCACGCACCTTGGCATTGACTCAAGCAAACCAAGAGTTGTCGATGGCAAAGCAAGTGGCGGAGCAAGCAACGGTCAGTAAAACGCGCTTTTTTGCCGCTGCTAGCCATGATTTACTGCAACCTTTCAATGCTGCGAGCTTGTTTTGTTCTTTAATGAATGAAAAAGCCCAAGACACCGAACTTAAAGAATTGGCGATGAATATTAAGAATTCATTGGGCAGCGCCGAAGAGTTATTATCGAGTATTTTAGAGTTAACTAAGCTCGATTCGGGCTCGTTTAAAGTACAAATGAGCGAGTTTGCTGCCAGCTCGTTGGTTGAACCATTGCGTAATGACTACGAAGCCCTTGCCCGCGAAAAAGGCTTAAAGTTTATTATTGAAACCTGCGATGTGCGCTTGCATACCGACAAAGCACTGCTGCGACGAGTGCTGCGTAACCTTTTGAGTAATGCGATTCGTTATACCGAGCAAGGTGAAGTGCGCTTAAAAATGCAGTACGACGACGACCATGTATCCTTTATTGTTGAAGACACAGGGATTGGGATTGCATCGAGCGATCAACAAACTATTTTCCAAGAGTTTAAACAGCTTGGTGCAAAGCCAAGCGCCGAGGGGTTAGGCTTAGGGTTGGCAATCACTAAACGTATATGTGACTTACTTAAAATACCCTTAGTGATGGGGTCTGAACTTGGTAAAGGCACGCAATTTACCCTTACCCTGCCTTGTAGAGTGAGTACTGCGCCTGCGCAAGCGAAAGGCGCTGAAGCATCACAAGAAACAGAGCTGGGGCAATTGCGTATTTGGTTGCTTGATAACGACCGCAACGTGTTAGAGGCATTAAAGCAGCTACTCGAAAATTGGGGCTGTGAAATTTCAATAGCCACTAACTTAGCGGAGCTTGAGCAGTTAAAGGCAAGTCAAGCCCTGCCGCAATTGTTGATTATTGATTATCAGCTTGATGATGGAGTAACGGGACTTGAAGTGATTGAGCAAGCGGCACTAACACGCTTACCAGCCATCGTTAATACCGCGAATCATGATGAAGGCATACGTGAGTTAGTGCTCGATGCGGGCTATCCATTGCTTTATAAGCCTCTGAAAGCGCCCGCCTTAAAACGCATGATTAAGCGACTGACTTAATCTGCGTTTTGCTCAGCTGCTAAGGTTGACTCTTTGAGGCGTTGCTTAACCTTGGCAACAAAGCGTCTATCTAGGTCGTCTTCATTGCTTAAGAATAACAGCATCTCATTACCGTCATGATCAATAACGGTAAGTGAAGATGTTGTTAGAGGACTTTTTGCATAGTCTGCTTTCACTTCTTTTATTTCATTAAAGTAGAGCAGATCTTTTTCAATTACACCTTGTTCATTTTTCCAGTAACTAAAAAGCGTATTTTTCGTCATGCCATTGCCATCATCTCTGAAATCAAAAAATGCATCGCTATAAAAATACTCCACATTTTCATCACTAGGCATAATCTCTTGACGCTTTAAAAAGTTAACCTGATAAGACCAAAGTTTGTCACCTGTAACTATGGTTGAATTAGGCAATAAGTATAATTCAGCAATTAGCCCATAAAGTAGTAAAGGCGTCGCGAATACAGAAATTAGCAGCTGTCTTGCACGCCATTTTGAGTTGTACTCTAACGCATCTTTAGGTTGGTTAAGGTTTTGAATGTAGTTAACAATTGGTAGCCACAATAAAGGAATGATTAAGAATAGCCACATACCATAGTCACCTAGTGAACTTGCTATTTCACATACAATAATCATTAGCCAAATTACAAAAGCAACCGCAGTTGGTAATATTTTATTTTTGTTAAAGGTTTGTTCGCTATGTTTTATAAGTTGAAGAAACAGTGCAAAAAAGAATAAAGGCGCAAAAATACCTCGGGCAATGGGCATCATATGGCTGTTTTGTTGCTGCTTAATAAACTTCCAATTGCGATAACTCCAGTAATTAATAAATATGCCCAAGCTGAATAAACTATAAAGGTAAAATTTACTGTTGCTTACAGGGTAAAACTGCGCACCTTCAAATTCTGGACGTTTTCGAACTTCAAAACGCCAAGCCGCGATGAAAAAGATGATTGCCGCTAAGTAACTTAAAATAAAAACGCTATACCAGTTGGTTTCGTCATCTACTGGTGTGGTTGTGGCCCTATTTGTGCCGTATTTAATGATGCCGTAATGGGTCGCGTTATTGAGTTTTTTGCGCTCGCTTAGGTAAAGGTCTATTTGATCGGCTGGAATATGATCCTGCTTAGCACTGTAATCAAAGTATAAGGTCAACACTGAGTCTTTAAATGTTACGCGCTTTTCGAGATGAAAAAATGGGTTGTCGACTGTGACCTGCTCATCATCAAACTGCCAATTAGAGTCCGTAAACGTAACCTTTATGGTTGTTTCGATATTATTTGGGTAACGAAACCACATTGGTGCATTGTTACGCTCTCGCTGTTCCGGCTTATAAACTGAGTTTTGAATTTCACTGGCGTAAAAGTCATTTTGAAAATTATTACCCTCAGGTCGCCAAAAGTCATCAATAGTATAGTGCTCATTGGTAATTAGCTGACCGGTGTCCTCTGGGGATTCAACCAGCATAGGTTTGGCAGTTTTTAAGCCCTTGTAGGTATCTTGATAATATTCGCGGTAATCATCTTCTATGCTTTTTAAGCTGTTTTTAGCGATTGAACTGCGGCGGCTAATTGCTTCAAAATCACCGTATTTATATTGAGTTGAGAAACTAACTGGCTCATCAATACCTTCTGGGATCTGATAATTATCAGAAACCTGTATGCGTTTTAGGGCAGGCTCTGTGAACATATCTGTAAAGCCTGTTTCACCTTGCTTTATTATTAACGCTACATCGTAGTTCGGTTGAGCTAAATTTTCTAAATCGCCGCGCTGATACGAAATGGTCGGATCAAGCCAATAACGCTTACCTTGATGCTCTAAGGTGACAATGACATGGTCAAATAAGCTAGGAGAGACCGGTAAGCTAGCAGTACGTTTTCGGTCTTCAGTGTTAACTAAAGCAGGATGAGCCTCTACCCCGAGCGCTTTAAGTAAAGAAATGAGCAAGACGGTTTTGTCTTTACAGTCGCCATAGCGCAGTGCCAGAGTTTCTGATGCTGGAGTAGGCTGGTGTGAGTTGGTGCCCATTTCTAGGCCCAAATAACGTACTTCGTCTTGGCTAAAGCGCAGGGCAGCCACAATTTGAGACTCTAAATCGGCATGTTGAAACTTAATTTGACGAGCCATTGTTTCAATAGCAGGGCTCACTTCGATGGCAGATTGGTACAAAGGTAACGACCAATTGACTACCTCTTGCCAATTATTTACTTCAGAAAAGTATACTTCCTTGTAAGGCGAATACCAATGCGGTACTTCGCTTGCAGAGCTAAGGGTCGGCTCATTGTGTTGGCTAATCTGGTAGTCAAAGCCCGTATCTAACTTGGTTTTAGTAACTGGCGACTCGCCATTTATAAAGTTGATATATAAGGGCGTAGGCTTTTGCCACTTTACCCGCATAAATTGCTGCACTATCGGCACCGACCAGTTCAGTGTGCGCTTGGTGCTGAAGTGCTGATAAACCGGGTTACTGCCCGAAACCGTATAGCTGTAATCTAAAATATCCATGACCCGCATATCATCAATAATGACATTTAGGCTTAAGGTGCCATTGTATATACGACTTGCTAAGTCAGTCTCGCTTTGTAACACCTGTAGCTCGGCACTATTTAGTTTATCTATATATTGGCCGTCACGAATAATGCCTAAACTATTGAGCGTAAGAGATTGATAATTTGGGTCAAAATCAATATTCAGCTGGCTAATATAATCAACCCCAGACTGATTGACCGCTTGCATTACAGTACGATTAAAGCGTTGCTGTGGGGCTTGCTCAGATACCTGAAGCTGAGTGTCGAGCATCAGGTAGAAAGTCCCGTCTCGTATTTGGTCTCGAGGTATCTCAGGGGTAAGTAACTCATGGTGTTTTACCCAGTTAGCTGCGGGCGCAACTTGATACTCTTCAGCGGCTGCAAAGCAGCTCACAAAGAATAAAAAAACAGCCAGTAGCTTAAGTTGTAAGTGCATCCATTTCATTGTTATTTTCTAATTACGTTTAGCTTTATATGACAAATTACTGAATTTCGCTGCATGAGCCAAATAAAGTTCAATATAAATGCTTCTTTTTAGGTCCAATGCTAAATAAGCGTTAGTTTTCAGTGCCTTCTTTGTCAGGTAAATCTGTGATTTCAACGCGGCTATTTACTTCATAGTATTTTTGCGTGATTTTTTTCAAAATCTCGCGGCGCAGTGGGCTTACCTGACCTATTATTTTACTTGAATTATCACCATAGGTCGTAAAGGCCGTATCCCAACCAACTGCCACAATACTTGGATCGATAACTACTGCATTACCGCCACCGTATGGAATATCGCTACCTAAAATATCGGTAATATCGTAATTATCGATACTAAAAGAGAGGTTTTGCACAACTTGGTTTTTATCTGGCTCTGGAATCACTAATGACTGAAGATGAGCAGCTAAATCTTCTTCAAAATTAGGAAAATAGTTTTTCTTTTCAAGGTACAAAGAAGAAACGCGTGTGCTGTGAGTATCAATAACACTGCCTCGATTTGAATTTACAAATTGCACAGCATTGGTGGTCAGAGCGGTAAATACATTTTTTGCTGTATATGGGTGATCTAGTAAATTTGGGCTGCCAATGTAGCCACGGTAATAGCCGTACATTAGTAGTGGATCGTTGTTAAATAGAGGTGCCACAATGTTGTATTCAATGTCGTTCAATGAATACTGGTTACCATTAAAGTTAAAACGCGGCTTATCAAAAAAACTTGGCTCTTCGTTTATTAGCTTAGATAAGTTTTTTACTGGGTACTGCTGAACTAACTCATTGAGTACCGTCACGTTATAAAGATTGAACCAGTAAGCGAGCAGTTCAGACTTTGGCAAGTTACTCAAGTTAATCTTATTTGGCAGGTCGGCCATTTTTTTTTGCACAACTTGCAAAGCTTGCTTCATTTTAGGGTTTTCTTTATAAGAATCATAATAAAAGCGGTTTGCTTCTGTTGCTGTTGAAGGTTTAGGGTTAGATGACAACCGTGTACCTATAGCAGTGGTGTGTGAGGTGATGCGGTAGCGGTCAGACACGCCTAAATCAATCACCGAAGCACTTAATATTTGCCCATAGCTAGCGTATTCAAGTGTGGAATTTGAGTTTTCATTATATTGATGAAATTGACTGAACTTCTCTTGGTTAATTGCTGTGGCGGCTGTTTTATTAATAGGTGCCGTTGAATTACAGGCCGTTACCAAAATAAGTGACGTTGCTAATGCGATGGGTTTTATGGCGTTTTTCATTTTCACCACCTTCCTTAGTACAAAAAACAAACATATTACTTTTACTTTAAATTGGCAATATCCAGAAAATTAATACAGAAAAAACCAAACTTAAAGCTGGCTATTGCGGCTTTGCTAAGAGTTTTAGTTGGAATTTCAGGGAGGTTAAAGCGGCTCATGGCGAGCCGCTTTAGGATACATTATTTATCTTCAGGTTCTTTAGCGGGTAAGTCTTTTATTTCAACGCGGCTATTTACTTCATAGTATTTTTGCGTGATTTTTTGCAAAATCTCGCGGCGTAACGGGCTTACATGACCGACTTCTTTGGTTAAGTTATCACCATAGGTCATAAAGGTTGTATCCCAACCCATTGCCACAATACTTGGATCGGCGACTATCGCATTCCCTCCACCGTATTCAATATCGCTACCTAAAATATCGGTAATATCGTAATTATCGATACTAAAAGAGAGGTTTTGCACAACTTGGTCTTTATCTGGCTCTTGAATAACTAATGATTGAAGATGGTCAGCTAAATCTTCTTCAAAGTTTGGGAAGTAGTTTTTCTTTTCAAGGTATAAAGAAGAAACACGAGTGCTATGGTTACCTATCACACTACCACGGTTTGAATTAACAAATTGCACCGCATTGGTGGTCAGGGCTGCAAACACATTTTTCGCTGTATATGGGTGGTCTAGTAAATTTGGGCTGCCAATGTAACCACGGTAATAGCCATACATTAATAGCGGGTCATTGTTAAATAGCGGTGCAACAATGTTGTATTCAATGTCGTTCAATGAATACTGGTTACCATTAAAGTTAAAACGCGGCTTATCAAAAAAACTTGGTTCTTCGTTTAATAGTCTCGTTAGGTTTTTAACAGGGTACTGCTGCACTAACTCATTGAGTACTGTCACGTTATAGAGGTTGAGCCAGTATGCGAGTAACTCTGATTTTGGTAAATTACTTAAATTCACCTTGTTTGGCAGGTCGGCCATATTTGCTTGCACTATTTGCAAATCTTGTTTCATCTGAGGATTCTTTCTGTATGAATCATAATAAAAGCGATTTGCTTCTGTTGCGGTAGACGGTTTAGGGTTAGATGATAATCGTGTGCCTATTTTGCTCGTATTATTTGAAATGCGATAGCGGTCTGACATACCTAAATCAATCACCGAGGCATTTAATATTTGCCCGTAGTCAGTGTACTCAAGGGTGATATTTGATTTTTCATCATATTGATGAAATTGGCTAAATTTTTCTTGGTTAATGGCTGTCGTTGCTGTTTTATTAATAGGAGCCGTTGAATTACAGGCGGTAATTAGAATAAGTGATGTTGCTAGTACGATGGGTTTGATGGCGTTTTTCATTTTTATGACCTTCCGTAGTTTAAAAATTAAACATAGCGTGGTTTTTCTGAAAGCGCAACAATCTGTTGTTTTTGTTAAAAGTACTAACTTTTGTGTTTCTCAGGTGGGCACAGTAATTATAGCTTGTGTGCCTTGCTGGGGTTTTGAATTTATCGATAACTCAAAACCTTGGTTGCGCACAAGTTCTCGGGTGATCACAAGCCCGATGCCTGTGCCATTTGCTTTGGTTGAGTAAAATGGTACGAACAAGTTATCGGGGTTTTGAATACCACAACCTTGGTCGCTAATTGCAATATTTAAGTTATCACCTTGCCTTGACCAAGTGAGGGTTGGGGCAGAATTGCTGCCTGCTTCAAAGGCATTTTTTATCAAGTTGATCAATGCTTGTTCTAGCTGACCAAAGTCGGCATTAACATGTAACTCTTCGCTGCTATTTATTACTAGTTCAGGAAAGATAGCGTTTAAACGTGTGTTTAGTTGCTCGCTACTGATTGTTTGTTTTTGTGCGGGTGGTAGCTTGGCAAATGCACTGTAACTGGCTACAAAATCAAGCAAGTGTTGAGCGCGTTTTTCTATTACTTGCAGCATATCTTGGGCGAGATCATCGTGACTGCTAATTTGCCCTTGGCGCTTAAGGGTTTGCAATGACTGACTCATTGAATAAATCGGCGTGAGTGAGTTACGCACTTCATGATTTAACACGCGAATTAAACGTTGCCAAACAAGTTGTTCGTTTTCGCGAAGCTGTTGCTCAATTGAAAAGAAGGTTAGTAATTCAAAGTTTCTGCCGGTCCGCCAAAAAGTCTGCGATGAGATTTGAAAGCGTTGTTTAAACAGCGAGTCACTGTTTTGTTGCCATTCGCCATCATGCAGTGCAATGCCTAAGTCGCTGGCTGATTTACCTTCAATCTGGCGATGACTAATACTGTTTTTAAACGCTTTATTACTAAAGTAAATCAAGCCATGGGGGTCTAGTATAACGATGGGTAAGTCCAGCATGCTGGCAAACTCAAAAACAAACTCTTCTGTTTGCATATAATGGCGTTTGTTCTTGGCTATTTTATTGCTGAGCTTGGCAAAATCTTGCTTAAGCGCTGCGACTCGTCCAGTTTGATAAGACGCTAAATGCCAACTATTACTTTCGTCATTTGCCAATGCATCTAGTTGCAGGCCAAAGCGTTCAACCACATCGGTGATCGCACGGTAGCTTTTAATTAAAGCAAAAGCGCTTATCCCGATAAACGGCAATAATAGGCTGATACTGGCAAACCAATCTAGTTCTAAGCTGAGCGAAAGGGCAATACCAAGTGCTAATAGCACCGCTATAACCATATAAAAATAGCGTCGAACACGCTGCTCTAACGACAACTTGCTACTCATTTAGCGTTCTACTTCTTTTAAATCGAGCTGATGTTTATCAATGCGACGATAAATCGCTGATTTACTTAACCCTAAAAACTCTCCTGCGGCGATAACATTGCCATTAAATTGCAGCAGTGCTTTTTGAATCATTTGTTTTTCAAGCTCTTCAAGGGGCAATAGTGGCAAAGCCTGTTCGGCATTACTATTTGTTTGCTCGCAACTTGGTTGATCTAAAATGAGGTCATTGGCTTGAACATTGTTGTTATCGCTCATGATCACCGCGCGTTCAATGCAGTGACTTAGCTCACGAATATTACCAGGCCAGCTGTAATTTTTTAGCGCCTTTAGGGCATCATTACTGAGCGCCATATTCGCGCGTTGGTATTTTTTACCATGCACCAACAATAAGTGTTCTGCCAAGGGAGCGATGTCGTCTTTTCTGTCGCGAAGCGGTGGAATGTGTAGTTCAATGGTATTGAGTCTAAATAATAAGTCACGGCGGAATTCACCCTGCTCAATGGTCGTAGCTAATTCACTATTGGTAGCAGAAATAATGCGAACATCGGCGGTTTTGGTTTGGCTTGAGCCTAGCACTTCAAATTCTTTGCTTTCTAGCACACGGAGCATTTTACTTTGCAGCTCAAGGCTTAAAGTCGCAATTTCATCTAAAAATAAGGTACCGCCTTCGGCAATTTCAAAACGCCCTAGGCGGTCTTCTTTGGCATCAGTAAAAGAGCCTTTCTTATGGCCAAATAATTCGCTTTCGAATAGCGTCGGCGCAATGGCGCCAACATTCACGCTGACATAGCGTTTATCAGCTCTGAGTGAGTGCTGGTGAATATAATGTGCCAATAAGCTTTTGCCAGTGCCATTTTCGCCGGTAATTAAAATGCTGGCATCGGTTTTAGCTGCGCGCTCAGCTTTGGCAAGCAACAGTTGCATGATTTCTGATTGAGCTATGTAATGTGCTTGTGTGTCACTGGTAAGCGCCTTTAAGCATGCGTTGTCGTGATTACTTTGCTTGAGCTTGAGTTGTTGTTGTACAACGGCGGTTAAGCGCAAGTTATTCCATGGCTTTTCAACAAAGTCGACTGCCCCTAATTGCATGGCTTTAACAGCGACGTCAATGCTGGCCCATGCGGTCATGACAATGACAGGTATGGTCGAACCTAATTGATTTAGTTGCTTTAAAAAGCGTAACCCTTCTTCACCTGAGGTGGTGTCGAGCTTGTAGTTCATATCAAGCAAAATCAGGCTAATATGCTCTGATTTTAATAATTCAAGAGCATGTTCAGGGCCTTCGGCCTCAAGGCAGTGTAAGCCTAATTGTTGTAATGCAACAGTAGCAGCCAGACGTACATCAGCTTGATCGTCTATGACTAAGATTTTGTCCATGATGTTTTCTTATTATCCTGTTGAGGTGGCTTAAATTTAAGCCACCATTTTGTGCTGTTAATCGTTACGTAGTGCAGCCATAGGTTTTGCTTTAAGCAGTAAAACCAAAGGTCTAAAGCAAGCGAATAGCGCAATACATAAGGTTATACTCCAAGCGAGTAATTGCAGTCTTACATCAAGTATCAGCCAAGACATTAGCTGTCCTTGTAACATGTAAAAACCCACTATTACTGCGGCGAGAGCAAACGCAAAGCCAATGAGCACAGGGATAATAGCTTCAACACTCATCAGCTTAAATAAGCGCGCTTTTTTCGCACCTAATGCCATACGAATACCAAACTCATAGCGGCGCAGACCCAGGTTGTAGCTCAGTACCCCAAAAATACCGATTGCTGCTAATAATAGAGTAAATAGCGCTAAGGTACTACACAGAACCACGGTCAGTCGGCTCATGTACAGTAAATTGTCGTACTCTTGTTGCAGGTCATTAAACTGCCACATGGTTAGGTCGCTGTTTTTTTCTTTTAGCGTATTAAGTATTTGTTTATTAGTCAGCTTAACGCCTTCAGAAGCTTTGATAGTAAACATGTAGCTATACGGTGTCGCAGGCCACCAAATGTGACGACCAAACGACTCATCGTAGTATTTAGGGTGATTAAAATCTTCGGTTACACCCACCACTTCATACATCTTTTCTTCTAAGCCTTGGTAGCTCTTGCCGATGATATTTCGATAGTCTTGGCCTGGTAATAAGTTTTCAGCCACGCTGACCGATACCAGTATCTCGTTAGTTTCACCGCGTATTGCTTGTTCAGTAAAGGTGCGGCCAGCGAGAATTTTGGTGTTAACTAACGCAAAGTAATCAGGCCCTACCCACTGACTAGGGAAGAAAACTGAGCTTTTACCGTTTACATCAGTCAAGGTGTTGGCGTTTTGTCTTTGCGAAACCGGGCTATGACCCAGGGCAACATCATCAATGCCTTGGCTATCAAGCAAAACCTGCTTGTATTGCAGCATATGTTCGTAGCGCTCAGCCAATGACATCTGATTATTTGGCTGAAAAAGGTTGGCAAAATATAGGTTTTCGGTATCACTGCCGAGTGGGCGGTTAATCGTGCCCATGGCTTTACTCACTACCATCACTGAAAAGCTAACAAGCAGCGCGGCAACAAACATTTGTGAACCAATTAAAATACGCACTGTACGGCCAGATACCTGTGAAACCCCGCCTTTACCACTGTTCTGCATTTGCGTATTTAGGGTTTTGTAATTCACCAAACGCGCTGTAATTACAGAGAAAATATAAGCAAGAGCAATACACAGTATGATGGCAACAATGACCAACGTGCTATCCACGGCCAAGCTATTAACCAGTGGCAGTCGGCCTTCTGCTAGTACTTTAAATAAACGTATGCCCCATACCGATAAAAACAGCGCAATGCTTACCGATAAGGTCATTAAAATCAGTGACTGTAAAAAGATACTTTTAAATAATGTGCTGCGTTTTGCACCTAACACCGCCTGCAAAGCGAGGGTTTTATGTTGAGCAAGAGCGCGCGAGAAGAATAAAGTGCTTACATTAAGTACTGCAATAATCAGTAGCCCTACTGCACCGGCTAACATCATTAAGCTTAAGTCATCGTTATTACCCAGCTCAACGTCACGATACGGGGTTACTTCAGGTTTTACATCGGTGATCCCCCCGTTGTTTAGCCACTCTGATTTAACCGTATCAATTTGCTGTTTTAAATCGACTTTAACTTGATCTATGGTGACCCCAGGCTTTAAAACTGCAATCAGTTTTAGGTTTTTGAAAGTGTTTGTCCACGGGCTTTGCCAATCGTCATTGTGAAAGAAACGGCGGTCCGCACTGGATGGAAACCACACTTCAACGTCACTTGCTTTAAACATGTAGGGTGGGCTGAATGAGTCATCAACAACACCGACGATACGGTGAACGTAATCGGTTTCACCCGCCATGACTGAAAGTGTTTTACCAATAATGTTCGGGTCGCTGTTGTAATGCTTGCGCCAAAAATTGGCAGATATAACAACGCGGTCATCAGGAGTTTCCAGCGTTTCTCCAAGATCAAAACCTTGTCCCATTAAAAATGGCGTGTTTAATAAGTCAAAATAGTTGCCGCCAACATACAGCACTGGTTCTTTCGGTTCGCCATCTAGGTTTGCAAAGATTTGCTCACCCGCATTGATCATCATACTTTGTTCAAAGCTTTGATTATGCTTAAGCCAATGCACCATCGACTGATAGCTTTGAAAGCCGGTAGCATCGTAGTCATCATAAGTAAGTGATTGCTCAACCACCACCATACGGCTTTCATCGTACACATCAAGGGGCTTTAAAAAGTAGCTGTTAACAAGGCTAAGCACCACAAACAAGGTGGCAAGAGTTAAAGCAAGCGTTGCGATAACCGCAGTGACAAAGCCCGGTGCATTCATTAATGATGCCCACGCTAAGCTTAGTTGGGCGCGTGTTTTGGTTAATTTCATTACATCACCTCGGCGCTTTCGAGTACTTGCTCAGCAGTGTCGCTGCTAGGTGCTTGGCGAGCTTCAGAGTAGGAAACAATTTCACCATCTAGCAATTTAAGTTGCGTTTTAGCACGTCCGGCATAACGTAAATCATGGGTCACCATGCAAATGGTGGTGCCTTTTTTATTCAGCTCATCAAGCAAGTCCATGACGGCATCACCATTTTTTGAATCTAAGTTACCGGTTGGCTCATCCACCAATAAAATGCTTGGCTTGCCAGCCAGTGCACGGGCAATGGCAATACGCTGTTGTTGACCACCAGACAATTGATTTGGTTTATGCTGAGCACGGTGGCCCATTTCAACTTCATCAAGGGCCTGTTTTACCGCAAGCTCTATTTCATTTGGGCTCATGGCTGGCTCTCGGTAAGTGAGCGGCAGTGCCACGTTGTCGAACACCGATAATTCATCAATTAGGTTAAACGACTGAAATATAAAACCAATGTGAAGGTTTCTAAGTTCAGCTTGCTGATCCATATCAAGGGTTTTTGTGTCGACTTCTTTAATGAAATAGTCGCCAGCAGTTGGGCTATCGAGTAAGCCTAATAATGACAGCAGCGTCGATTTACCACAGCCAGATGGGCCGCTAATGCAGATATAGTCACCTTGGTTAATATTCAGGCTGATGTCTTTTAATGCATAGGTTTCAACATTTTGGCCGCGATAAACTTTGGCGATTTTGTTTAATGAGATAAGCGTGTTGGTTTTCATAAACTGTCCTGTTCGATTTTTATTGTTGCCAAATGCTGCCATTTAGAAAGGTCTGAAATGATCAGCTGTTCGCCCACGGTGGCACCGCTCAAAAGTTGAATTTGATTGTCACTGAGTGTACCAAATTCGATATTGGTTGGCGTTGCTAACTGGGTATTTGGATTAAGTTTAAACAGCGTGGCTTCGCTGTGAGCTTGTGCTTTTTGTGGCACGTTAATGGTTAACGCATCAGGAATAATGTTGCTAACGACATAGCCTTCAATGCTTAAATCGGGGCGGGCATTGGCAGGCAGTGTGCCCTGTAAATCAAGTTCGATAATAACTCGACCATCGGTAACAATAGGGTCAATTCGGGTGACTTTGGCATCAACTTCATTGTGGTCTGCTTGGCTAAAAGTGTTTACTTTCGCTGCCATATTGAGTGCCACTTTTTCGGCATCAGCTTGCTTAACGCTTAGCTCTGCTTTGAGTGCTTTATTTGAGCCAACCACCGCAAGGCGGGTACCC
Source organism: Pseudoalteromonas sp. BZK2 (assembly GCF_014349195.1). Classification (NCBI taxonomy): domain Bacteria; kingdom Pseudomonadati; phylum Pseudomonadota; class Gammaproteobacteria; order Alteromonadales; family Pseudoalteromonadaceae; genus Pseudoalteromonas; species Pseudoalteromonas sp. BZK2. The sequence continues at coordinate 199,113 of NZ_JACSOG010000003.1, read as the reverse complement.
GGCACGAGATTTTGGCCAAGTTCAACATTCAATTCTTGTAGCATGCCATCGATGCCTGCTGTTATCTGCAGCTGATCAAAAGCGCGTTGTTCAACCTGATAATTAAGCTCAAACTGGCTTAATAGTTCTTGCTGTATTTTGCTACGTTGTAAGTGCATTGCTTTGAGCTGAGCGAGGCGTTGCTGCTCGATACTTACGCGCTCTGTAAGCTGTGCAACGTTTAGCATGCTTCGTTTGTAATCGAGGCTTGAAACAATTCCTTGCTCGATCAGTTTGCTTTCGGCATCGACTCTAAGCTCTGCGCTTTGCAGCTCACTTTTTAATATGGCGAGATTCGCTTGGCGCTCAAGTAGCTCACTTTGCTGGTTAATTTTTTGCTCATTAACACTGGCTTTTTGGCGAGCAAGTTCTAGCCGAGCGACCGATAAACGCTGCGCTTGTTGTGGGTTGACGAGGCTTAAAATCACTGTGTCTTTTTTAACGATAGTGCCGGGGTATACATGGATAGCTTCGACCATTGCGGTGTCGGTATTGGTTAAATAACGTTGATACTTTGGCTTTAAACGGCCAAAGCCACGTATTTTTACCACAAAATCGGCTTGTTCTACGGTTGCTATTTGCAGCTGGCTTGCAGCAACCACTGTGGGGGTTGTCCATTGATACACCATTAAAGCGCCAAGAGCCGACACGCCAATGGCTGCAACAGCCAGCCATTTTTTAGCTTTTGATTGCTGAGGTTTGCGTTTTAGTGTGCTGTCTAAATCCATGATACTGATAAATTTAAATAATCATGGAATAGCTAAGGCGAATTTTGTGCCAAAAATTAAGGTATTGAAAATCAATAACTTTTTGTTTTTTGGAACGTGAGCTTTTCCCACTACTGGGAAAGCGAGTTTTAAAACTGGGAGTGAATGCTTAAATTAGCTTTCTTCGATTTTGCCAACCTGCGAAAGCTGATTAAACAAAATGCCCGCTTGAGTACGATTATAAACATTGAGTTTGCGTAAAATCGCTGACACATGTTGTTTGATTGTGGTTTCTTGAATCGACATTTCAAAGGCGATTTGTTTATTCAATAAACCGTCGGCAATCATTGCAAGTACGCGGTATTGCTGCGGAGTTAGTTTTTCGAGGTTACGAGCAAATTCGCTTTGTTCGTCGTTGATCACCACATCGGTTAAATCTACTTCAGGTGGTAACCAAGTGTCGCCATTGAGTACATGACTAATTGCTTCACTAATAACATCTAAAGAAGATGACTTAGGAATATAGCCAGCAGCGCCAAGGCTCATCGCTTGTTTGATTATGGCGGGTGTCTCATTGGCAGAGACCATGATTACCAAGATATCAGGGTAGTGGTTACGCAGTTGCGAAAGGGCTTGCAGGCCATTTGCACCTGGGATCGTAAGGTCTAAAAATATCAGTTCAATCTCAGGGTGAGCGCTTAACAGTGCAAACAAACCATCAATGTCACTGGTTTCTTTAATATGTTCTTCTGGCACTGATGTCGCGGCAGCTTGACGCAGCGCACTTCTAAATAACGGGTGATCATCGGCGATTATGGTGTTCACAGCTAAAGACATTCCCTCGATTCTCCAATGCGTTATGTTATAAGTGATTTTGCCTTTTGAAACAAGGTTTGCCTGAGGGGAAGTTTCAGACAAACCTTTCTCACACAAGGATTTAGATTCTATTTTAGAAACGGTAACCAACAGTGAAGGCTACAGTGCGAGGGTCGCCGTAGTAACCAATCAGGGTATTATCACCACCTAAACCTGGGGTGTATTTGCTGGTATCTGTTGGATCTGTTGGATCAGGTGCTACGAACTGGTAACCACCAATCATGTACTCTTCATCCGTTAAGTTTTTACCGTAAAGACCAGCCGTCCAGTGACCATCTGTGCTGTACCAAGTAATACCCATATTAAAGATACCGTAAGCATCTTGCGTTAATAGGCTATCTTCTTCGAATAGCGCGTAGTCGCCTCTGTGGTAGTAGTTACCATTGACAACAAAGTCACCCATTTCTGTGTACATACGGTACGTTGCACCCAGATTAAAGGTTAAATCTGGTGTGTTTGATACCGTAAAGCGGTCTGATTTATCGAATGCTTCACCGGTTTCTGGGTCGTAATCAATTACGTTATCGAAGCTACTATCGATGTAACCCACTGACGCATCAAAGCTGAGTGATTCTGTTGCAACATAGTTTAGTTCAAGCTCGATACCATCTGATGTTGACTCACCAATGTTACCTAAGCGTTGGTTTAGATCTGCTGCGCTGTCACCCGGTAATACCGAAATATATTGACGGTCTTTATGGTCAAGGGTGAATAACGTGACGTTTGCACGTAAGTTGTTGTTCCACTCACTCTTCATACCGATTTCGAATGAATCAACGATTTCTGGTTTTGCGGCAGGCTCTGCAGTGGTTGCACGAGGGTTGAAAGTACCTGACTTAAAGCCTTGCGCGTAACTTGCAAAGAACATGATGTCACGATTGTACTGGTATTCAACGCCAGCACGTGGTGTGAAGCGTGACCATTCTTCTTCATCATCGAGTACAGTTGGTACAAGCTGACCTTCTGGGCGAGTGTAACCTGGCACCCAACCTGATTCTGGGTAAACAATGTCAAAGATTAGGCCATTGTTAACCTGTGCTTCTTTTTTGTCTTTGGTGTAACGTGCGCCGAGTGTCATTGACCATTTATCTGTTAAATCAATCGAGCTTTGGATATACGCTGCTTTACTGTTTGAGTTACTACAGCCGCTTACTTCACGAGTCAGACCCGGAGCACCTAGACTTTGACCTAAGATACCTAAAATAGCCTCAAATTGACCGCAAGATTCACCATCATAGTAGTAAAGACCTGAAACCAATTTGTAGTTATCGCCTTGATGATTTAGCTGCAACTCGTGAGTCGTTTGCTCATCATCGTAAATAGCAGGTACGTCGAAAATTTGCAGTGACGTGTTATCAAAGTCGATATTGGTTGGTGAGTAGCTCTCACGGCTTGAACCGATATATTTAATGCTAGTGCTGTCAGTCATATCCCAACGAGCAGTTAAGCTGTAACCTTCGAGTTCAACTTTATTCCATGTTGGTAAGCTGGTGTAAGAGTCATACACGCTGTCTGGAACTGGTGCATCAGTAAGAATACTTGGTAGTAAACGGTAACCACCTTTTGCGTTTGATTTGTCTTCTGTTTTATCCCACGCGAGGCGGAAGAATAAGTCATCAGTCGGTGTGTATTCGAGTGTAACACGAGCTGCGGTTACGTCTTTGTTGTAGTTTTCGCGGTCTTGGTTATCAAGAGCCGATGTTAAAAACTCACCAAAGCCATCACGGTTAAGCGTTGCAAAACCAAAACCCACGTAAAGTTTTTCGTCAACAATCGGTAATTGGCCAGTGATTTTTAAATCTTTTTGGTTATAGCTACCTACAGTGCCTTGAATATTTAATGTTGCATCACCGCTCATTTCTTTGGTGACGTATTTAATGGCACCACCAATGGTATTTTTACCGTAAAGCGTCCCTTGCGGGCCGCGTAATACTTCGATTTGTTGAACATCAAGTAGATCAAGCACGGCACCTTGAGGGCGAGCAAGATAAACATCATCAATATAGATACCTACACCCGGCTCATAACCCCAAAGTGGATCTTGTTGACCTACACCACGAATAAACGCAGTAATTGTAGAGTTAGTACCACGGCTTGCTTGCAAGGTAGTATTTGGCGAGAACTGCTGAACTTCGGTCATAACTACAATGCCATTTTCAGCCAGCTCTTCAGCACCAATTGAAGTGACTGCGACTGGCACTTCTTGCAGGTTTTCAACAGTTTTACGTGCTGTTACCTGAATACGTTCAAGTTCACCTTTTTTTGCTGCAGGTTCGGCTTGTTCTGCCGCTTGAGCACTGACACCTGCCAAAGCAAGTGATACAGCCAGAGTAAGTGGCGCGACTTTTGGGTTAAGCTTTATCATGTTGTATTCCTTGTTATTGTTGTCATTAGTCTTATGGCCACTCACATCGATGTTGCCGAAGACTGAATAAGATTTGCCCGTGTCACCTGTCAATTAATGTAGAAGATAGTTGCAAAAATTGAATTAGTACCATAGTGCTATACCCGTCACAGCCCTTTATTTATCAAGCAATTAAGCTATTTTTAAAGCAGATAGTACCTTAGTGTTATGTATTTTTTGAACGCTTAGGGTAAGACTGAAAGCATTATTCCGATGTCACCTCATCTGTGTAATAACAATAATTATAGGAATGTCTATGCTGAGCATGATAGGACTGTTAGGCGGTTTAATACTGCTGATCATTTTAACGCTGCGTGGGGTAAATTTATTTATCGCTGCGCCAATCTGTGCACTGTTAGTTGCACTTAGTAGTGGCATGGCCATTTTCCCTGTATCGGCAGATACAAACTTTATTAACGCCTATATGGATGGCTTTGCAGGCTTCTTAAGTGCGTGGTTTTTTATGTTCTTACTGGGGTCGTTGTTCGGTAAATTCATGGAAGACACCGGTGCTGCAGACAGTGTTGCAAGCTACATTGTGGGTAAACTAGGTATGAAGCACGCCGTTCTTGCGGTTGTGATTGCCTGTGCTGTTTTAACCTACGGTGGCGTGAGCGTCTTTATTGTTGCGTTTTCCGTTTATCCAATGGCATTAAGTCTGTTTAAAGATGCAAACTTACCGCGCCGCTTTATTCCAGCAACGCTGGCATTTGGTTCGGTGACCTTTACCATGACTTCGGCAGGCTCGCCAGAAATTCAAAACTGGATCCCGGTTAAGCACCTTGGTACGTCACCCTATGCAGCGTGGGAAGTGAGCTTAGTGGTCGCTATTTTCATGGCGACAGCAGGTTACTTTTGGTTGAACAAGATGATCAAAAAAGCCGTTGCTAATGGCGAAACCTTTGAAGCGCGTGATGATGATCCTGTCATTATTGAACGTCGTCGTCCGCATCCAATTACGGGTGTGATCCCACTGATTGTGGTGCTACTTTTATCATTTACGCTACATGATGTACTGCAGCAAACCGCGCTTATTGTCGCTTTGCTTGGTGGTGTACTGAGTATTGTGATTATCAATTTTAAGCATTTTCACGATATGGGTAACGCTATTAATGTTGGTACAACCGGCGCTTTAGTGGCAATCGGTAATACCGCTGCTGTGGTTGGTTTTGGCGCTGTGGCGAAAGTATCACCGGCATTTACCGCCGCTGTCGATGTGATGACCCATATGCCGGGGAATGAGTTGGTTGGTGCTGCCGTGGCTGTGAGTGTGATTGCCGGCTTAACAGGATCTGCTTCTGGCGGGCAAGCCATTGCATTACCGCTTGTCGCACCGGGTTATTTAGACATGGGTGTAAACCCTGAACAACTGCACCGAGTAGTGGCAATTAGCTCTGGAGCCCTCGATACCTTGCCGCATAATGGTTATGTGGTCACAACAATACGCGCTATCTGTAAAGAAACGCATCAACGAGCGTATTGGTCAATGGCAGCGCTGACGGCGGTCATTCCGCTTATCGGTGTCGCATTGGCACTCGGACTCTTTATTTTCTTTTAAGGAACAGCAATGAAAACCAAATTAATAATTTTGATATGGCTGGTTGTATTTAGTAGCACCGCGTTTGGCGCTGCAAACAAAGCCGACACCATGCTGGTGGAAAAACAGCATTTTACGACAAAAGATTTTACCACCGTGTCTGGTGTGACATTAGAGCAAGTTGATATTGGCTGGGAAAGCTACGGTAAACTAAACGCCAATAAAGATAACGTGATTTTAATCACTCATTACTTCTCTGGTACTTCTCATGCCGCAGGTAAATATAAAGCAGATGATGCCCTACCGGGTTATTGGGATGCGATTATCGGCCCAGGTAAAGCTATCGATACCAATAAATATTATGTGATTAGCTCAGATACCTTAGTAAATGCCAACTGGCATGATGAAAATGTCATTACCACAGGCCCTGCGTCAACTAATCCAAAAACAGGCAAACCTTATGGTTTAGATTTTCCTGTGGTTACGATTACTGACTTTGTGAATGTGCAAAAGCGTTTACTCGACAGCCTAGGTATCACTAAGTTACATGCTGTGATGGGTGCATCAATGGGGTCGTTTCAAGCACTTGAGTGGGCTACTCGTTACCCAGATAAAGTAGAGCGTTTAATTCATGTGATTGGCGCTGCAACGATGGATGCATGGACAGTCGCTGCACTTGAAAAATGGGCGTTACCAATTCGTCTAGATAAAAACTGGCAGCAAGGTAATTACTACGGCAAAGAGCGCCCGTTAGATGGTTTAGCGGCAACCATGCTTAATATTACGCAAGATGCGATGCATCCAATTATTTATAACGCGAGCTTCCCTGACTTTAATGTATTGGATGAAGGTGCATTAAAAGATATTCGTACCTTGCCTAAGTTAAACCAAGTACTCGCTCAGCGCGCAATGGCACGAGCTAAAACCCAAGATGCAAACCATGTACTTTATTTGGTCCGGGCATCACAACTATTTACCGCTGGTATGCAAAGCGATTTAACAACGGCACTTAAAAATGTCTCTGCCAAAACATTATTACTACCCGCAACGAACGACTTACTGCTTCGCCCTGAAAACATGCGCACCGTTTTTGACACCATGAAAGCGGCAGGTAAAGACGTTGAGATTTCAGAAATTGAAGGGGGCTGGGGACACCTTGATGGCATTTTCTCAATCGCCCCGAAAGCGCAGCTTATCAGTGAGTTTTTAGAGGAGTAACCCGATGAGCAAAACAGTTTTAATTACCGGTGCAGCCAGTGGGATTGGTCTATATGTTGCTCAGCAACTGGCGATGCAAGGTCACACTATTATTGTGACTGATTTAAATCAGCAAGCTGCACAACAAGCGGCGGCAGGCATTGTTGAGCAAGGTGGTAGCGCCGAAGGGTATGCGCTTAATGTGGCTGATAGTGATGCAATAGAGCAGTTTTTCACTGAGCTTAATCAGCCAATTGATGTACTTATTAATAATGCGGGTATTCAGCACGTTGCGAAGCTTGAAGATTTTCCTGCTGATAAATGGCAGTTCTTACAGCAAGTTATGCTCGTTGGCCCGGCGATGATGACCAAGGCGGTACTCCCTCGCATGCGTGAGCAAGATTTTGGTCGCATCATTAATATTGGCTCAATTCATGCCATGGTGGCGTCTAAATATAAGTCGGCTTATATCGCTGCAAAACATGGCTTAATCGGCTTTGCTAAAACCATGGCACTCGAAACTGGTGATGCCAACATCACGATTAATACTGTGTGCCCAGCCTATGTAAAAACGCCGCTTGTGGAGCAACAAATTGCCTCGCAAGCCAAAGAACATGGCATTTCTGAGCAACAAGTGATCGACACAATTATGCTAGCACCGATGCCGAAAAAAGCATTTATCGGCTTAGATGAGATCCTGCATACCGTTAGCTTTTTAATGGCCGATGCAGCACGCAATATTACCGCCCAAGCAATCGCCATTGATGGCGGTTGGACTGCACAATAGGAGGAGCCAATGGCAGGTTTTGATAAAGTAGTTACAAGTTATAGCGAAGCAATGGCTGGCCTTGAAGATGGCATGACAGTGATAGCCGGTGGATTTGGCTTATGCGGTATTCCTGAAGGCTTGATTACGCAAATTAAACGTCAAGGCACCCGAGATTTAACCGTGGTATCGAATAACTGTGGTGTTGATGGTTTTGGTTTAGGGGTGCTACTTGAAGACAAGCAAATCAGCAAGATGGTTGCCTCTTACGTTGGTGAAAACGCGTTATTTGAGCAGCAACTATTAAATGGTGAACTAGAAGTTGAGCTGACACCGCAAGGCACCTTAGCTGAAAAAATGCGTGCTGGCGGCGCGGGTATTCCTGCATTTTATACCGCAACGGGTGTCGGTACACCGGTGGCTGACGGTAAAGAAACCCGCAATATTAATGGTCGTGACTATTTATTGGAGCCAAGCATTACTGGCGACTTTGCGATAGTTAAAGCGTGGAAAGCAGATCGTTATGGTAACTGCATTTATCGTCATACGGCGATGAACTTTAATCCGATGGCAGCAACCGCTGGCAAAATTACGGTTCTTGAAGTTGAAGAAATTGTTGAGCCAGGGGAGCTAGAGCCAAGCCAAATTCACACGCCGGGTATCTATATTGACCGAGTGATTAAAGGTGAATTTGAAAAGCGCATCGAGAAAGTTACCACTAAGCAAGAGAATCAATAAGGAGCACGCTGATGGCATTATCACGAGAACAAATCGCTAAACGCGTGGCGATGGAACTACAGGATGGTTACTACGTTAACTTAGGTATAGGTATTCCAACCTTGGTCGCTAATTATGTCCCTGATGGCATCGAAGTGATGCTGCAATCAGAAAATGGTTTACTCGGTATGGGGCCATACCCAAGTGCAGACCAAGTTGATGCTGATATGATCAACGCAGGTAAAGAAACGGTCACCGCTGCAACGGGGGCGGCTATATTTAGCTCCGCAGAAAGCTTTGCCATGATCCGCGGCGGCCACGTTGATTTAACCGTGCTGGGCGCGTTTGAAGTAGACCAAAACGGCAACATAGCCAGTTGGATGATCCCGAAAAAGCTGGTTAAAGGGATGGGCGGTGCGATGGATTTAGTGGCCGGTGCTAAAAACATTATTTGTACCATGACCCATGCCAACAAGCATGGTGAATCAAAACTGCTGACCGAATGTAGTTTGCCGTTAACGGGCGTTGGTTGTATCAATAAAGTGATCACCGATTTGGCACTTTTAGAAATTAAAGACGGTGCATTTCATTTATTAGAGCGTGCTCCGGGTGTTTCGGTTGATGAGATTATTGCTAAGACACAGGGCAAACTTATTGTCTCTGAAGACATTCCTGAGATGACTTTTAGCTAGTTTTGCGATTTTTAAGCAGCTAATTAGCCTAGATTTTATACTAGCCCCCAGTAATGTGCTTTTTGTTCATGGGTTTTATGAACAGAAAGCCATTTATCACCATCAATGCAACTTACCCCCTAAACATTTCGTTAATCTATCGTTAACACTATGCTCCAAACCAGATCGCCATTTGCAGTAGGCCGATCAACGACAACAAATAATTATAATCTGGTGTGGAGTAATTCATGAAAGCAAGTAACACACAGCTCGCTTTAGCCGTTGCAGCGGCGTTAGCAAGTACATCAGCATTCGCACAAAGCGACACTGAACAACTACAGCAACAACTCGATGCACTTCAAAAAGAAGTGGATTCATTAAAAACATCTAGCGGCTTCAACCTAGAATTTGGTGGTCGCGTGCAACTTGATTACAACTATTTCGACGGTGCTTACAATGCCGACAATGATGGCGCTGGAGGCAGCGACTTCTTCCCACGTCGTATCCGTACTTATGTTGAAAGTGAACATGGCAACTGGGATCACAAATTACTACTCGAATTTTCTGAAGGCACGGCTGAAATCGTGTTAGCGCGGGTACGTTATGCATTCGACAACGGCTTAAAAGTAAAAGCCGGTAAAATCCGTGAAGACATGTCGCTCAATGCGCTAACCAGTTCTAAACACATTAATACCATTGAGCGTAGCACCCTTGCTAACACCTTCTCGCCTTTCTTCCGCTGGGGTATATCGGCTTATCAATACTTTAAAGATTCAGGCTTACGTTACGCCGTGGGTGTTTACAAAAACGATGCGTTTGGTGCATCGGGCCATGACGAAGATGACAAACTGACATTGGCTGTAACAGGTCGCTTAACCTGGTCAAGTGCAGCGCCGGGTGATGTGATTCATTTAGGTGCTTGGCACTCTTATCGTGATATGGGCGACAATGATTTAAGCGCTCGTTTTGCCCGTGGTGAAGTGCGTGAAACCAATGTTCGCTTAGTGGATTACGCAGTCGGTGGTGAAGCCGCAGCGCTAAATAGCATGTCGCAAAGCGGTCTTGAGTTTGCCTACCAAGCGAATGCATTCACTCTAGAGGCTGAATATGCCAGCCGTTACCTTGATACGGTTGATAGTAGCAACGAACTTGATGGTGAACGTTTTGATGGCTTTCATGTATCGGCAAGTTACTTCTTAGGCGGTGAGCAGCGCCGTTACAAAGCAGGCTCTGCATTATTTGTACAACCAAAAGGGATTAAAGATGCATGGGAGCTGGTTGCACGTGTGTCACAAATGAACGCTAGCAGCAAACAGCAAGGTACCGACGTAACCACTTATACATTAGGCACATCATATTACCTAAGCAGCGATATCAAATTTATGGGCAACCTGATTTACAGCGATGTTGATGGTGCCGGTGCTTCTACGCTGGTAGGTGATGAAGATTCAGGTATGGGCATCAGTGCTCGTATGCAGTACTTATTTTAGGAGTCGTGCATTATGACTATGTTTAAATCATTAAAAAGATCTGTTTTAGCAGCTTCATTATTAGTAGCCAGCCCACTGGCATTAGCAAACTTACACTTTTTGGTACCGGGTGGCCCAGGCGGCGGCTGGGATACCACAGCACGTGGTGTTGGTGAAGCAATGGTAAAAGCGGGCATTGAAGATAATGCATCGTTTCAGAATATGTCGGGCGGCGGCGGTGGCCGTGCAATTGCTTACTTGATTGAGTCGGGCACCAAAAAAGGCGATATGTTGATGGTTAACTCAACGCCTATCGTACTGCGCGCATTATCAGGCAAAATTCCTTACAGCTATCGCGATTTAACGCCAGTTGCCAGCATGATTGCTGATTATGGTGCGTTTGTTGTGCGTAATGACTCGCCATTTAAAACATGGCAAGACGTTATTGATGCAATGAAAAAAGACCCAGGCTCAGTAAAAGTAGCAGGTGGCTCTGCGCGCGGCAGCATGGATCACTTAGTGGCTGCACAAGCGGTGAAAGCGGCGGGTCTTGATGGTCGTCGATTACGTTACATTCCTTACGATGCCGGTGGTAAAGCGAAAGCTGGTTTACTGTCGGGTGAGGTCAACTTACTTTCAACAGGCTTAAGTGAAGCACTCGAAGTCGCTAATGGTGGTCAGGCACGTATTTTAGCGGTGACTTCTGCAGAAACATTGCCAGATTACCCAGCAATTCCAACCTTAAAGTCGCTAGGTTACGACATGGAGTTCGTAAACTGGCGCGGCTTTTTTGCAACCCCAGATTTACCAGCAGACAAACTAGCCGAGTACACAGAAAAACTACGTAAGCTGCAGCAAACTCCTGAGTGGGAGGCGGTTCGTGCTCGTAATGGTTGGCTAAATCTATTTCAAGAAAAAGAAGCGTTTATTAAATCGCTTGAGCAGCAAGAAGCGCAATTACGCGTTGTAATGAAAGAACTTGGTTTTATCCGAGGTTAAGGTTAGACGATGTTAAACCGTGAACTAATTGGACCAAGTTTATTCTTGGTCCTCTTTACCCTCTACGCCCTTGTGGCTTGGCAAATTCCACTTATGCCATTTGAAGAGTACGAAAGCGTTACTTCTGCAACCTTACCAAAAGTGTATGCAGTATTCGGTATCGTGGTGTGTGTACTATCGATTGGTGCCAACTTATTAAAGCAAGCGCCTGCAGAAAAAGCAGAGCTACTCAGTAAGGGTAACTTACTACGTACCTTTGCGCTGTTGGTATTAATGGTTGCTTATAGCGCCATGCTTGAACCGTTCGGCTTTTTAATTGCCACCAGTGCCTTTTTAATTACGGGCTTTTTTATCATGGGCGAACGCCGTAAGGCAGTGTTGTTGTTTGCTTCTGTGCCTGTGGCCGTGGTTTTTTGGTTTTTAATGACACAAGTACTGGGCATTTACTTAGTACCTGGCAATCTGTGGAGTTAAGTTATGCTTGATGGAATTATGTTAGGTTTGTCGACCGTACTCGACTGGAACAACTTGTTATATGTGATCGTTGGCTGCTTTGTTGGCACGTTCATTGGTATGCTACCTGGCCTTGGTCCAATTACCGCGATTGCGTTGATGATCCCGATCACTTACAGCATCGGTGCTGATTCGGGCATGATTTTAATGGCCGGTGTTTACTACGGGGCTATATTCGGTGGCTCTACTTCTTCTATTTTGATTAATGCGCCGGGTGTAGCGGGGACAGTAGCGTCATCGTTTGATGGTTACCCACTAGCAAAACAAGGTAAGGCTGGTAAAGCCCTTGCGATTGCAGCTTATTCATCCTTTATAGGTGGGACGATTGGCGCCATTTTATTGATGGTGGCTGCGCCATTATTAGCGAAAGTGTCATTAAGTTTCCAATCGCCTGATTATGTTGTACTGATGTTTTTAGGCTTAACGGCGATTGCTGCGTTCTCTAATAAAGGGCAATTTTTAAAAGCCATGATGATGACGGTATTTGGTTTAATGCTGGCAACGGTAGGTATTGATCCCTCTTCAGGTACCGAGCGCTTTACCTTTGGCCAAGCTGATTTATTAGATGGTATTAGCTTTTTATTAGTAGCAATGGCAACGTTTGCGTTGGCTGAGGCACTGATTAATGTGGCGCGCCCAGAAGCTGAGCCAGATAAAAAAATTGACGATCCTGATACGCCAAAAATTGGTTCAACAAAACTGACTAAAGAAGAAGTCAAAGATATGGCTCCTGTGGTTGGCCGCTCATCTTTACTTGGCTTTATAGTCGGTGTTTTACCGGGCGCAGGGGCAACGATTGCCAGCTTTATGGCCTATGCTACTGAGCGTAACCTTGCTCCAAAAGCACTGAAAGATAAATTTGGTAAGGGTTCAATGCGTGGCTTAGCGGCACCTGAGTCGGCTAATAATGCAGCCTGTACGGGCTCATTTGTACCATTACTGACTTTAGGTATTCCAGGCTCTGGTACAACAGCGATCATGCTAGGGGCATTAATTGCTTACGGTATTCAGCCGGGCCCTATGTTAATGCAAGAAAACCCAAGCGTGTTTTGGGCAGTTATTGTCAGTATGTACTTTGGCAACATTGTACTGCTGATTTTGAATCTGCCGTTGATCCCATATTTCGCTAAAGTGTTGGCAATGCCTAAATCTGTGCTGACCGTGATGATTTTATTCTTCAGCTTAATTGGTGTGTATTTAGTGTCATTTAACACCTTTGATTTATTTATGATGGTGGGCTTTGCGCTGGTGGCCTTGGTGCTTCGATTGTTAGCTTTCCCGATGGCACCTTTATTACTTGGCTTTATCCTCGGTGATATGATTGAGCGAAACTTCCGCCGTGCCATGATGATTTCTGATGGTTCGCTGAGCTTTTTATGGGACCGCCCATTAACACTGAGTATTTTTGTGATTTCGATCTTAGTGTTGTTGTTCCCACTGAAAGACTATATTGTCCAACGTCGTAAAGAAAAAGCAGCTACGCAAGCAGAGCAACATGCGTAGAACAAGGCACTGATATGAGATACACCAATAAGCTAAACCCATTTCAGCATATGGTTAAAAAACCTAAGCGCTTAGAAACGCGACTCATTATTTGGGTTACCGGTCTATGTGTTTTACAGGCTGTGTTGTTTGGCGCATTGGTGTATCAGATCACTGCAGAAAGCTTACATAACCACATGGGTGATAAAGCGCTTGCGCTCGCAACCAGTATTGCCTCACGGGATGATGTGCAAAGCGCATTGCAAACCAAGCAAGGGCTTGATGAGTTAAATACGCAAATTGAGCATATTCGTGAACTCACCGCTGCCAGCTTTATCGTAATTGGCGATAAAAATACTCGCCGCATTGTTCACCCCGACTCTGACAAGCTCGGTAAGCCGATGGTGGGTGGTGATAGTAAAGCGGCGCTACGTGGTGAGCGGTATGTGTCGATTGCAAAAGGGAGTTTGGGCGAGTCTATTCGTGGCAAAGTCCCTGTGCTTTCAGAGCAGGGCGAAGTTATCGGCTTGGTTTCGGTTGGCTTTTTAGTGCAGTCAATTGAACCGCTTATTCGTGCTCGCAGTGCTGAAATTATGCTTTGGGGCTTGTTGTTAGTGGGCTTGAGCATTCTGGCTGCGGTATATATCGGTCAACGGGTACGTAACGCTATTTTTGGTTTACAGCCTGACGAAATAGCACGGTTGTTCTCGGAGCAAGATGCTATTTTGAACACTGTTCGTAGCGGCATTATCGCTCTCGATCCTGAGGGTAACGTGCGTAACTTAAACCAACGTGCTTGCGAAATTCTCGGTAAACCGATTAGCTGTATTCATCAGCCTCTTAAGCTTGCAGATTTGCTTCCTGAACATAGCGAGTTTTTGATGCATAACCAACAGCGTCCGATTGTAGGTTTTGAATTGTTTGCCGCCGATAAACGCATTGTGTTGTCGCGATATGCATTGCAAGTGCAAGGTCAGGCTGATGGTATTTTGTTGAGTATGCGCCCTGCGGATGAGCTTGAATATTTATCGCAGCAATTAACTAAAGTGCAAGCCTTTGCTGAGTTATTACGAGTGCAAACGCATGATTACTCGAACAAGCTAAACTTAATTGGTGCGTTAATTCAAATGGGGCAAACGGATCAGGCAATTGAGTTAATTGGTCAAGAAAGTAAAGGCTCGCAAGCGCAGATCCATCATTTACTCGAAAGGATCCAAGATCCGGTACTAGCAGGTTTATTGGTTGGTAAATACCACAAAGCCCGTGAATTAAACGTGATACTTGAGCTTAATCCAGATAGCTTATTAGGATCGATCACCCGTAAAGATATGCTTGAACGGGTTGTCTCGATACTTGGCAATTTGATTGATAACGCAATTGAAGCTGCTATTCGAGCTAGCGATACACGTACCCCTAAGGTTCGTGTTACGGTTGATGAAACCAGTAAAACACTATTGTTTGATGTTGAAGACAGCGGTTTTGGTTTAGGCGATGACAAGGATGTGATATTTACACCACAATACAGTTCTAAGTCAGGGGCTGAGCATGGTATCGGCCTTTATTTGGTCAAAACCAACTTAGATTCGTGTCGTGGTAGTTTAGAAATAGGTGAGTCTGATCTGATGGGGGCACGCTTAAGTGTCTACATTCCAAAATAATAAAAAATGATCAGCCTATAAATAAAAGGTAAAGAACATGACTTACTCAGTTGTCATTGTTGAAGACGAAGTTGAAGTAGCCCAATTATTGGCGCAATACTTATTACTTCCTCATGGCGTTGCTGGCCAACAAGGGGCACGGCAAACTCTACGTCAGGGGCAATATCAGGTTGTTGGTATTGCAGGCAATCTTGCCACCGCGAAAGCGTTATTATCGGCGATTAATGCCGATTTAATTTTGCTCGATATTCATTTACCCGATGGCAATGGCCTTGATTTACTTAATGAATTACGCCGCGAAGAAATGAAAAGCGAAGTAATGCTATTAACCGCAGCAAAAGAAGTAGAAACACTGGAAAAAGCCATGCAACTTGGCGCCTGTGATTTCTTAGTTAAACCATTAATGCTAAATCGCTTAGATCAAGCGCTGGCGCGATTCGAAGCAAGGCAACAATGTTTATCAGATGCCGATGAAGTAACCCAATCTATGGTCGATACTTTATTTGGATCGCAAGAACAGTTAAAAGCCCCGGTCAGGTTGCCAAAAGGGGTGGATCAGCTTACTTTGCAAAAGATCTTAAAAGCGTTTAAAGCGAATATTGGCACGGCTTTTACTGCTCAGCAAATGGGTGATTTAGTCGGCGTAAGCCGCTCAACAGCCCGTCGTTACCTTGAATACTTGCTTGAAGCTGAGCAAGTCAGTGCTGATCAGAGCTACGGAAGTATCGGGCGACCCGAGCGTTGCTATAAAATGACAAGTAGCTAATCACATCATTTAATAGCCAAATCAGCGCTAAATTAGCGATTTTAGTAGCATAAACTCACTGTTCGGCACGTTAAAAAGTGCCGCTTATCCTGAGCATAGAAAAATTTTATAAAATTGATTGCATTTTAAGCGACTTCGATGGTGATGTTCGCTTTAAGTAATGCTATACTCCCGCCGAATAATTTTTCGACTTTATTAAGAGTAAAATAATGGCAGATTTATCGAAGTACAGAAATATTGGTATTTTCGCCCACGTTGACGCGGGTAAAACTACCACCACTGAGCGTATCCTTAAGCTTACGGGTAAAATTCATAAGACTGGTGAGGTACACGACGGTGAGTCTACTACTGACTTCATGGAACAAGAAGCTGAGCGCGGTATTACAATCCAATCAGCAGCTGTAACTTGTGAGTGGAAAGGCCACCGCTTAAACGTTATCGATACTCCGGGACACGTTGACTTCACAGTAGAAGTATACCGTTCACTTAAAGTACTAGACGGTGGTATCGGTGTATTCTGTGGTTCTGGTGGTGTTGAGCCGCAGTCAGAAACTAACTGGCGTTATGCGAACGAATCAGAAGTTGCACGTGTAATCTTCGTAAACAAATTAGACCGTATGGGTGCTGATTTCTACCGCGTTGTAGGTCAAGTTGAGAAAGTACTAGGTGCTAACCCACTAGTTATGACTTTACCAATCGGTATCGAAGACCAATTCACTGGTGTTGTAGACGTACTTGAGAAAAAAGCATACGTTTGGGACGAGACTGGTCTTCCTGAAAACTACGAAGTACAAGACGTTCCAGCTGACATGGTAGACAAAGTTGACGAATACCATGAGATGCTTGTTGAGTCTGCTGTTGAGCAAGACGAAGACCTAATGATGGCTTACATGGAAGGTGAAGAGCCTTCTTTAGAAGACATCAAACGTTGTATCCGTAAAGGTACTCGTGATCTTGCGTTCTTCCCAACATACTGTGGTTCTGCATTCAAAAACAAAGGTATGCAGTTAGTATTAGACGCGGTTGTAGATTACCTACCTTCGCCTACAGAAGTTGACCCACAACCTCTAACTGATCCTGAAACAGGTGAGCCTACTGGTGAAGTAGCAACTGTTTCTGCAGATGAGCCACTTAAAGCGTTAGCGTTCAAAATCATGGACGACCGTTTCGGTGCACTTACGTTCATCCGTATCTACGCTGGTCGCATGAAGAAAGGTGACACAATCCTTAACTCAGCAACTGGTAAAACAGAGCGTATCGGCCGTATGGTTGAGATGCAAGCTGACGAGCGTAACGAACTTACTGAAGCACAAGCGGGTGACATCATCGCTGTTGTTGGTATGAAGAACGTTCAAACTGGTCACACTCTTTGTGATCCTAAGCATGAATGTACACTTGAAGCGATGATCTTCCCTGATCCAGTTATCTCAATCGCTGTTGCTCCTAAAGACAAAGGCGGTAACGAGAAGATGGGTATCGCGATCGGTAAGATGGTTGCAGAAGATCCTTCATTCCAAGTTGAAACTGACGAAGATTCAGGCGAAACCATCCTTAAAGGTATGGGTGAGCTTCACTTAGATATCAAAGTAGATATCCTTAAGCGTACTTACGGCGTAGACCTAGTTGTTGGTCAACCTCAGGTTGCTTACCGTGAAACTATCACGAAAGAAATCGAAGATAGCTACACGCATAAGAAACAATCTGGTGGTTCTGGTCAATTCGGTAAGATCGATTACCGCATCAAGCCAGGCGAGCAAAACTCAGGCTTCACGTTCTCTTCATCAGTTGTTGGTGGTAACGTACCTAAAGAATTCTGGCCTGCAGTTGAGAAAGGCTTCGCATCAATGATGCAAGAAGGTGTTCTAGCTGGCTTCCCAGTATTAGACGTTGAAGTTGAACTTTTCGACGGTGCTTTCCACGCAGTTGACTCATCAGCAATCGCGTTCGAAATCGCTGCTAAAGGCGCTTTCCGTCAGTCTATCCCTAAAGCGGGTGCACAACTTCTTGAGCCAATCATGAAAGTTGACGTATTCACTCCGGAAGACAACGTAGGTGACGTAATCGGTGACCTTAACCGTCGTCGTGGTATGATTAAAGACCAAGAAGCTGGCGCAATGGGCGTTCGCATCAAGGGTGATGTACCACTTTCTGAAATGTTCGGTTACATCGGCCACTTACGTACTATCACTTCTGGTCGTGGTCAGTTCTCTATGGAGTTCTCACACTACGCACCATGTCCTGCAAACGTTGCTGAAACAGTAATCGCTGCAGAAAAAGAGAAAAAAGCTGCTAAGTAATTAGCCTTTTAACTTCTTTAAAAAAACCCGCACTTGTTGCGGGTTTTTTATTGCCTAAAATAGACCGCTTATTAAATGAATTGGTGTGATACCAACCCGCAATAATACTTAATCATTTTGAGGTTCTATTGCCTCAAAATAGACAACTTAATTAAGCGGATTGGTATGAGTGGTATAAATTATAATATTTTAATTTAAATCTATGATAGGTAAAAAGTAGCGGTTTTATAATGAGTTGTGGTCCAGTTTCTTTTTTCTAGTACAAAAGTATTTTTTTTGTACCTTGTGTCCCTTTTTTAGACTCTGTAAAATAGCAATCGAATGATTCTTTAATCATTTTGTATTAAACGTCAGCTTATTATCATTAAAATTTTAAGATTCAGCCTCATGAAAACGATAAAGTTAAGTCCTAATTGGACTCTACAGGGAACCAAGATAGCGTTTGCTATTCTTGTTTTATTAAGCGTTACTTTTCTTGGAACATCGCTACTTTTGTTTCTTTTACCTATTTTGCTCTTTATAACTATTTTAAATTTCTTACAACTGCGCTTTTTACACTGTTATAAAGCGGGAATTTGTTATTCGCGTGGAATTAAAAAGCGTTATATTAACACTGAAGATATTGCTGCAGTTGAGTTCTCTCAGCTCGCATTTCTAACTATTTTTAAAGTAGATTTAGTAAATGGAAAAAGCTGCCAATTCTTTAATTGGCAAGTTAGCGATGAGCAAAAAATTGAGATTGAAAGACTCTATAAGGCAAAAGCCAACTCTAGAGTTGAATCAGTTTTAGAGTGTGAAATATAAAAAAGGCCGCGATAAGCGGCCTTTTTACTTAATGCGGTGTCGCTTATTTTTTCATGCGACGACGAAGTGCAAATGGTAAAGCAAGTAGACTTAACCAAGCAAATGAACCAGAATCATCATCTTTTGACTCTTCTTCAGTTTCATCTTCTTCAACTTCTTCGGTTACATCATCTGCCACATCATTGGTAATGTTGATGTATAGCAGTTGTGCTTCTGATAAGTTGCCTGCGCTATCTTCTGCACGGATCATTAATGTAAGCTTGTCTTCTTCTTCAAAATCGAGCTCTTTGGCTACTGTGATTTCACCTGTAGCACTGATTGCAATCGCGTCAGCATGCTCACCTTCAATGCTAAAGCTAACGACAGGTGTATAATCAGCGTCACCATCAGAGAAAACAAGTTGACCAATCACAGCGCCTACCTCACTGTTTTCAACGATTTCGAATGATTGCTGAACTTCGATTACTGGCGCTTGTTGTTCTGGAACAGGCTCTGCAGATTGGATATCAACAATCACTGGGTCGTGATCAGATGCACGGTATGCATCGTCAGCGTAAAGGCTAGCTTGTTGTGTCGATGATTTATACTCAAGGTTGTAGTCTAGGCTGATTGGCTCATCGGCATTGATATGCCAATCCGTAGCAGCAACAACTTTAGCAAGCATAGATTCAGAGACTAGTGCGTGGTCAAGGCTACCAATGCGGCCAGAGAAGCTATAAGAATAACCTAATGTGTCGCCGTCTAGTTCAGCAACCGCACTCTTCAGACCTTTATCTGCAAATGCACGGATAGGATCTTCCATCGCGTATGCGTTCATATCACCCACTAGGATGATATCTTCATCTTCAACTTCTGTTGGGTAAGTGGCTAACCAATCAGCATATGCATTTGCACCCGCAACACGGATTTCATTCCAACATGATTGACCATCGCCTAAGTCAGCATTATTACCTTCAGCGCTACCACAGCCGCCTTTAGATTTTAGGTGGGCAACGGCAACAGTGAAGATTTCTTTGCTTTCAAGAGACTGGAAGCTTTGTGCAATTGGCGGGCGATTGCTGTAATCGAAAGGTTCTACTGTGGTATGAGCAGCCTTACCAACTTCAGATACTTTATTTGAGCGATAAATAAGTGCTGTCGTGATTGCATCAGTACCAATTTGGTCAACGCCGAAATCAACGAATGCGTAGGTATTTTCTGCATCTTCATCATTAAGTGCAGATACTAGGCTAGCAATGGCGCTATTTTCACCGAAACCGTCATTTTCGATTTCCATTAAGCCAATCACATCAGCATTTATAGCCGTGATTGCGCTAACTAATTTAGCTTCTTGGCGAGTAAACTCTTCTTCGCTATCTGCACCACGGCTAGTTGGGAAGCCTGCACCTTGGCCGTCGCCATTAAAGTAGTTTAATACGTTAAAGCTTGCTACACGTAGATCTGCATCTTCGTTAAGCTCTGGTGCATCTGTACGAGGGTTAGTTGCAGTGAACTCAGGTTGTACTGTTGGGTGAATACGATAACGGTCGAAGCTGTAACCCATTACACCGGTAATCGTATTAACAGTATCGCCTAAACGTAATGTGTTATAGGCATCAAGGCCCGTACCTGGGTAAGCAATAGGATCAAGGTTTTGCTTTGTTGAACCATCGTCGATTAAGATTTGTTTTTTCAGGTTTTCAGCTTCAACAGCATTTGCTGCATCGCCTGGAAGCGCTACTTGAGTTCCTTGGTATAAACGCTCAGTACCTAAGTCAACTTCACCATAGCGACCAAGGCCGTAGTTGTTATTAACGACTAAAGGTTGCGCGATGGTTACTAACATACCTTCGTAAGCTTCAAGGTCTGCCACGTCAGTAACTGGTAAAGTGATAGCGGTTGCATCAGTAGATAAACCTGTCGCACAGATCTCAACTTGGCTAACATCGCCTAGTTGTGTTGCGCTGTAGTATTCAGCAACGCTACCTTTAACACGCACATGGTCACCAACTGCAACGTCGGTATCTGCGAAATAAACAAATACACCTTCAGAAGTTAGTGGGTTTGTATCAACATCAGCAGCAAGTGAGCTAATGAAGAAACCTTTTAGTTGATCATCACCTTGGAAGTCAGCTGTAACAACACCTTCAACTTCTACTTCAGTGTTAATAAGCGGGCTGTCGCCGCCTTCACCTTGAATTGCGCTGATTAAGGTTTTTGCTGCACCACACTCAAGGGGAGTGACAGGTTCTGGCTCAGGCGTTGGCTCTGTGCTCTCACCATATTGACCAATATTGCTGAAATCGTCTTGGTCGAATTGCTCCCACTCATCGCTTGGGTTGAACGCAGAGGTTGCATCAGTACGGCCTGTAGTAACAGTTGCTTTACGGCGCAGTGTTTTATTTTGTGTTGAAACGCCGCCTTCATCCCATGCTGAACCTGGATCAACGCCCAGTTGACCAAAGCTATCAACAATTGCACCATCTTTAGTTAGCACTAATGCGTCATCACCGTTGAAGTAAGTGATTGTTGATTCAGTATCTGCATTGGCTTTTAACTCATCAGCAGAGCCCGCATTTACAATAACGTAGGTTGCATTTGCTGCAAGAGTACCTGTTAAAGCTAAGCTGTTATTAGGGTCTGCTAGATCGCCATTACCATTTGAGTATAAAGAGATGGTGTAACCGTCAAGCGATAGTTCAGCACTCGATGTGTTGTATAGCTCTACCGCTTTATTGTTAGAGCTTCCTTCAACATATTCAGAGATGATTAGGTTGGCAGAAGCAGGCGCGCTCAGGCTTGCAATAACAAGCGCGAGCGGCGTTAATTTTGTATTTATCATTATTTTTCCCGTGTATGTATTATTAAAGTCCCAATATGGGACACAGTACTTTAAGAAAAATCTATGACAAATTAAATACAAAATGTTAATAAAATAGAAATAATGACCTATTTTAAGAACATTTTTTTAAGTTAGTTGTTTTTTAACCATTTTGCAGCTTGTTTTGCAAAATAAGTCAGGATGCCATCGGCGCCAGCGCGCTTAAATGCTAATAATGACTCCATGATTATTGCATCTTCTGCAAGCCAACCGTTATCAATGGCTGCTTTATGCATAGCATATTCACCGCTTACTTGGTATGCAAATGTTGGTACACCAAACTCATCTTTTACGCGGCGTACTACATCTAAATATGGCATACCTGGTTTCACCATTACCATGTCTGCACCTTCTTGCAGATCAAGGGCTACTTCACGAATCGCTTCATCAGAGTTGGCAGGGTCCATTTGATAGGTCTTTTTATCGGCACCTTTTAAGTTGCCTGCAGAACCTACCGCATCACGGAATGGGCCATAGTAGCTTGAAGCGTATTTAGCTGAGTAAGCCATGATACGAGTGTGGATATGGCCTTCGGCTTCGAGAGCTTCACGAATTGCACCAATACGTCCATCCATCATGTCTGATGGCGCAACTACATCAGCACCCGCTTCGGCATGCGATAGCGCTTGTTTAACTAAGATTTCAGTTGTTACATCGTTAATCACATAACCGTCTTCATCGATGATGCCGTCTTGACCATGAACAGTGAATGGGTCAAGTGCAACATCTGTGATCACACCTAATGTAGGAAAAGCTTCTTTCAGTGCGCGTACAGTGCGTTGTGCTAATGCATCTGGGTTATAGGCTTCTTCAGCAAGAAGGGATTTTTTATCGCTCGGTGTTACCGGGAAAATAGCGACGGCAGGTACACCTAGCTCTACAAGCTCTTTTGCTTCCTCAAGCAACAAATCAATAGAAAGACGATCTATACCTGGCATTGACTCAATGGCTTCGCGGCGGTTCTTACCTTCTAGCACAAATACGGGAAAAATAAGGTCATTTACAGTTAGTTGGTTTTCAGCCATTAGGCGACGAGAGAAGTCATCACGACGCATGCGGCGCATACGTGTATAAGGGAAAAGGTCGAGTCCTGATTGGGCCATGCTTTGTATACTCCTAGTCTGGTAGAGGATAACTCACTACGCGATTTCGACCTGTTTGCTTGGCATGATATAAAGCTTTGTCGGCATAGTCAGTGAAAAAACTTGGGTTATTAATGTCTTCAGCAATTGCGCTGTAAACACCTGCACTCAAAGTAAATTTAATCGTTGTTCCGGCAACTATTATATCAGTATTTTGGGCTGCTTTGCGTATTTGTTCGGCAATTTCTAATGCACCTTCTAGTGGTGTATTCGGTAATAACACTACAAATTCTTCGCCGCCATAGCGCGCCACTTCATCGAGAGGTCGTTTAAGATGCTGTTTGATGACATCTGCAGCTGCTTGAATGGTTTGATCACCGGTTAAATGACCATAGGTATCATTGATTGCTTTGAAGTGGTCAATATCTAACATGATGATAGCTAAAGGTGTTTGTTCACGTCGCGAGCGACGAATATCCATCAATAGTTTTTTATCAAAGTAGCGGCGGTTTTTGGTTTTAGTGAGGGCATCTTCCATATTGAGCTGTTCAAGCTCTCGGTTTTTCTCTTCAAGTTCGCGTAATGTCACTTGTAACTCAAAGGTACGCTCTTCAATATTAGCTTCAAGATCTTGGCGTGCTTGCTCTTGCAGTTCAAGGCGCTCACGCATTAAGGTATCTTGTGCTTTACTCTCTGCTAGTGCATTTTGTTGCGCTGCGACTTCAGCGTCGCGTTGCATCAAAAACAATTTTATTACCGCATAACTCAAGCTCAAGCTACAAACTAAAAAGCAAACGAAGGTGAGCGAAAGCATTCCGATATTTAAATCAAATGGATTAAATACACCGAGTGCACTGTAAACAATGGCACAGAAGAAAGCGAACAAAGCAACAAAAAAGCCAATGCACGGCTGCTTATATTCATGATTAAACTGCTTTAGAGCAATACCTGCAAAAATGATAAGCACCGCAGGTAAACTCAATAAGCAGAGTGTGATAGCAATATGAATAGGCAAAAACCACATTGTTATAGTGGCAAGCACAACTGCCCATGCTAGCCAGTACTGAAAACGGTTTAAGCGAGATTTGGTAAAGCCGAATATATAGCCTTGCAATGGTACAAATAACGCACCACAGATAAAAAATAGAGTTGGGATTGTCAGTTGTTGAAACGATGAGCCACTAGGTTGTAAATAACGATAACCAAAGCCATAAAGGTAAGCCAAAGAAAGCCACAGCAAGGTAAGTAATAATCCTGTATAGGCGAAATAGCGGCGTCTAGAAAAGCCATAAAGCACTAAATTAGTGAGTGCGAGTGATAATATAAAACCGACTAATAAACCGTACAATAAATTAAATTTACTTTTATGCTTTAGGTATTCTGAGGGTTTCCAAAGGCTTAGAGGTACTCTTAAACCCCCATTGTTTTTAACTTTAAGATAAACAACGGAGTGGCTGGCTTTTGGAATGGTTAATGAGACTAACAGAGACTCATTTTTGATTTGCCGATTAGATAATGGGACTGCATCCCCAATCTTTGTGTTAAATAATAATTGGCTACCTTGAAGATGAAACACGCTCACTTCATCGAGTAAAGGGTTATCTATCGATAATATCAGTGGAATAACATCTAATGAGGTGTTTCTTATCGATAGCTTGAGCCACATTGGTTTTAGAGTCATACCTAGATTTAGGGTTTCGCCTTGGCTTGAATGCCAAGTTACATTGTTACTGCTAAAGGCTTGCTGTTGAGTGATAGGATCAAGGGTGTACTCAACATTAAGCGTATGTTGAGATTTGAATTGTGAACTAACAACAATGGAGTTAGCCTGCAAGTAAGGAGTAAATAAAACAACGAAGATTACGCCACAAAGTGACCATAGGCGCTTCATCTTAACCCTTTATGGAAAATAATTGCTGAAAGTTTAGTGTAGTTTGTTTTGCCACTTCAGTAAATTCTGAGCCTTTTAAATCAGCAATTTGCTGACATACATAAGGAAGGTTCTGAGGCTCATTACGGCGAGTTTTAGGTCTAGGCCTAATATTTCTCGGCATTAAAAAGGGCGCATCAGTCTCAATTAACAAGCGATTTAAAGGGATAGTTGGTACTAAGGCTTGTAGTTGTTCACCACGGCGTTCATCGCAGACCCAGCCCGTAACACCGATATAAAGCCCCATTGCTAGGTAACTTTGGAGTGCGTTTTCGTCACCCGTGAAGCAGTGTAGTACGCCTCGTACCTTGTAATCACTCAAGATTGCGAGCATATCTTCGCTGGCATCTCGCTCATGCAAATACACAGGCATATTTAGTTGCTCAGCAAGCTGTAACTGGCGTCTAAAAACGCTGCGCTGAACATCGCGAGGAGAAAAGTCACGATTGTAATCGAGGCCACACTCGCCAATTGCAACCACTTCAGGGTGTTGGCTGAGAGTTGTTAAGTGTGCTTCAAGGTGATCATCTGCAGTTTTTGCATCATGAGGGTGGACCCCAGCTGTGCAAAATTGCTTAAACTGTTTGGCGAGTTTAAGAGAGGCTTGGCTACTTTGCAGATCGCAGCCAATAAGAAGCATCTGTGTTACATTTGCCTCTGCGGCACGTTGTAACACAGCTTGATGAATATCATCAAATTGATGATTGCTTAAATTGACGCCAGCATCAACTAGCGAATAGTTCATTAGTCAGTACGCTTAACACGAATTGAACGGTTTTGCCCTTCGATTCTTAACAAGAATGAATTGAAAACGCCTCGTTCAATTATGACTTTGTCGCTCACCTCTAGCTTCATTCTATCTGAGCCTACTTGGCGCCACTGTTGACCGTTTTCTAGCTCTATAATCAGCTCCCCGTAAGGCGCTTTTCTAACGCTCTTAACCACTGCGGTTATTTCGTCATCATTTTTTTTTGCAACTTCTTTGTGCTCTAAACCAAAGTCTTCATTTTTTGTTTTTAGAGCTTGTTCACTTGTTGCGGCTGCCGCGGCAACAGGAGCTGCTGAGCTAGTTACAGGTTGCTCAATTTGTTTTTTTGTAGCCGGTTTTGAAAGTGATTTACCTGCCATTACGTTGTCGTAACAAAGTAAGCGGTTAAAATCATTTTCAACAAAAGTACAGGCTTGCAATGCTTGTAAGTTAACTTCGTCTGCCTGTGCAGTACCAGCAATAGTTAAAAGAGCAACGAAGGGAATGAGTTGTTTTTTCATTTTATTCCTCGGATTCCTGTTGAGGTTTGGCGGTATAGAATGCAGCCAAAATTAAACCTAATTCAAATAATAACAGCATGGGTAATGCTAGCAATGTTTGTGACAGTACATCAGGAGGTGTTAAGAACATGGCAACCACGAATACACCTACCACGATATAAGGTCGTTTTTCTTTTAAACTTTTCGTTGTTGTTGCGCCACTCCAGCATAACAGCATGATGGCAACAGGTATTTCAAACGCAATACCAAAAGCAAAAAACAGTTTTAAAGCAAAACTTAAATAACTACTAATATCAGGTGCTAATGTCATCATATCAGGGCCAGTATTAGTAAAAAACCCTAAAATAATAGGTAGCACCACAAAGTAGCAAAATGCGATACCACTATAAAATAGCAAGATACTTGAGGCCAAAATTGGCATTAGCATGCGCTTTTCATGTTGATACAAACCTGGTGCTATAAAGCTCCAAACTTGATGCAGTATCATGGGAATAGCAGCAAATAACGCCACAAATAAGGTGAGTTTAAACGGTGCAAAAAAAGGTGCTGTTACATCCGTTGCGATCATGGTGGCAGTGCTTGGCAAGTTTGCAATCAGTGGAGCTGCAACAAAGCTATAAATATCGTTGGCAAAATACACCAAGCTGATAAATATTAGCAAAATGCTTAACAAAGCTTTCATGAGTCGGTTTCGTAACTCAATCAAGTGGCCAACAAAGCCTGTTTGAGCTTGCTCGGTCATAATTTACTATTCATCATCATTGTTATTGACCACAAAAGCAGAGATTAATTTCACTTTTTTTCGTCATTATTGTTAGTTTCTGCTTTTTCTGGTGTGTCTTTTTTATAACTGTGGGTAACTGACTGAGCAGCCTTTTGAAGTTCGTTTACAGAATCTTGCAGATCTGGTGTGAGCTCTTGCAAATTTTGCTGTTCTGCTTTTTTTAAGTTCTCGTGAAGCTCATGGATACGGAGTTCTTCGTTCACTTCAGCTTTCACTGAATTGGCGACTGACTTTAATGTTTTTACCCAGCGGCTAACTGTACGAATTGCCACAGGCAAGCGCTCAGGACCTAACACAATCAGACCTACGATAAGTACGACAACAAGTTCCCACATCCCCATGTTGATTAAGCCTTATGGTCGTCTTTGCTTTTCTCTACGGTTTCTTTGCTTTGCGTGTTAGAAGCTTGCTCTATTTGCTCGCTTTTGGAATTAGTTTGGTCATCATCAGACACGGCTTTTTTAAAGCCTTTTACTGCGCTACCTAAATCACCGCCAATGCCACGAAGTTTCTTTGTGCCAAATAACAACACGATGATTGCTAAAATAATGATTAATTGCCAAATACTGATACCACCAAAACCCATGGGTTACTCCGTTTTTATCAAATTTATTGAATAGACTTGCCTTGATTATACCCACCAAAACATAAATAGCACTTAGTTTATGCGCTTCGCCATGCTGCAATAAAGCCTGCTATAGCAAAGCCTGCGGTAATTACACTGGCGACTAAGTCATGCTGTAAATAACATAAGCCTGAAACTATTAAACAGCTACCAGCAAAGATACTAAGTAACAAAGGCTTAGCAGATTGCGGCGCTGGCAATTGTACAGGTTGTTGTTGACGTTTTAAGTTTTGATAAATTAAATCAGGTAATTCAGGCATTTTTTCTGCCCAAAATGGCAAGTTCGCATACATTTTTTTCATTACTGCAAGCGGACCAACTTGTTCTTTGACCCAATCTTCTAGAAAAGGTTTAGCGGTTTTCCATAAATCAAGCTGCGGATACAGTTGTCTGCCAAGGCCTTCAACATACAACAGCGTCTTTTGTAGTAACACTAATTGCGGTTGAACTTGCATATTAAAGCGACGAGCCGTATTAAACAGGTTAACTAGCACGTGGCCAAAAGAGATTTCGGCCAGTGGTTTGTTGAAAATTGGTTCACACACAGTACGAATGGCAAATTCAAACTCTTCAATGCTGGTATCGGCGGGTACCCAGCCAGAATCAACATGCAGTTGCGCTACTTGGCGGTAATCACGGTTGAAAAAGGCAATAAAGTTCTCTGCTAAATAGCGTTTATCTTCACGATTAAGGGTGCCCACAATGCCGCAATCAATGCCGATATATTTTGGGTTATGAGGGTTTTCACGTGAAACGAAGATATTACCCGGATGCATATCAGCGTGGAAGAAACTGTCGCGGAATACTTGTGTGAAAAATACTTCGACTCCACGCTCAGCTAGTAGCTGCATATTGGTATTTTGTGCCAGTAATGCGTCGGTATCAGATACTGGAATACCGTAAATGCGCTCCATTACTAATACGTTATTGCGGCTGTAGTCACTGTAAACAAAGGGAATGTAGAGCGAATCTGAGTCTTCGAAGTTACGGCGTAGCTGAATCGCATTCGCCCCTTCACGCATTAAGTCGAGCTCATCGAGTAAAGTTTTTTTGTACTCGTTTACTACTTCAATAGGGCGTAAACGTTTTGCTTCTTTTAATAACTTAGCAACCAAGCGAGCGACTTTTTGCATTAGCATTAAGTCAGCATCAATTTGCTCTTTAATGTTAGGGCGAATGACTTTAATCACCACATCTTGTGGCGCGCCATGCTCATCAATTAAGGTTGCCGTGTGAACTTGTGCAATCGAGGCTGATGCCAAAGGTGTTTGCGAAAAATCACTAAATAATTTACTAATATCATTAATACCGAGCGCCTTTTCGATCAGTTGCTGGGCAAGCTCACCTTCAAAAGGTTCAACCTGATCTTGTAGCAGTGCAAGCTCTAATGCGACATCATGCGGCAGTAAATCACGGCGTGTAGAAAGCATTTGACCAAACTTGATCCACACCGGGCCGAGCTCTTGCAATGCAAGTCTTAAGCGCATACCTGCAGGTTTATCTTTATGTTGGTTACGTAACCAAAATAAGCTGCCACGGGCGAGTTTGGCAAACCAAGGCACTCGTTTACGCGGAATTAATTCGTCTAAGCCATAGCTCAGTAGAGTTTTAGTAATGTAATAAAGACGAGCAGACGACACACAAGTTCCTTAGCGCATTAGCGTGACTGTAACAGCGCGTTAATTCGCATCTCTAATTGAGATACTTGGCTTTTTAATTGGCGATTTTGCTGTTTAAATTCAGCAAGTTCAAGAGGGTGTATGGTCACTGCTAACTCATCTTGGCAAAGCGTTGTTAAGGTATTTTCTAACTTGCTTTTCGTTTGTGAACTACGACGTTTTAAAGCTTGAATAGAGAGCCACAACTGTTGTGCTGGGGCATCGCCAATGTATCGAGAAAAATGTTCTGGCCAATCAATATCAAGCTCAGCAAACGCATTGCTAAAGCCTTGCGCAAGATTTAAATCGCCTTGTAAGTCGAGCTTGTCTTGGCGAATGAGTTGCGTGAGCATTGATGGATCTTTAAGCGCCAATAAGGTGTTGATATCGGCGCTGATCATGCAGTCAAAACTGCGTTCTTGCGTACTGTATAAGTGAATTTGCTCGTCGCTGTAAACGCACAAAATTGACTGTTGCCAATCACGTATCTCAATCAACAGCTGTTTATCAGCAATTGCTGCAAGCTTACCCTTTAACTGAGGGTCTAACTGCAGCAGTTGATTAATGATTCGTTCGACGAGTGATAACAGAGCGTTTGCTAACATCGCGTTACCTACTTAATTTACAGAGTTTTTAGTATTTAAAACCACGGTGAAGGGCAACAATACCGCCAGTAAGGTTTTGATAACTGGTTTGTTCAAAACCCGCATCTTCCATCATGCCTTTTAATGTTTCTTGATCAGGATGCATACGGATAGACTCAGCAAGGTATTGATAAGACTCGCTGTCATTCGCAACCAGCTCACCCATCTTAGGTAAGATATTAAATGAGTAGAAATCGTAAGCTTTGCTCAGTATTTCTTGCTCTGGTTTTGAGAACTCAAGCACAAGTAAACGACCGCCAGGCTTAAGAATACGATACATTGAGCGTAGAGCTTTATCTTTATCGGTCACGTTACGAAGACCAAAGGCAATCGTAATTAAGTCGAAGCTGTTGTCAGGAAATGGCAATGCTTCGGCATTCATTTGTACATATTCAATATTGCCAACACGACCAAGATTACGCAGTTTCTCGCGGCCAACTTTCAGCATTGAAGAGTTGATATCGCCTAAGATAACTTGACCTGTTTCACCCACTAACTGACTAAATTTAGCGGTCAAATCGCCTGTACCGCCAGCAAGATCTAATACATAGTGACCTTTACGAACACCAGAACTTGCAATAGTTTGGCGTTTCCATAAACGATGAATACCGAACGACATTAGATCATTCATTACGTCATACTTTGCAGCGACTGAGTGGAATACATCAGCAACCATTGATGCTTTGTCGTTTTCAGCAACGGTTTTATAGCCAAAATGCGTGGTCTTTTCTTGATTCTCGTTCATGATTAATCTCTATCGTGGCAATAAAGACTAGTGTACTTGATTGTAGCTGTGGGGTGCAATTTGATTATAACTAAATCATCAGATTAGCATTGCTTTTCATGATTTAGCACAGGTTTAAACTTTACTGGCCGGCAATAAAACTACTTTGCCCAAGCGACTTGGCTTTCGCAGCTGCTAAAGAGGCTTTACGGGCTAAGCTGTTAAAGTCGCCATCGCCTTCATGTTTAGCGATACCTAGGGCTAAGGTAATAGCGGGGAGTTTGGTGCCATTTTTTGAGCTGACAAAGCGCAGCTTTTCGACACCATTTCGTACTTTTTCGGCTATTAAGTTGGCAGTTTCAGGCTCAATATCAGCAAGTAAGATGGTAAATTCATCTTTACTTGTGCGCCCAGGTAAGCCGCTTTCTTGTACGTATTTTTGCACCTGCTTGGCGACTTTATTTAAAATTACTTCACCAATCACATCACCATAGTTTTCAATAAAATGGTTTAAGTTCTCAATGTGAATAGAGATAGCACAAACCGCTTTATTTTGGCCGACCCAAAGTTGAGTTTGTTGATTTAAGTAATGGCGCTTGTATAAGCCGGTTTGTTGGTCGGTGATGTGTTGTTTGCGTAATTGAGTGAGCTGTTTTTGGGTTTTTTCTTGCAGTGATTTGGCTTTTGCTATTTCTTGCTTAAATTGACGATGCTGATTGAGCAGGACTTCAGATTGCTTACTGAGCATTTTTAATGCATGACGCGTTTGCTCAATATTGTTTTCATCAATTGAATGAACACATTCTGTGACTTGATCAGCAAAGCGCACAATATTTTGCTCGTTATTGTTAGCATTTCGCGAAAGGGTGTTAATTACTGAGTCAACGTTGCGAACAATGGCGGTTTTCATTTTATGCCCTTGCTCTATAAAATCGAAATAAAGCTGTTCTACATAGACACAATCGATGGTTTTTCTTTGTGCGATGGCACGGTCAATAGCGGCGTTAAGTTTAGGGTTAGACTGGCTGACGTAGGTGTAAACAACTTGGTAGTTAAGTGGTGACGGCGGTAATGCATGATGTTCTAAAAAGATACATACCTTTGTCATTTTTTCTTGAGCAATAGCCATGGGATCATGGAACATCATTTTTCAATACCACTAAATACGCATATCAACCAATTAATCATCTCTTCCGTAAGGTATAGCTGCTTCCAAGCATAAATACTGAGTCTACAGTAATCTGTAATCAGCCTATTTAAAAGCAAAATCGCTTACTTTGGAACTTAAATTTGTTTCGTTTGTGTCTATTAGCTGATTTTCTCAACAACTTTAACAAGTGTAATTAAAAATTGCTTAAACCTTGCTCATTCTTATTTATACACCGTTGTTAATTTGAGCGTATTTAACCTGAGCTTGGTCGCATTTGTTTGGGTTTTAGCCAGTGCTGCGCTACTTTAGCGATACTGACTAAAACTAAAAAGAATGCTATGAAACAAACACTGTCGCGAACTTTAAATCGTTCTGTTATTGCGGTTGCTTTAGCGTGTACTTTAAGCGCTTGCCAAGTAACAAATATTGATGCTGATCAGCAATTTACTCAAGTAGCCGAAAATATTGTTAATTATCGCCAAAGCATCAGCCCGTATGGTAAAGATAATGGCGTTGATGGTTATTTATTAGAAAATCTATCGGCTGAATTTTTAGAACAAAAATACCAAAAGAATACAGAGTTACTTGCCGAGCTAGACGCTATCGACCGTGATAAGTTATCGGAAGAAAATCGCATTAACCTGACTATTTTACGCGGCCAAGTGCAAAATAGTGTCGATGAATATGTGTTTAATGCGCACTATATGCCGCTGACATCTGAATATGGGTTCCATTCTAGCTTGTCATTTATGATCTCCAGCTCAGATTACACAAAACCACAAGATTACCAGCTATATCTCGCTAAATTACAGCAAATTCCTCGCTATTTTTCGCAAAATATTGGCTGGATGCGAAAGGGGCTTGAAGTGGGCCTAACCCAGCCAAAGGCTGTTTTAGAAGGTTATCAAGACTCAATCACGGCTTATATTGTTGATGATGCTACTAAGTCTGAATTCTACAAACCATTTTTAAATAACACGGCAGGCCTAAGTGATAGCGAGTTTGCAGCGCTACAAAAGCAAGCGCAAACCATTATCACAGAACAAGTTATTCCGGCATATCAAGGTTACTTAACCTTCTTTAACAATGAATATCAACCGGGTGCACGTACAGATATTGGTATTTCAAGTACGCCGAATGGCAAAGCGTTTTACGAAAATCGCGCTAAGTACTACACCACCACAGATATGACGCCAAAAGAAATCCATGAGCTGGGTTTACAAGAAGTCGCGCGTATTCGCGCAGAAATGGAAAAAATTATCGAGAAAGTAGGCTTTGAAGGCTCGTTTGCTGATTTTGTGCACTTTTTACGTACTGATCCGCAATTTTACGCAAAAACACCAAAAGATTTGCTAAAAGAAGCGTCTTACATTGCCAAGAAAATGGATGCGCAGTTACCTAAGTTATTCCACACCTTGCCAAGAATGCCGTACGGTGTTGCGCCAGTGCCAGAGAGCATTGCACCTAAATATACAACGGGTCGTTACTCAGGCTCTCGCCGTGATGATCAAGCAGGTTATTACTGGGTTAATACCTATGCGTTAGATAAGCGCCCGTTGTATGTACTTGAAGCATTAACTTTACACGAAGCAGTACCTGGGCATCATTTACAAATCTCGCTAAATGCTGAACTTGAGTCATTACCAAGTTATCGCCGTAATGCATATTTGTCGGCATTTGGTGAAGGTTGGGGCTTATATTCGGAGTTTTTAGGTATCGAAGCGGGCTTTTATCAAGACCCATACAGTGACTTTGGTCGTTTAACTTATGAGATGTGGCGAGCGGCACGTTTAGTGGTTGATACCGGTATGCATATGTATGGCTGGAGCCGCGAGCGTGCAATGAAGTTTATGAGCGAAAACACCGCGCTTTCATTGCATAATGTGAAGACAGAAACTGATCGTTATATCTCATGGCCTGCACAAGCGTTGTCATACAAAATTGGTGAGCTAACGATTAAACGTCTACGCCACGAAGCTGAGCAAGCACTTGGTGCAGATTTCGATATTCGCGAATTCCACCATCAAATATTGCGTCATGGCTCAGTGCCAATGTCAGTGCTTGAAGAGCAAATTCAACTTTATATTAAAGCTGAATTAGCAAAACGAGCAGCATAGCTGTATAGCAGTATAAAAGAAGAGGCGTGATTTACATCACGCCTTTTTTGTTTATTGCACGTAATATAAACACCTTATATGCTTTGAAGGATGTCATTTCACAAAGGGGCCTTGGATGAGTGATTTTATAATTTTTAGTATCGATGTATTTGCCAGCTTGTTTATTTTTGCACTCGGTATAGGTTTGCTGGTGATTGTGTGCTTTTACATTAGTGATGTGACGCAATCTAAACAGGCGATTCGCCGTAATTACCCGGTGATCGGTCGCTTTCGTTATTTTTTTGAACGCCAAGGTGAATTCTTCCGACAATACTTTTTTGCCATGGATAGGGAAGAGCTACCATTTAATCGTGCTGAGCGAAGCTGGGTGTATCGTGCTGCGAAAAATGTTGATCGTACTACGGCCTTTGGTTCAACCCAAAGCCTTGAAGCAACGGGCACTGTGATGTTTATGAACTGTGCGTTTCCGACTTTAGATGAAGATGCACTCGACCCGAGCGAAGTCACGTTAGGGCCTTATTGCCAAGCTCCTTATACAACAAACTCGTTATTTAATATTTCAGGTATGAGCTTTGGCGCATTATCTAAGCCCGCTGTTCGCGCATTATCGCGAGGGGCAAAATTAGCCGGCTGTTGGATGAATACCGGCGAAGGAGGGCTCAGCCCTTACCACCTTGAAGGTGGCGCTGATATTGTGTTTCAGATTGGCACGGCAAAATATGGTGTACGAGATGAGCACGGTAAATTAAGCACCGAAAAACTCAAAGCGATTGCTGAGCACGAACAAGTTAAAATGTTCGAAATTAAAATGAGTCAAGGTGCTAAACCCGGTAAAGGGGGTATGTTACCAGGGCGCAAAGTGACTGCTGAAATTGCAAAAATTCGGGGTATTCCTGAAGGGCATGACTCGATTAGTCCAAATGGTCACCCAGAGATTAAATGCCCAGCAGATTTACTCGATATGATTGAAACGGTACGCAGTACCACAGGTAAACCAACCGGTTTTAAAGCGGTTATTGGTGAATACACTTGGCTCGAAACCTTGTTTAGTGAAATAAATAACCGTGGTATTGAATCTGCCCCTGATTTTATCACTATTGATAGTGCCGACGGTGGAACGGGCGCTGCCCCTCAACCCTTGATGGATTCAGTTGGTTTACCGCTACGAGAGAGCCTGCCTTTGGTTGTTGACTTGCTAAAAAAACATGGTCTCAGAGAACGAGTGAAAGTGATTGCATCGGGTAAGCTAATCGTACCGTCAAAAGTGGCTTGGGCACTCGCGCTGGGTGCTGATTTTATTGTGTCGGCGCGTGGTCATATGTTTTCGTTAGGTTGTATTCAGGCTCTACAATGTAATAAAGATACCTGCCCGACCGGTATTACGACTCATAATGAACGCTTACAGCGGGGCCTAGATGTGACCGATAAGGCACAACGTGTCGCCAATTATAATAAGTTTATTCATTATGGTGCAGGGCTGATTGCTCATTCATGTGGTGTATCAAGTGCCCGCGAGTTAGCTCGCCAGCATGTGCGAGTGGTACAAGAAAATGGTTTATCAGAGCCGCTCGATAAAATGTATGAGCACTACAATAAATAATCTAGTTGAGTTGAATAATTCAAAGGCGCATTGAGCGCCTTTTTACTTTTTGACTATCAGTTTAATAAACTGATTAACAACGAAAAGAACTCGTCTTTATTGTTACAGCTTGTGGCATTGAGCATCAGTTGCTCGCCGAGTACAAGAGTTTGTTGTTGTACTGCTAAACGAGCTTGTGCATCTTCAATACCGTCTATATCTGCAACATGGGCTAAACCAATAGTACGGCGAATAAGTTCAGCGCCACAGTAGCCAATCGCATCACGCAATACGTGTTGTAAGTAATCTTCGCTAAAGGCGCGGTTTGCAAAGCTAATATCAGTTGCTTCCCTGCTTGCTAGGTTTAACCAATGTTGCTCAAATTGGCTATAACAGTCTTGTAAGCAAGTTAATAAATGGGTTTGATACTGACGGCGCTTTGCTTGCTCTGTAATACGGGCGTTTTGGGCACAGTAATTTAGTAGCAAGTTACCCATAAATGAGCCGATATCGAAACCAACAGGGCCAAAAAAGCCGAACTCTGGGTCGATCATTTTAGTGGTTTTGCTATCAACAAAAATGCTGCCACTGTGCATATCGCCATGCAATAAAGTTTGCGGGCACGATAAAAATTTCGCTTTTAATTTAGCTGCGGCTAGTTTTAAAGCACCATTATTACGAATACTTTCGACGTGCTCAGTAAGCTCTGCAGGGAAATTATTGCGCTCATGCTCAATGTACGGATCAGTAAAGAATAAGTCTTCTGTGATCTTACATAAATCAGGGTTAATAAATTGACTGACTTTGGCTTTTTTATCTTCAGCAGATAAGTAAAAATCCGAGTTATAAAAGCCTATACGGCTTAAGTAGAGCGCAACATGACTTGCCAATAAGGGAAATTGCTCTGCGTTGATTTGTGCGCCACGTAAAATTTGTAACTCACCTAAATCTTCTAACACGGTTAATGCCAGCTCGATATTGTGATGTAATATCGCCACGGTATGCTCTGGGCATAACTTACCATGATTAATCAATACTTCGGCTTCGATTCTGGCGCGGTCTAACGATAATGGCCATGACTCACCTACGCAGCGGGCATAAGGGAGTGCTTGCTTTAGAATTACACTGTTGTTGTGCTGATCAGCAACCCGAAAAACTAAGTTTAAGTTTCCATCTCCAAACTCGTATGCAGTCAGTGTTGCATCAGCAGGGAAGACTGAAATTAGTTCACTTTTAACAAGTTCTTTAATGTAATCAACAGCATGCTCTGCATTAAAGGCAGTGTATTTAGCCATGGCTCTATCTCGTAATACAATTAACTTTGAGCATTCTATACCTGTAACCGTTTAGATGTCCATACATCTAGCTTGTTAGTTGTCTAAACTGATGTAAAATAACTATTCACATAAATTAGTTATTCATTAGTTATTCGGATTCAGTATGCAAGATCTCATCGCCAGCAGTATTAAATATCAGCAAGGTACGCTAACCGTGCTTGATCAGTATTTGTTACCACATCAACAGCATTGGCATGTATTTAACGATGTTGAAACGATGAAAGATTTGATTCTGACTTTGAAAATCCGGGGAGCGCCTTTAATCGGCTTAGGTGCTAGCTTATTGGTTGCACACCTAGCTGAGCAAGGCATGAGTCAATCAGCACTTGCGGTTGCTATAGATGAACTAGAAGCGACACGCCCAACCGCCGTTAACCTTATGCACTGCATGGCCAAGTTACGCCTAGCGCTTGTAGAGACTGATTATGTTGCGGCTGTTGTCTCTACTGCTGAGCAGTTATTTAAAGAAGATATTGCCCTTTGCGATAGCATGGCAGAACGTGGTGCTGCCTTGGTTGATAAAGGTGATAACATTTTAACGCACTGTAATACCGGTGCGTTAGCGACTGCGGGTGTCGGTACTGCATTAGGGGTTATTCATAAAGCGCAGCAACGCCACGGTGATATTCATGTTTGGGTTGATGAAACGAGGCCGCTACTGCAAGGCGGTCGCTTAACGGCTTTTGAGCTTGAGCGCTGGCAAATTCCTTATACCTTGATTTGCGATAACATGGCGGCGAGTTTAATGGCTGCGGGCAAAGTAGATAAAATCTTTGTAGGTGCAGACCGTATTGCTGCAAACGGTGACTTTGCTAATAAGGTAGGTACATATAACCTTGCTGTGTTAGCGCATTTTCATAACATTCCATTTTATGTCGTTGCGCCACTTACGACGCTTGATACACAAACGGCGTGTGGTGCGAA
Source organism: Pseudoalteromonas sp. BZK2 (assembly GCF_014349195.1). NCBI lineage: Bacteria > Pseudomonadati > Pseudomonadota > Gammaproteobacteria > Alteromonadales > Pseudoalteromonadaceae > Pseudoalteromonas > Pseudoalteromonas sp. BZK2. Next base: position 161,528 of record NZ_JACSOG010000003.1, on the reverse strand, counting down.
TATCGAAATTGAGCAACGCAGCCCTAATGAAGTGCGAGGGGTTAGTGGCAGTTTTGGCGAAGCAATATGGGCACCAACTAACGCGAAGGTTTATAACCCGGCATTTGATGTTACACCGGCTAGCCTAGTCACAGGCTGGGTGCTCGATAGCGGCGTTTATAACCAATCCGATATCGAGCAAGGTATTCTAAAACAGTTAATATCGTAAATTACTCTGCGCTTTTTTTAGTGTAGAGCTCAATGCTATTTTGACTATTTGCGGTTAGTAACGAAATCGCCAGCTTGTCATTACTCGCATTGATATGCGTTATATAGTGTAAGGGCCGCATTTTCATTGCTAGATCAACATCTTGTATGTTTGCCAAGTCAATACTATAAATTTCATTATTTGTGGCAATATATAAGCTGTGATGGTTGCTTGTCATAGTGATAATTGAAGGCTTTAGCTCGATTAGTTTGTCAGGAGTTATCAGCTCACTATAAGTATTGCTGTCACTATCTAAAAGCAAATATTTTCCGTATTTAGAATGGACGATTAGCTGATTATCATCATACCAAGCAATTGCCAATGGGGTGTCGATGGTGCTTTTGACAACCTGATCGCTGTTGGTGTGCAAAATCATTAGTTGGTTTTGCTGGTTACTAAGCTCGGTAAAGATTACTGCAATTTTACTACCTCTGACTGCTGCTAGTTTGCTGTTTCCTGGTAGTGTCCAGTGTTTAACTTCTGAAAAGTCATTGGCATTTAATAAGCTTAGCTTTTGATTGCTTTTATTAAAACTCACCAGCTGACTGCTGTCGTTATTTGCAGAAATAATGGTGGTATCTTCACCAATTTTGTCGGTTATATCTATATATTGGTTGTTTTTTCTGAGCCAGTGCTGTCGTTTATAGTATTCAAGATCAGCGAAGTAGACATCATTATTCGGTAGTGCGACAACATCATCCTCATGCTTATTAGCTGTGGCAATATAGCTCATTTGTTTTGATTTTATGTCAAATATAGCCGCATCACTGTCGTGTAAATCAGTGCTTATCAGTACACTTTGTTTATTAAGAGGGTAAGCGTAATTTGCTCGTTTTACTGGGGCTTTAATGGCTTGTCCCCGACTCATGGTATCAAATGAAAATGATTCAATTGTTAATTTACCGCGGTTATACCAAACAAGCGAGTTAGTTTGTTTATCATAAGTTGCAGCCCAAGCTCGGTATTCGTTGGTGGTTAAAAGTTTGAGTGAGCTACCGTCCAAATTCGCTATATAAATTTCTGCTTGGCCAACATTGTGGCGTTCAAAAATAACACGGTTGGGGTTTTTAAGTGTTGTTAAAATATAATCGCCAGTGCCAGTAATATTAGGTGATGTAATGCGAATTTCTTCACCGGTCTTTAAGTCTTGCGCATACAGAGCAGATAGGTGAGTTAAGCCACGGTAATTATTACGTCTTGTAATTGCCGTATTACCAATTTCAATGTACTGATCTGGTGTGATATTTAATATAGATTGATTTGTAACTGGCTTTAGTAATACTTCATTTGATAGCAAATTGCTTGCTTGCCAAGCACTACAATCATTGAAGTCACTGTTTTCACATGAACTATAAAACAGCCGCTCGCCATCTTCAGACCAGCCCTGTAAAAAGACAGCGCCAGATGTAATTGAGTACTCTTTTTTTGTCGTTAAGTCGACAACATAAATATGCTGATTGTCATTTTGCAGCACATAGGCAAGCTGCGTTTTGTCGTGATTTAGCAATAATTGATAGTGAGTGCCCTTATGCCATGAAATCGTTTCGGCTTGCAGGTCTAAAAATGGCGCTTCGTTTTGTGCTTCATCATTTACTTTAGGTTGCTGTAAGAACAACCAAATAGCCGCAATCAATAAACCAAGCGCTAAGGCTGCAAAAGGCCATGGCCAGCGTGAAGAATGCGCTTTTTGCACGTTAAGGGGAGTTGTATTAACTGGAGTGTTAGCTTCTTTATGTTCTGTGTTTTTATCTTCTGTTATTTGTGGGTCTGAAATGGGGGTGGGCTCAAGAGGCTTAACTTTAATAAATAGGCTATAACCTTTGCGGTAATGGGTTTTAATAGTTTGCCCGGGCTGCTTTTCTGATTTGAGAGTTTTTCTTAGTTCAGAGATGGCACGGTTAATAGCATTGTCATCAACAAAACTTTGTTGCCAAATATTCTCAACCAGCTCTTGGCGAGTGATAATGCGATCATTATGCTCAATAAAGAAACACAGCAATTTAAACAATAAAGGTTCTAGTTCACGCTTATGAGTGCCATCGCTGATGGTTTGCTGCTGAGTGTTAAATTGCCACTCACCCACATAAATAACGGTATCGCGTAAGGGTGAAAATGCCGACCCCATGTTTAGTCCTTTAACTAAAAAATATTAATTTTGATAGGGAAGATAATAACAGCTTTTGTTCTTGATTTGGGTCTTTTTGTTTTATATTTGTAAATTAAAGGCTGTTTTTTGCAACATATAGCCAAGCTTGGTTGTTACATTGGAATGTTTCTGCGATTCGTTGATAATCATCTACTTCGTAAGCATCAGCCTGATTGAGCTCACGTTTAGTGATTAAATAAATAGTGCCATTAACAATATCACTTTGTTTGCCTGTTTTGATTAACGCCGGGTGAAAACGTTGACCACTACTTTTAAGTACGGCTTCGTCGGTGATCTCGACTTCACCAATGACATACCCAGTTAGCGTAGCAGGTTGACCTTCGAGCAAACGCCCAAAGGTATCAAGCTGAACCTGCGGGTACTGTAATGTACCGTAAGAAAATAGCTTTTCCATGTTAGTCCAGCAGCGGGAAGTTGGTAGCAATAGTTGACTCAGTGCTTTTAGCGACCCAACCTTCGGTATTATTGAATAAGCGAATTGCTGTGAATTCAGGGTCGCCGCCCATATCAAACCAATGTGGTGTGAGTTCTGGTACTGAAATTAGGTCGCCTTGTTGACACAGCACTTGATACACTTTATCGCCTAGGTGTAAGCAGAATAAGCCTTGGCCTTTCACAAAAAAACGAACTTCATCTTCGCTATGTGTATGCTCAAACAAGAACTTACCGCGTAGTTCGCTGGCATTTGGATTACCCTTAGCAAGCGAAATAACATCCACTGTTTGATAGCCCCCTTCAGCTTTTAAGCGCTCTATATCGTTAGCATAGGCAGTTAAAATAGCGTCATGGCTGGTATCTTGGTCAATCTGTGCTGTTGCTTGCCATTGCTCAAAGCGAACGCCAACCGCATTCAGCTCACTGGCAATAGCGCTTAAGTCTTCACTATGAAACAGTATGTTGCTTGCGTTGTTATCGTTATAAATAGTTAATTGACTCATGCTAACAGCTCCGCGCTAAATTCCGAAAAGTCGTTGATATATGGGTGAGCATCACTTACCGCTTGGCCATCGCGAACAAGGTGCAAAGTTCCAAGGCCTGCAGCTTTGGCAGCATCAAGCTCTGCCACCACATCGCTTAAAAACAATACTTCGGCAGCGTCAAATGGCAGCTCGGCGATAATATTCTCATAAGAGCTTTGCTGTTGTTTTGCACCGACTTTAGTGTCGAAGTAATCACTAAATAAAGGTCTAACATCACCATAATCAGAAAACTCAAAAATCAGGTGCTGCGCTTTCACAGAGCCTGATGAGTAGACATATAAACTTTTACCAGCATGTTTTTGGGCTTGTAAAAAGTCATAAGCGTCAGGGTAAAGGTGGCCAGTAAAATCACCACTTTCGTAGCCCGTTTGCCAAATTAACCCTTGTAACTGCTTAAGTGGGGTAATTTTTTGATCAGTTTCAATCCAATGAATTAAATGACTAATAACCGTGTCGATATCGGCTTCGGGTTGTTCAATGTGTGCTTTAACGGCCTCAATTTGGGCTGCAACTTCTGGGTCTGTTTGATGTGATTTTACAAACTCAGGTAATTGCCCTGCCGCGTAAGGAAATAATACGTCTTTAACAAATGAGATGCGGGTAATAGTGCCTTCAATATCAGTTAAAATTGCTTTGATCATGGCTGAACTCCAGCTTGAATACCTTCTAGTTTTAGGCGCTCAAGCTCACAGCTAAATAGAAACTCTAACCCTTCTAAATGACGAAGTACTTCTTTGATATCTCGACCAACGACATATAAACCATGGCCACGAATTAATACGGCATGCTCAATAGGGGTGTGAAGGTGATGATCACTGACTAGTAAGCTTAAACGGTCAATGTCTTGGTCATTATCAAAAATGGGAATAGTTAAGGTATCTAAGTGCGATTTGATACCGCTTAAAGATTTTTGCATTTCGTAGCCATGCAAATTGATAGCGTGGCCTTTGATCACACGAGATAACACGGTTGCCGCAACAGAATGAGTGTGCAAAACAAATTTAGCTGACGGGATAAGCTTATACATATTCAAATGTAGCTCAGTTTCAGCTGATGGATTGCCAGAGCCTTTAGTACGATTGCCTTCATGATCAAATTCAATAAATGCATGAGTGCCGAGTTGACCTTTATCGAAACCACTTGCTGTGACGACATAACCGCTTGCAGTGCGGGCTGAAAAGTTACCACCAGTAGCAGGGACCCAGCCACGTTGGCTTACCCATTTACCAGCTTCAATTAGTTCTGAAATAGCGGTATTGTTATGCATATATTCCTCGACATTCTAAAAGTTATTTAGACGGCTATACATCTGTTTTAAGCAATGATAGCATCGCTTCGGGCGCAAAACCATCTTTAAGGAACCTCTGTGTTTGAAAGTAAATTGCCGAATTTAGGCACCAGTATTTTTAGTCAAATGACCGCTCTAGCAAATAAGCACCAAGCGCTTAATTTATCTCAGGGTTTTCCTGAATTTGATGCACCAGAATTACTAAAAAAACAGCTCAATCATTATGTACTTGAGGGAGTAAACCAATATGCGCCTTCAAGTGGGGTTGCAAAGCTACAACAGCAAATAGCGGCTTTGATTGCTAGAAAATACCATAACAACATAAATTACGAGCAACAAGTTACCGTCACCTCTGGGGCAACAGAGGCATTATTCGTAGCAATTCAAGCGCTTGTTAAAGAGGGTGATGAAGTTGTGGTATTTGACCCCGCGTATGACTCGTATCAACCGGCAATTGAACTTGCCGGCGGTCGCTCAGTTCACGTTGCTTTGCATGCGCCAGACTACAAAATCGATTGGCAAACAGTAGCTGATGTTATAACAGACAAAACACGTGTCATCATCATCAACACGCCACATAACCCAAGCGGTAAAATCTTTAAAACAGAAGATATAAATGCCCTTAAAGCGCTTGTTACTAAGCATGATTTATATGTAATTAGTGATGAAGTGTATGAGCACATTACCTTTGATGGCGCTTTACATTTAAGTGCGCTGACCGACCCTGAGTTATTTGCACGTAGTTTTGTGATCTCAAGCTTTGGCAAAACCTTTCACAGCACTGGCTGGAAGATGGGTTATTGTGCTGCACCCGCTCAGCTCATGGTGGAGTTTCGTAAAATTCACCAATATGTGACTTTTTCAAGCTTTACGCCTGCCCAGCATGCACTAGCCGATATGCTTGAGTTAGAGCCAGAACATGTTGATGAACTTAGTGGTTTTTATCAACAAAAACGCGACTTGCTCAGCGAAGCACTAGCGCAAAGCCGTTTTAAAATATTACCAAGTGAAGGCACCTACTTTTTGTTACTCGATTACAGTGATGTGTCTGATCTTGATGATGTTGAGTTTTGCCAATGGTTGGTTGAGCAAGCGGGTGTTGCAGCTGTACCACTCAGTGTGTTTTATAACAGTACAAGCAGCGATAAGGTGATTCGTTTATGTTTTGCAAAAAATGATGACACATTAAAACGTGCCGCGGAGATTTTATGCCAACTTTAACCTTAGCTTTAGTGCAGTCATCACTGCATTGGCTTGATAAAAGCGCCAACCTTGCGCACTTTACAGAGCAGCTTAACAGTTTTAACGAGCAGGTTGATTTAATTGTCTTGCCAGAAACATTTGCCACGGGTTTTGCGATTAATCTAGATTGCAGCGAACCAGAGCAAGGCGAGGTACTTAGCTGGTTAAAAGCCACAGCTAAGCAAAAAAATGCTGTGGTTGCAGGCTCTGTTTTAGTTGCGAAAGGCGACAAAAAGGCTAATCGCTTTTATTGGGTTTGGCCAAATGGCGAAGTGAAGTATTACGACAAACGCCATTTATTCTGTTTAGGTAACGAAGGCAATTTCGTTGCAGCAGGCGAGCAGCGCGAGATATTCGCTATCAATGATTTTCGCATTTTGCCGCAAGTGTGTTACGACTTACGCTTTCCTGTATTTCAGCGTAATTGCAACGACTACGATGTGATGATCAACGTAGCTAATTGGCCAGCAGCTCGTCGCCATGTCTGGGATACCCTGCTAAAAGCACGCGCAATGGAAAACCTATGTTATGTCGTGGGTGTCAATCGCATTGGTGCTGATGGTAATAATGTTGCCCACAGTGGTGGAACTGCCGTTTATGATTTTAAAGGTGACACCTTGGCTAAGCTCGAAGATGGCCAATCGGGTATCATTATTCAGCGCTTAGAAAAATCACCGCTTGATGACTTTCGAAGAGCGTTTCCTGTTCACTTAGATGCTGATCAATTTCAGTTACTGTAATTGCTCGAAGCCGCATACTCAAAAATTTGTTAAACTCATGGTTGGATTATTTACTTTAAGCAATCATGAGTCGCAAAATCACCCCCGTTATTCTTGCTGGTGGCATAGGTTCTCGTTTATGGCCTTTGTCGCGTAAAGCGATGCCTAAGCAGTTTTTGTCTTTGCTTAGCGAAAAATCACTGTTACAGAGCACGCTTTTACGAGTGGTTGACTCACAATTTAATGCGCCAATTCTAGTGTGCAATGAAGAGCATCGCTTTATCGCTAAAGCGCAAATTGCAGAAATCACAGATAGCTATACTTTATTGCTTGAACCTGAAGGTAAAAATACAGCCCCCGCGATTGCCCTAGCCGCTGAATTTGCATTGCAAAATGGTCTAACCGATCCCTTACTAGTCATGCCTGCTGATCACCATATCAGTGATTTTGATAAACTTATTGCCTGCTTAGATAATGCGATAGCGCTTTGTCAACAACAACAATTAGTAACCTTTGCTATTACTCCCACTGAGCCACATACCGGCTATGGTTATATTCGCCAAGGTGAGCCGTTAGCTCATAAAGGCTGTTTTAAGGTGGCTGAGTTCAAAGAAAAACCAGCTCTGCAATTAGCCGAAAAATACCTTGCCAGTGGTGAGTATGGCTGGAATAGCGGCATGTTTTTATTTTTGCCAGATGTGTACTTGAGTGAGCTTAATCGTTTTGCGCCAAAGATTGCTGACAGTGTCGCAAAAGCGGCTAGCTTCACCGCAGATTTAGGGTTTCAACGGCCTGTTGCGGGTGCGCTCACAGCATGCCCAAGTGATTCTATTGATTATGCTATTTTGGAGCGTAGCGCTAACGTTGCTGTTATACCTGTTGACTTAAATTGGAGCGATGTTGGCAGCTTTTCTGCATTATCGAAAATCGCAGAAAAAGACCATCATGGCAACTATTTAGCTTCACAAGGAGTGAGTTTAGATAGCGAAAATAATCTACTGATCAGCGAGGCTGATCACACTATTGCGGCGCTCGGCGTGAGTAATCAAGCAATTATACATACTCATGATGCCACCTTAGTGGCAGACAAAAGTGCGCTCGATAAGCTCCCTGATTTACTTAAACAGCTTGCTGTTGTTGATAGCGATAAACTAACCCACCATCAAGCCGTATTCAGACCTTGGGGCAACTATCGAACTTTAATTGAAAGCACTGGCTTTAAAGTAAAGAAAATAATCGTAAACAGCGGCGCAAAGCTTTCAACTCAACGCCATCAGCACCGTGCAGAACATTGGGTTGTCGTATCTGGAGTGGCAAGCGTGCGAGTAGGTGATGATGAATTTGAATTATCCGCCGACCAATCTTGTTACATCGCGGCTAAGCAGCTACACAGCCTTGCTAATCAGCAATACACGCCACTAATCGTTATCGAAGTACAAACCGGAGCGATACTTGATGAAACTGACATCGAGCGATTTGATGATAGGTATGGGAGGGGATAGCTGGAAGCTTTAAGCTTATCGAAAAGGAGGCTTTTTAACAGAGCTTATGTAAATTCTGTTGTCATTGGTTAAATTTTTACCACCATTTTCTGATGAACTATTTCACTCATCTGGCACTCTTAAAAATAAAAAGCGAGGCGCTTGGGTGTTAAAAGGGAATTACAAAGCATGGATCATCTCGTTATCGCTACATACTGTGCTTTTGTTGTTACTAGCTCGATATGGCAAGTTTGTGAAGTTACACGCCGTCTCAGAACCGCCCAAGGTAATCAACGCGTATGTGAGTGTCGATTTAACAAAGCTACCTAGTTTGCAGAAGACTCAAGACAAACCTTTATCGGATCAGCCGCCAGAAACAGTTGATGAAGCGAAGGCTTTGCCGCTAAGAAAGGAAACCCCTCATAGCAGTCCTAAGCAGAAAAGCGATGATAGGGTTGTTGAATACTCAGTTAGTGAATCCCAAGAAGTGACAACTGAGGTCGCAAAGCCTGATCAGGCACCTGAACACTCAAAAACAACCGAAGTACCCTTTAAAAAGCTCAACCCGTATGCGCCAATTCCAGAGCTTAAGTTTGAAAATGACTCTTCTAATGCATCGCTATTTGGTCAGGTGAACGCCGCAAATAATAATTCGTCTGTAGGCAGGATATCTGTACCTGTGCAATTAACAGTATCAGATAAGGCAAAAGTCGTTTGGCAGAGTGGTGATGGTAGCAAGCGCATCGAGGTGCTAAATGGTATGTGTTATGGCATCGATTTTAATTCGGTGTTTGGTAAATCTGGAGTGCCAAGCGGTTCGCCCAGACCTTGTGAAGACAAGGATGCTAAATTATTTAAAGAAATAATGAATAAGTGGAGTAAAAACTAATAAAAAAACACTTTACCTCAACTTAACTTGAGCTTTTAAAGTGGCGTTTTTAAAAGGGCGCTACAATGAATCCATTAGAAAACTATCTATTAAGCTTGCAGATTAATACTTATAAAACTTCAATTTATCAAGTTATTGAAATACAAACGCGTATTTGGCAATCACTCCAATCAGGCTCTAGCTATGCACTGGCCATGCTGGAGGTATTAGAAGTAGTAAACCATTCAAAACAACAGCAGCATCAAGCACTGTTAAAGCAGGTGTTACAGCTTCTTGGCTATAGTGCCCAATCTCAAGTCGGTAATAATTTACTTATTGCGCATAAGCGCTTTTCACATTCGTTAGAATTATTATGAGCTGTCATTATTAGGTCACAAAGGTTGGGTGAAATAATACTGTTTTAAGGATTGAAACGGAGTTTCTGCATCATGAATGAGCAGCCAGAGATAATTATTATAGGTAATGGCCCAATAAATACCGAGCTTGCTGAGCTGATTGATTGTTGCCCTCGTGTCGTTCGTTTTAACCGCTGTGCAGCAATGCCTACGCACCTAGGTAGGCGATGCACTGATCTATGGCTACTGGGCCGAGGAAGGCAGGCGCAAAGCTTACTTACTGATCCGCTTGTGATGCCGCTTGAAGGGATAAGTAAAGTTGTCGTCACTGATCCTGCGCCAAATTTACTTATGCAGCACATATTCAAACTGATCCGCCGTCAAAGCCGGCTTGACCATGGTGACGCTTTGTTTAATCGATATGGCAAAGGATTACAGCAAGAAAGGTTAACCCAGCAATTTCGCCAATCAGTCCTTGAGTATCTATTAACGTTAGGGCCAACAATACATAAGCCATATTGCCCAAGTTCAGGAACTTTAGCGATTGTTCACTACCTTAAATTGTTTTCAAAAGTGCATATAGCAGGTTTTGGTTTTCAGGGCTGGAAGCGTCATCCATGGCATTTAGAAAAACGCTATGTATCAGAGTTAATTCACGAAAACAAAGTCATTATGCTTGACTGAAAAAAGGCACTTAGCCGAAACTAAGCGCCTTGGCTTAACGAAGTTACCAAATCATTTCTACAAATTCTGGGCGATCCACAAATGGGTTGCGGTTACCTTGATGTTCATAAGCGGCTTGGTTACGGTCAAGCTCTAATTGGCTAACGGGATCCTCGTTATGCCACTTTAATAACATAGTAACGACCCAGCTCTCAAAGACCTGATTAGATGAACCATTCAGTACAGCGTTACTGTAGGTTGTGTTGTTTTGCCATGAGCCAATCACGTTTTCATAGCGTGTTGCCATATAGAAGTACGCTCTTGCAAAGTCACCTTTAAATTCATCAATTGGTTCAAAAACCGTTCCTGAGTAATTTAATGAGCTGGCTGCACTACCTACTTTGCTGCCGTTACTAGAGGTATAGTTTGCACTAGCTACTTCACCAAATGGGTAGTTACTGCGTTTTGAATTGACATAACCGTCAGTGGCAAAAATATGATGTACGTCTGAATTCATTGGCTCAATTGTTCCACCAAACCAACTTTTCGGGAAAGAATGCTCACGGTTGTAGCAGTCTGCTTCGCTGTTGTATGTCCCACATTGGTCGCTCACAGCAACATAGTTGTAGCTGTCTTGGCCTGCAGGGTTTTCTGAATAACGATCTAAAATAGAGTTGTCGTTTTCAAAATACTTATCGCGTGAAGCAACATCGTAAAAGCTCCAAATCGCAGAATAGCCTTGTGAGTTGTGATCTTTAATGATGTTGTATAACTCTGTTTTTAGTGCATAACCACTAAGGCCTTGCGTTGTAACATAGTATCCCGATGGCTCTGTTGGGGTTGTACCACCACCGTCACCGCCGCCTGAGCTATCGCCTAGGCTAAACGGCGTTGCTTCTGAGCTTTGGAAGCTTGCACCACTGGCAAGTACTGTTTGACCTAATGAAAGGCTGTAACTGCCATTGCCGAATGAGCAGCATATGCCATCACCATAACTATCAAAAATAGTAAAGCTATAGTCACCATCCGTTAAACATGCTTGCTCACTGTACTGAGTATTTGCTGCATAGCTGCCGCCTGATGCTACTGCACTACCTTGGCTATTGGTGATTTGCCAGCTGGTTTCTTCTCCATAGTTATCGGTAGTGAGGGTTAAAGACACTTGGTTATAGGCGCAGCTGCCCGAAGGTGGTGGGGTTGCGCCAGTGCTTGGTGCAAAGTTATCTACATAAACTACTTCGCTGCCATCAAAACCAGTTACGTCGTAAAAGCGCAGGCCAACATTAATTGATGTGGTAGCAGAGGCTGTGTACTGATAACTGATTTGTTGCCATTGATTAGTTAATGCTGAATTAGAATAGCCTTGATAGCCATCAACCACTAAGCGAGCTCTTACGCCGCCTTCTGTATGGTAAACCCAAGCTGAAAACTCATAAGTTTCACCCGCCACTACATCAACTAGCTGCTGTAAATCGGTATTACTTTGCGTGCCAGTATTAACCACGACTTGCGCTGAGTAATTACCTGAGTAAACCACATTACTATTAGCGCTAAGGCTAATACCGCTATCTATGGTGCTCCAGCTTGCAGGGGTGTTTGCTGACCAGCTTTCGAAGCTGGCGTTATTAACATTTGCCAATGCTGAACTCGCTAGGCACAGCAAGCCACTGGCTAGCATATATTTTTTACATGTCCCGTGTGACATTGTATTTTCCTTTTCATATTTTTTAATAGTTATTGCTGTTCTTAAAATGAACACAGCGAGTATAGGCTAATTGTCTTATGTTGCAATAATGTTAATTAATAAAAGTTTCTTATTTGGGAATTTTTGCTTTTAACATGTTTTTTTTGGATAAATACTAAATTAATAACTAAATGGAATATCAAAGCAGATTCTATTCTTTTTTAATCGCCTCAGACCTCGTTATTCTTCACGCTCAGATAAACCTTTAAAGCGTTTTTATTAGGTCTTTAAAGTCGAAAAAATTGTTCGCGAAATGACAGTAGCAAGTTCGTTTCGCAGTTAACTTTTCAGGGTTACGAGGAATAAATTCATGTTGTTAAGTCAACTAAATGCAGCGGCGAGCCCGCTATCGCAAGAGCAAGTACAGAAGCTGCAAGGCTTAGTGGCTGAACTTAATCCAATTCAGCAAGCGTGGGTAAGTGGTTACTTAGCTGCGAATGCCAACGCAGGTGCATTAACCGGTGGTGTTGTTGCCACTCCAGCTGCAGGTGATGCTGCACCGCTAACTATTTTATACGGTTCGCAAACGGGTAACGCTAAAGGCGTGGCGAGCAAGTTAAAAGAACAAGCAGAGTCACGCGGTCTAACTGTTAAGCTAGTCAACATGGCTGACTACAAGCCAACTGCCCTGAAAAAAGAAAAGTTCATCACGGTTGTTGTTTCAACTTACGGTGAGGGTGAGCCACCAGAAGATGCTGAAAGCCTGCATGAGTTTTTAGCGACTAAAAAAGCACCAAAACTAGATGGTGTTAAAGTGGCTGTGATTGGCTTAGGTGACTCAAGCTACGAATTCTTCTGCCAAACAGCAAAAGATTTTGAAGAGCGTTTTAACAAGCTTGGCGCAGAAACTATTTTCCAGCGTGCCGACTTAGATGTTGATTACGATGATGAAGCTACTAAGTGGATTGATGGTGCACTTGATGCGTTTGAACCTGATCTTAAAGCGCAGCAACAAGCAAGCGGTGGTCAAGTTGTGGCTATGCCATTTGGTGCAGCGGCACCAGCATCAAGCCAATACACCAAGCAAAACCCATTTGCTGCAGAGCTAAGCGTTGTGCAAAAAATTACCGGTCGTGATTCAACCAAAGATGTGCGTCATGTTGAAATTTCATTAGAAGGTTCAGACATTACCTATACACCGGGTGATTCGCTAGGCGTTTACTTCTTAAATGACGAAGTGCTTGTTGATGAAGTTCTTACGCTTACACAAATCGATGCATCTAGCACGGTTAAATTAGGCGATGAAGAGCTAACTATTCGTGATGCATTAATCGAAAAATTAGAATTAACTCAGTCATATCCCGGTTTTGTTGAGAAATACGCAACAGCAACTGGCAATCCTGAATTATTAAAGTTAGTTGAAGATAAAGCGGCAATGCGTGAGTATATCGAACCTCGCCAAATCTTCGATATTATTCGTCAAAACCCAGCTCAGCTGGAAGCACAAACCTTAGTAGACTGCTTACGTAAACTACAAGCACGTTTATATTCGATTGCATCTAGCCAAGCAGAAGTTGAAGAAGAAGTTCACTTAACGGTGGGTCTGGTTGAGTTTGATGCATTCGGCAGCGAGCACTTAGGTGGTTGTTCTGGCTATTTAGCACGTCGTGCTGAGGAAGGCTGCAAAGTAAAAGTATTCAGCGAGCATAACGATAACTTCCGTTTACCGGCTAATGATGAAACGCCAATTATCATGGTAGGTCCGGGTACGGGTATTGCACCTTTCCGTGCGTTTTTACAAGAGCGTGATGCCCGTGAAGCAAGCGGTAAAAACTGGTTATTCTTTGGTAACCCACACTTTACCCAAGACTTTTTATATCAAGTAGAAATTCAAAGTTACTTGAAGTCAGGTTTATTGACTAAAGTGGATGTGGCGTTTAGCCGTGACCAAGCGGAAAAAGTATATGTTCAAGACAAACTTCGTAAAAACAGCCAAGAAGTATTTGCTTGGTTAGAAGCGGGTGCTCATTTCTATATCTGTGGTGATGCAAACCGTATGGCGAAAGATGTTCATCAGGCGCTTGTCGACATTATCAAAGAAAATAGCGGCAAAGATGATGAACAAGCTGAGCAATACTTAAAAGATTTACGTAGCGCAAATCGCTATCAGAAAGACGTGTACTAATCACGTTAAAAGCTAACAGCCGTCACTGTAACAAATTTAGGAAATACCATGAGCGAACAAGACAAAAACGTAAAGCTTTCTGATAACGAGCGTTTGAAAAGAGAAAGTAACTTTTTACGTGGCACAATTGAGCAAGATTTAAAAGACGAGATCACCGGTGGTTTCACTGCTGATAACTTCCAACTGATCCGTTTCCACGGCATGTACCAGCAAGATGACCGTGACATTCGCCCTGAGCGCGCTAAACAAAAATTAGAGCCGTTACATAACGTAATGTTACGTGCTCGTATGCCTGGCGGTATCATCAAGCCAGAGCAATGGTTAGCGATTGATAAGTTTGCTGAAGAGAAAACCAGCTATGGCAGTATTCGTTTAACCACGCGTCAAACGTTCCAGTTCCATGGTGTGCTTAAGCCAAACATTAAAGGCATGCACCAAATGCTTAATAGCGTGGGTATTGACTCAATTGCAACGGCGGGCGATGTAAACCGAAACGTATTATGTACAACGAACCCAGTTGAATCTGAGCTTCACCAAGAAGCGTACGAGTGGGCAGCGAAGATCTCTGAGCACCTATTACCAAAAACCAAAGCATACGCTGAAATTTGGCTAAATGGTGAAAAGAGTGAAACTACTGAAGAGCCAATTTTAGGTTCAACTTACTTACCGCGTAAGTTTAAAACCACAGTAACAATTCCACCGAACAATGAAGTGGATGTGCATGCGAACGACTTAAACTTCGTGGCAATTGCAGAAAACGGCAAGTTAGTTGGTTTTAACGTGTTAGTAGGTGGTGGTCTTGCGATGACTCACGGTGATACCGCAACGTATCCTCGTAAAGCAGATGACTTTGGTTTTATCCCACTTGAGCACACGTTAAAAATTGCTGAGCACGTGGTGTCTGTACAACGTGATTGGGGTAACCGCTCAAATCGTAAAAATGCAAAAACTAAATACACACTAGACCGTGTCGGTTCTGATGTATTTAAAGCAGAAGTTGAAAAACGTGCCGGTGTTCAATTTCAGCAAAGCCGCCCGTATGAGTTCACTCACCGTGGTGACCGTATCGGTTGGGTTGAAGGTATTGATGGTAAGCATCACTTAACGCTGTTTATCCAAAGTGGCCGTATTTTAGATTACCCAAATCAACCTCTTAAAACAGGCTGCCGTAAAATTGCTGAAATTCACCAAGGTGATTTCCGTATGACTGCAAACCAAAACTTGATCATCGCAGGTGTTCCGGCTGATCAAAAAGCGGTAATCGAAGAGATTGCTCGCAACCATGGCTTAATTGATGACAGTCATACAGAGCAGCGTAAAAACTCAATGGCGTGTGTGGCATTACCAACCTGTCCGTTAGCGATGGCTGAAGCTGAGCGTTATTTACCAAGCTTAATTGAGAAAACTGAAGCGTTATTAGCTAAGCACGGCATTAGCGATGACAACATCATTATGCGTGTTGTGGGTTGTCCGAATGGCTGTGGCCGCGCAATGTTGGCAGAAGCGGGTCTGGTTGGTAAAGGTCCGGGTAAATACAACGTGTACTTAGGTGGTAACCGTGAAGGCACGCGTATTCCTAAATTGTATTTAGAAAATGTTGGCGAAGACGTATACCTAGAGGCATTCGATAAGCTTATTGGCCAATGGGCAAGTGAGCGTAATGAAGGCGAGTGTTTTGGTGATTTTGTAATTCGCAAAGGCATTGTTGCTGAAGTTAAAGTTTCAGTAACCGATTTTCACGCATAATTTTATAAGCGACACCGCTTTAAGGTTTGGAATTAACCATGAGTGAATTTAAAAACATCTTAACGATGAGCAAAGAAGACCAAACAGCTATGCTGGCTGATATTAATGGTCTTCTGGCTGATAAAAGCGCAGAGGAGCGTGTTGCGTGGGCACTTGAAAACTTACCAAGCACGCACTTTTTGTCGTCGAGCTTTGGTATTCAAGCGGCGGTGATGCTGCACTTAGTGACATCACAGCAGCCAGATATTCCTGTGGTACTGACTGACACTGGTTATTTGTTCCCTGAAACCTATCAGTTCATCGAGCAAATGACGGAGCGACTTTCGCTTAATCTTAAAGTTTATAAAGCTGAGCTTAGCCCGGCGTGGCAAGAAGCGAAGTTTGGGAAACTTTGGGAACAAGGTGAAGCCGGTATTAAGCAGTACAATCAACTGAATAAAGTTGAGCCAATGACCCGTGCTTTAAACGAGCTTGAAGCGGGCACCTGGTTTAGTGGTTTGCGCCGTGATCAATCATCTAGTCGGGCTGACAAGCAAATTGTTGAAATCAGCCGTGGTACTGTGAAAGTGTATCCACTTATTGAGTGGAACAATCGCGATATTTATCAGTATCTAACTAAGCATGATTTGCCATATCACCCACTTTGGGAGCAAGGTTATGTATCTATGGGCGATGTTCATACAACCCGTAAACTTGAGCCTGGCATGACAGAAGAAGAGACACGTTTCTTCGGTTTAAACCGTGAATGTGGCTTACATATTGATGGTGACGGTATCTAATCCTAAATTCCTATCAGAATTTTCGTAAAGCGCAACCTAGGTTGCGCTTTTTTTGTGCTATTTATATACAATCCCAGGCTCAATTTTATGAGAGAAAATTATGAGTCGTGCTGTTGTTTTTTTATTATTGCTTTTAATTGCGCCTTTAGTGCGAGCAGAAACGTTACAGGTTGCGCTGTATGACACGGATTATCCCCCTTATCATTTTGCTGACAGTGGTCATAAAGGACTTGTTGATGAGCTATTAACTCGTTTTGCTGAAAAATATAATCACGATATTCAATACATGCTGGTACCCGAGGTGCGTTCACAGCACTTACTAGATGCAGGTAAAGTCGATGTACGCTTAGAGTCTGAGCAATGGTATCGTGGAAATAAGCAATACTATTGGAGTGATAGTATCGCTCTTGTAGAAGATATTTTAGTGATGCCCAGTGGTTGTCATATTCCAACGATTGATAAGTTAGGCGGCTATGTGTTGATGGCCCGCTTTGGTTATACCTACCCGCAATTTGAAGCATTGTTTGCATCAGGTAAGTTGCACCGTGAAGATTTTTACTCTGAAATAGATATGCTGAAGGCTTTAGTTGATATGCAGCAAAATCAACGTGTTGCTGTTATCGCAAAAAACACACTGCAGTGGTATGCCTCAAAAAATAATGCCTTTAAAAAATTCACGGTAAGTGATTACAGTGTGGGCAAAGCGCCGATGCAATTACAGTTTGCTTACAATGAAAAAGGGAAGCGTATGAGCGAGCAATTTAATGAATTTATGAAAAATCTTAAATCATCCGGTGAATTTGCTAAGATTGAGAGTAACTACCAATAATCGGTAAATGGAATGATTAAGCGTTTTTGTTATCTTGCGGTTATGTTGCTACTGACCAGTGTTGCCCTGCTGTTTTACATTAAAAAGCCAGACGGAAAACCTTACCTAGAGCTGAGCATGTTCGAGCGTTACGCAGAAAAAGTAAGTGGTGATGTGAGTGATTTTGCTTCGCAAAGTGCCGATACACTTACCAGCCAAGCAAAAAAGCTCACTGAGAAGTTGAGCTTGAGCAAAGACGCAAATGCACCTGTCGTGGTGTATAAATGGCAAGATGAACATGGTCAGTGGCACTATGCTGATGCCCCTCACCCTAATTACGTTAGTACCGCGGTAAGTTTAGATCCTAACGACATAACAGTGTTACCTGCAGAGACATTTCAAGTTGATGAGAAGCAAGCAGCAACAGTTAAAACTGACGAAACATCTTCGGTGCTTGGGGTATACGACCCTAAAAACGTACAAAAGATGATGAAAGACGCTGAGCAAGTAAAGCAGCTTATGGAGCAACGTAACAAGCAACTTGAGCAGCAGCTCAAAGAGCAAGGTGGGAATTAGCTTTGTTTGTTTTGAGCTGTGAGATCGCTTTCCATTTTCATCAGTAAAATAGTGAGATAAATTTTGGTGGGCAAAGAGAACAGCACACCAACAGCAATGCACGCTGCGCTGATCATAATGCCATGCACACCCATGCTATCACTTAAGTAATTGCCGGCTAATAAAGAGTGCCCCAATATAATTAGGCAAATGCCTAAAATAATAAAGGTTTTTAAGATTCGAATGATGGTTTGTTCAGTCATACAAGCACCTCACTTTAGCCTTAATTAAAGTGTAGGTACTGTTGTCATTAAGAGGATTGTTCTAAATCAAGCAAGTGTCGGTTATTTGTCTAATTTTAACGCGCTGGTTTTTATGCGCTTTTCATTTTTTGTAAATAAGTGTGTTGGCCTAAACTGCAATTTATTGTAAAAAAGGGCTGAAAATTCAGCCCCTTAGTTAACTTAAAAGCAATTACTGCTCAGCCAGCATATTACGCAGAACATACTGTAAAATACCGCCATGTTTGTAGTAGTCCCATTCTTTCGGGGTATCTATACGTACATCAACACTAAAGCTAATTTGTTTGCCTTCGCTGTTAGTGGCAATCACACTGACTTCATTGGTTTTGTCGTATAAGCCTTCAAAATCGAACGACTCTTGGCCGGTTAAACCGAGTGACTCATAGCTTTCACCTTCTTTAAATTGTAGGGGTAAAACACCCATACCAATCAGATTTGAACGGTGAATACGCTCATAGCTTTGTGCAATAACGGCTTTAACACCAAGCAGAAGTGAACCTTTAGCAGCCCAGTCGCGTGATGAGCCTGTGCCATATTCCGCGCCCGCTAAAATAATCAGTGGCGTGCCATCTTGCTGATATTGCATCGCTGCATCATAAATGCTGGCGAGCTCATCGCTTGGTTGCATACGGGTCACACCACCTTCGGTACCCGGTGCTAATAGATTACGTAAACGCACATTAGCAAAGGTACCTCGCATCATTACTTCGTGGTTACCACGACGCGAACCGTACGAGTTAAATTGTGCTTTTTGCACACCGTGCTCTTGCAAGTAAAGACCTGCTGGGGCATCTGCTTTAATCGCACCTGCTGGCGAAATGTGGTCAGTGGTTACTGAGTCACCTAATTTTGCTAAACAGCGCGCACCACTAATGCTAGGAATGCCAGGAGGCTCAATCTCCATGCCATCAAAGAATGGCGCTTTTTTGATGTAGGTTGACGCATCATCCCAATCATAAAGTTTGCCATCAGGAATTTGAATTTTCTGCCAACGATCATCACCTTGATACACATTGCCATAGCTTGATGCGAACATTTCTTTGGTTACAGTTTCGCGGACGAGCTCGTTTACTTCACTAACACTTGGCCAGATATTTTTTAGATAAATGTCATTACCATTAGGGTCTTGCGCAAGCGGCTCATTGTAAACGTCGATATCTGTACGACCCGCAATTGCGTATGCAACCACAAGGGGTGGTGACGCTAAAAAGTTCATTTTCACATCTTGGTGAATACGGCCTTCAAAGTTACGGTTACCCGATAAAATAGAGCTTACAACCAGTTTATGTTTTTGAATTGCATCAGTGATTTCATCAGCTAGTGGGCCTGAGTTACCGATACAGGTTGTACAACCATAACCGACAAGGTTAAAGCCTAACGCATCTAAGTCATCCATTAAGTCGGCTTTTTTCAAGTAATCAGTCACCACTTGTGAGCCTGGAGCAAGTGAGGTTTTAACCCATGGCTTAACCTTTAACCCTAATTGCTTGGCTTTTTTAGCCACTAGGCCAGCTGCTAAAATAACACTTGGATTTGAAGTGTTTGTACAACTTGTAATTGCAGCAATGACACAAGCACAATCATTAAGCTCAAACTCTTCGCCTTTAAAGTTAACCTTAGCTGCGCCCATAAACTGTGCTTCGTTTACTGGCTCATCAGGGTTAGTGGTTGGGCCCTCGTCTTCAATGCGCGCCTCTTGAACATCGCTTTTATCTCGATGTTGCATACGCTCTTCTTGAAAGCCTTTTAAATGCTCACCAATGATGCTACCTGCTTTATCAAGGGCAATTCTATCTTGCGGGCGCTTAGGTCCAGCAAGGCTTGGCACAACATCGTCAAGTGATAACTCTAGTGTGTCGGTATAATGAGCTTCATCGCCAGGGTTACGCCATAAACCTTGGTGCTTAGCATAGTCCTCGATGAGCTTAAGTTGTTTGTCATCGCGGTTAGTTAAACGTAGGTAGTTGATGGTTTCATCATCAATTGGGAAAATACCGCAGGTTGCACCATACTCAGGCGCCATGTTTGCGATAGTTGCACGGTCTGCAAGCGGTAAATCAGCAAGACCATCACCATAAAACTCAACAAATTTACCCACTACGCCATGGTTACGCAGCATTTCTGTTACGGTTAGTACCAGGTCGGTTGCCGTTGTGCCTTCTGGCAGGCGACCATTGAGCTTAAAGCCAATGACCTGTGGAATGAGTAAACTGATCGGTTGACCAAGCATTGCGGCTTCGGCTTCAATTCCACCCACACCCCAGCCTAACACCCCAAGACCATTGATCATGGTAGTGTGCGAATCGGTTCCGACTAGGGTATCTGGATAGGCGAGTGATTTACCATTTTTACTATCGTTAAATACCACGCGGGCTAAATATTCTAAATTAACTTGGTGTACGATGCCGGTTGCTGGTGGCACGACTTTCAAGTTATCGAAGGCAGTTTGCCCCCAGCGTAAAAATTCGTAACGCTCTTTGTTACGCTCATATTCAAGTTTCGCATTTAAGTCGAATGAGCCATCTTCACCGTAGCCGTCAACTTGTACTGAGTGGTCAATAACAAGCTCAGCAGGCGACAGCGGGTTAATTTTCGCAGGGTCGCCGCCAAGTTTTTCCATGGCATCACGCATCGCGGCTAAATCGACAATGGCGGGTACGCCGGTAAAATCTTGCATGACAACACGAGCAGGCGTAAACGCTACTTCTGCTGATGGTTTCGCTTGAGGGTCCCAGTTTAATAAGGCATCGATATCTTGCTTTTTAATATTAACGCCATCTTCATTGCGCAACAGGTTTTCAAGTAAGATTTTTAGAGAGAATGGCAGACGTTTTGCTTTGTCGCCTAAACCTTGTAAAGAGTGAATATGATATTGCTCACCATTAATCGTAAGCTGCTTTTGGGTATCAAAACTGTTATTCATTATTTGCCCCTGTGGTTTGAGCAAGCAATTTGGCTTGCTTTGTTGTTTCCTTTTCGAAATAGACACAGTGTTATTGCAAACTTAATACCAGCTGAGAAATTCATCTAGCTGATGAAAAAATATGCTACCTAATATAGTTGCTGCTGATGTGATTTATTTCAAGGGAAGGGGGCAGATAAAAAGGGTAGTCACTTTAAACTACCCTCAGAAATAAGTGTTTTTAGTTAAGCCAGTTTTGTTGTTTACCTTTATGGCTAATAAACAATAATAGTAAACCAATAACGATCACACACAGTGGCATTGCTAATGCGCTAGTACCAAACATAGCAAGGCTATCTATCACCACAAAATTATAATATTGCTGGACTAATACTGCGATAAACGAGATTAAAAATAACTCGCGCGCAAGGGCTTTTTTTGCCAGTAATAAGATGCTCGCGAAGCTTGCTGCAAACACGGCTATCGCAAAGGCAGCCGTTGACCAGAGCGGTATGTCGCGGTATGCGGCTTGTTGTGCTTCGGGGAGTTGGTTAATCATTTCGGGTGTGATCAACAGTTGCATTATAAACGCAATGACACCTAAAAAATTCCATACAAGGGCTGCCCAAGCAAGTGGCTTGAGCCAAGCTGGAGGATTCATAAATCACCTTTTATTGTTGTTATAATCGCATTCAATTAAAGGTGATTTATGCTAACTAAGCAAGCTCTAGTTAACCAAACGAGATAGGGCGGCGACCGGTTTTTTCGTCTACTTTTGGTTTTTTAGTACGTTTACGCTTCGATTTTTTTGGCGCTTCTTCAGCGCTTTGTGGTGGTGATTTTTGTACAGGTTCCGGTGGGCGAGGATTTGGTGTTGCATCTTCGCTTAGTGTCAGTTGGAACAACTCACCATCGAAAGCAAGCACGTCACCACTGTATAATTTTTTCCGTTTTATTGTACAAATTTCATAGTTAACTCCAACATAACCTTCACCAATTAAGGCTTTTGCTTGGCCGCCTGTTTCGACTAGGTCGAGCACTTTTAGCAAGTTGCATAACTCTATTGGCTCTTCTTCTAGTTCAATTTCGATGAAATCTTCGTTCATGTTGGTCTCTCTTAATTCAATCGCAGCCATTATAAAGCCTAGCACTCAATTGAACCAAGATTAAATTTTTAAGCCCTTCAAGCGGTTAAAATTTACAGCAATAAATAATCTGACATTTTTATAAACAGTAAAAAAACTGCAGTATTTACTGGGTACACTGCGCGCGTTTGGAATTGGTGTACAAATTGCTAAATGCATGTCCGTTTCATTTTTTATTCGTTCAGGAGAAGTTGTAATGGGCGTAAGATCAGCGCTAAGAAAAGAGCTAATGGGTTTGCAAGATTCGTCATTGCTTGCTGCAGATGATGTGCGAGCTTTGTTAACGCAAACAATTAAGTCTCAGCCTGAAAAATCAGAACAAGGTTTTGCGTTAATTTCGCGCTTTAATGATAACCATAGCCAGTTAAGTTCAGGTGAAACAAATAAAGAAAAACTGCTTCAGCATCAAACTCACCGTTTATTTAAAGATATTTTATATACCCGTCAAAGTGTTAATAGTTGGCTAAAAAAACATCTTAGTTGATTTATTGTTTTTCTCACTTTAGACTACATTTGTAATCTAAAGTGAGAAAGAACATGAAAAGGATAATTTCAGCAGCCATATTTTTAATTTTGGCTGGTTGTCAGCAAGCTACAGTCTACGTATACACAGAAAATCTTGATCAGTCGCAGTTGCAATCATTAGAGCAAGCATTAAATAAGCAAAGCTTACCCTATGAATACACTCAGCTCCCAGTGCCAAGAGAGTTTGCGGATGCAACCTTAATGTTATCGAGTGATAAAATCCTCACTCATGAAACTGAGCAACTTGCTGAAATTATGCAGGGACTGGGTTATCAAGCTGAAATCAAATACACCACAGATGCCAACCACTTTTACAATCATGGCAATATTGGCTTTTACTTAAGAGCTAAAAATACCACCACCAGTTTTACTATGCCGGCTCGTGTGCTCACCACTGGGTGCGTTGAAGACAAATATAATGACCTTGCGGTTACATTTAATGATAAGCAGGCACACTTTACCCTTACAAGCGGTCGAAAAGTCTCCCTAGATTGGGATTATTTATATGGCTACCTAGTTATTTATTATAAAAATTATTCGCAAACATACAGTCATTTAACGCCAGAAGTGAGTACCCCTTTTGGTATGAAACCATCAGACACCTACCGTTACACGGCACGTGTTAATAGCCCAAGTTGGTTAAATTGCTCATTACAAATTGTGTATATGGACTAGCTTCGCGACTCAAGGTAATTACTAAGCTTAGTAATACGTTCACTCATGCCTTCGATGATGCGATCTTTAATTTTTTCACGGATTACATTAGGTAAGCGGGTGAGTGCTTCAGGGGAAATAGCTAACAAAATGGTATCGACTCTAGCGCGTGCGCTGGTACTGTGCTCTCGGTTATTGATAAAAGCACCTTCACCGATAAATTCACCGGGCTCAATGGTACCAAGTTCGAGTAAATGACTTTGTTTGAATACCATCAGTGAGCCGCTTAGCACGATATAAAGCCGTTTATCAGCATCATACTGTTTGAAAACAGCGCGGCCTTGTTTGACCAAATACAAATGACTAAATGACTCTAATAACACTTGTCGTTCACTGAGAGTAAACTCTCTAAAGAACGACAATCTGTTAATTATTTCCATTTGTTTAATTAGTGGAATGTGCTCGATTAACTTCATTGACTCACATAGGTATAGCGCGAAATTAGCTAATATTGCGCTCTTTTAGCTTGCGGGTCAATGTATTGCGGCCCCAACCAATCTTCACTGCGGCTTCTTGCTTGTGGCCAGCACAGTTGGCAAGGGCGGTTTTAATCAAACGAGTCTCGAGTTGTGCTTGAATGGCAGGCCAAATATTTTCTTTGCCTTGTTTAAGTTCAAGGTTAAGCCATTGCTGAAATGCATCCAGCCAATCACCTTCTTGCTCAGTCGGTGCAACAGCAACAATCTCTGGTGGTAAATCTTGTTCGCTGATCAGCTCACCCGGTGCCATAACCGTTAACCAGCGGCAGGTGTTCTCTAATTGGCGCACGTTACCAGGCCAGTTAAATAAGCGCAGTTGCTCAGTAGCTTTAGGGCTTAAAATTTTGCTTTCAACCTGCAACTCTTTGGCACTTTTATGTAAAAAGTGTTGTGCTAGTCGTTCAATATCTTCAGTACGCTCACGTAGCGCGGGTAAGCGTAAACGCACCACGTTTAAGCGATGGAATAAGTCGTCACGAAACTTACCTTGTTTTACCAAGTCTTCGAGGTTTTGGTGCGTTGCAGCGATAATACGTACATCAACTTTAATACTTTGATGACCACCAACACGGTAAAACTCACCATCAGCTAACACGCGTAATAAACGCGTTTGTACATCGAGCGGCATATCACCTATTTCATCTAAAAATAAGGTGCCGCCATTCGCTTGTTCAAAACGGCCTTTACGAATACTGTCGGCTCCAGTGAACGCGCCTTTTTCGTGACCGAATAACTCTGACTCGACCAATTCTTTTGGAATGGCAGCCATATTCAAAGCTATAAATTGGTTTTCTTTACGAGGGCTGTGGTTATGCAGGGCACTTGCAACTAGCTCTTTACCTGTCCCTGACTCACCATTAATCAGCACGCTCATACTTGATGCTGATAATTTACCAATTGCCCTGAACACCTCTTGCATAGCAGGCGCTTCGCCTATGATATGCGCATTGGTTTGTGGTGCTTGCTTACGTTTAGTTTTTTTCGTTGAATTAGCACGGCATGCGCTTTCGACCAGCGCGACAGCTTCATCTAAATCGAACGGTTTAGCGAGATACTCAAATGCCCCTTTTTGGAAGGCATTTACCGCCGAGTCTAAGTCTGAGTGAGCGGTCATGATGATCACTGGCAGGCCAGGGTTTTGCTCAGCGATAGTCTCAAGTAACGCCATGCCGTCCATACCCGGCATTCGTACATCAGATACTAATACCGTTGGCTGGCTAAACTTTAATGCATTAAGCACATCTTGTGCGTTCGCATAGCTTTCAGTTTCAAATCCTGCACGTGCCAACGCTTTCTCTAGTACAAAGCGAATTGAGGCATCATCATCAACTAACCAGACTGTTTTCATGACTACTCCAAAAAACCATTAATCCGTAAAAGGCAAATAGATATTAAATTCTGTATGGCCTGGCCAACTGTCACAATCAATGTGGCCGTCATGTTGGTCAACCAAGGTTTGCGCTATCGATAAACCAAGCCCTGATCCATTTTCTTTGTTGGTGATCATTGGGTAGAACAAGGTTTCACGTAAGCTCTTGTCTATACCTGGGCCGTTATCCGAAATTTGGATCAGCAAGGTTTTTTTCGGTGCCTTACCTGGGCGCCTGTGTTGATGATTGATGCGAGTTTTTATTCTTATCTCGCCACCATCAACAAGTGCCTGTTGTGCATTACGAATAATGTTCAGTACCACTTGTTGAATTTTACTTTGGTCAATGTACACACTCGGTATACTTGGATCATAGTCTTTCACTAAAGTGATATTGGCATTGTTATCTAACATGCTCAGTTTAATCACTGACTCTAACGCTTGGTGAATATTGCCATAGGATTTATGTGGCAATTGATTCGGACCAAGTAAGCGGTCTACAAGCTCGCGTAAACGGTCTGCTTGTTCAATGATTAATTCGGCACATTGATCACGTTCTTGCTGATCAACTTCATATTGCAATAATTGCGCCGCTCCGCGAATTCCACCTAAAGGATTTTTAATTTCGTGTGCCAAACCGCGAATTAGGTTACGTGCTGCTTGATATTGATGCATTTGATTCGAAGCCTGATCGTGGCGAATTTCATCATCCATTTGGCGGCATTCAAACAAAATATAATTTTCATCATGGCTGCTTATTCGGCGCGTGCTAATCGTTAGCTTGGCATGGCGAGAATCGACGAACACCACGTCAGCTCTATGTTGGTGGCAATCAACACCATCGAACAACGAATACTGAGCAATGCGTTTTAAGTCTATCGAGTGGTAATTGAATAGGTTATCGAATGGTTGGTTGATAATGCGCTTGGGCCCTAAACCTAAAAGCTCACTGGCGCTATCGTTTGCATAAACCAGTTTAAAATCTCGGTCGAGTAAAATGACTGCAGTACTTAAATTTTTCCAAATACTGTCGAGCAGTTCAGAGTTAAAATGTGTTTCACTGAGCATGGTTGCACCATTTTAGTGCGTTTCAATTTAGTGCAGCTTAGCATAGTCTTTTTGCTTTGCGAGACATCATGTCGAAAATTCTAATTTCCGTTATTAATTGAAGTTCTGTGCATGAAAAAAGTGCTGACTGGGCTAACTGAAACGAGTTTATTATTTGCATCAAAAAGTTTCGCTTGTAATGTGTGTTCGCCTCGAAAGACCTCTCTTAGAGCAAAGGTCGTGCTATTACTTGGTGCGCCATGAGGTGAACCATCAACGAGTAATTGAACTTTGAAACCAGTTTCAAAACGGGGGCTGATTCGTGTAGTAACATAAACAGAACCTGTATTTTCTCTCACAGTTTCTTCATTTGCGGGGGCTGCAATTGACACTTTAAAGTTAACAGGGACTGCACTTGGAGCAGTATCAAGAATACTGGTATCAGCTGCAGGCATTGTAAGGTTTTGGGTATTTAACTTGACCTCAGTAGCACCGGGGCGAGGAGTATCAGAAAATACTAATACACCATTCTCATCTTTCCAAGAATAGACTTTTTGTGCTGCTGTATAACCAAAAAAGCTTGCAAATAATAACGATAATACCAATAAGGTTGTGCTTTTCACCCTGCGACCCTGCATTTTTTCACTTAACTAAAACTGTAGAGTAGAACCCGCTCAATTACCATTAAAAAAGCCCGCAGAGCGGGCTTGAGAACACACATTTATTATCTTTTAGATAATTCTGATACAGCGTGTATTACACGCTGTAGTACATTTCGAACTCAACTGGGTGAGTTGTCATGTTAAGTTTTTCAACTTCTTGGCTCTTAAGCGCGATGTATGCATCGATTAGGTCATCAGTGAATACGCCACCTTGAGTTAAGAACTCACGGTCTGCGTCTAATGATGCAAGTGCTTCTTGTAAAGAAGATGCAACTTGTGGGATCTCAGCTGCTTCTTCAGCAGGTAGATCGTATAAATCTTTGTCCATTGCATCGCCAGGGTGGATCTTGTTCTTGATACCGTCTAGGCCAGCCATAAGCATTGCAGAGAATGCTAAGTATGGGTTAGCTGTTGGATCAGGGAAACGTACTTCGATACGACGTGCTTTTGCAGACGGTACCACTGGGATACGGATTGAAGCAGAACGGTTACGTGCAGAGTATGCAAGCATTACAGGAGCTTCGAAGCCTGGTACTAAACGCTTGTATGAGTTCGTTGACGCGTTAGCGAATGCGTTGATTGCTTTAGCGTGCTTGATGATACCACCGATGTAGTAAAGTGCTTCTTCAGAAAGACCTGCGTATTTGTCACCCGCGAAGATGTTTACGCCATCTTTACCTAGAGATTGGTGACAGTGCATACCAGAACCGTTATCACCTACGATTGGTTTAGGCATGAATGTCGCTGTTTTTCCGTATAAGTGAGCCATGTTATGGATAACATATTTCATCTCTTGGATTTCGTCAGCTTTTAATACCATTGTATTGAAGCGAGTTGCGATCTCATTTTGACCTGCAGTTGCTACTTCGTGGTGGTGAGCTTCTACTACTTGACCTAGTTCTTCAAGAACTAAACAAGTTGCTGAACGCCAGTCATGTGATGAATCAACAGGTGAACACGGGAAGTAACCGCCTTTAACACCTGGACGGTGACCCATGTTGCCACCTTCGTAATCTTTATCTGAGTTCCAAGCAGCTTCTACAGAATCGATTTTGTACATAGAACCAGACATGTCTGATTTGTATTTAACGTCATCAAAAAGGAAGAATTCTGGCTCTGGACCGAATAATACAGTGTCAGCAATACCAGTAGAGCGCATGTACTCTTCAGCGCGTTTTGCAACAGAACGTGGATCACGCTCGTAACCTTGAAGTGTTGAAGGCTCAACTACGTCACAACGTACGATTAGTGTAGCTTCTTCAGAAAACGGGTCCATTTTCGCAGACTCAGGAACAGGCATAAGTACCATGTCTGATTCGTTGATACCTTTCCAGCCAGCAATTGAAGAACCGTCAAACATTTTGCCGTCTTCGAAGAAATCTTCATCAATTTGATGATGAGGAATAGAAACATGCTGTTCTTTACCTTTGGTATCAGTAAAGCGTAAATCAATGAACTTAACGTCATTTTCTTTGATAAAATCTAAAACCGATTGTGACATGTGTCCTCCAATTGTTGGGTTTTATTTTTGCTGCATTATTGCTTTTCGCTTATATAAGCTGGTTTCGTGCCATGTTTTTAACACCTTGTTTAGGCTTGTAAAAAGTGAACAGGGCTTCGTTTTGTTAACTTTCGTTGCACTAAGTTGGTGCGTAAAAAGATCATTCTGGTGCGTAAAAAGTGCGACCTTGTTTTGCACAATTATTGAGCGTGCCAATTTTTCGGTTATGAACACGATTTAGTGCCAAAATATGGTTCAAAAACTAAAATTTCGCCAGTTTTGAGCTCAGATTCACTTTAATTTTCATAAATTTGTCATTTATAAAACAGATACTTATAAAAAGCCTGAAGAAAGTTTATAAATTTATATTGGATAAACTTTCATCCATGCCATTATTAAGGGATAATATGCGCCCTTTTAAATCCTATGCTGGGACATCTGGTGAAAACGCAGGTGACTGCGTAGATCTTGCAGGATCAATGAGATTCAATTTCTCTGAGAAAAAATATGAGCATCGAAAAGTTAAGAAATATAGCGATTATCGCCCACGTTGACCACGGTAAAACAACTTTGGTTGATAAACTGCTTGAGCAATCAGGCACATTAGAAACGCGCGGCGGTAACGAAGAGCGCGTAATGGACTCAAACGACATTGAGAAAGAACGTGGTATTACCATTTTAGCTAAGAACACAGCTATCTCTTGGAACGACTACCATATCAATATCGTAGACACCCCAGGACACGCCGACTTCGGTGGTGAAGTAGAACGTGTACTTTCGATGGCTGACTCAGTATTACTACTTGTTGATGCTCAAGAAGGTCCAATGCCGCAAACGCGTTTCGTAACGCAAAAAGCATTCGCACAAGGTTTAACGCCGATTGTTGTTATCAACAAAATCGACAAACCTGGTGCACGTCCTGACTGGGTTATGGACCAAGTTTTCGATTTATTCGATAACCTAGGTGCAACTGACGAACAGTTAGACTTTAAAGTAATCTATGCATCAGCTATCAACGGCTGGGCAACAATGGATTTAGACGAGCCATCAGATAACATGGAACCAATGTTCCAGATGATCGTTGACGAAGTATCTCCACCGGATGCAGATCCTGAAGGTGCTTTCCAAATGCAAATTTCTCAGCTTGACTACAACTCATACATCGGTGTTATCGGTGTAGGTCGTATCAAGCGTGGTACTGTTCGTCCTAACCAACAGGTGACTGTTGTAAGCGCAGACGGTACTAAGCGTAACGGTAAAGTTGGCCAAGTAATGAGCTACTTAGGTCTTGAGCGTCATGAAGCAGAATCTGCAGGCGCAGGTGACATCATTGCAATCACTGGTCTTGGTGAGCTGAAAATCTCAGACACTATCTGTGATGTAAATACCGTTGAAGCATTACCACCACTAAGCGTTGATGAGCCTACAGTAACAATGACGTTCTCTGTAAACACATCACCATTTGCTGGTAAAGAAGGTAAATTCGTAACGTCACGTAACATTCTTGAGCGTTTACAAGCTGAGCTTGTTCACAACGTTGCATTACGTGTTGAAGAAACTGACAACCCAGATAGCTTCCGTGTTTCTGGTCGTGGTGAGTTACACTTAGGTATCTTAATCGAGAACATGCGTCGTGAAGGTTACGAGCTTGCGGTATCTCGTCCACAAGTAATCCTTCGTGAAGTTGATGGTCAAAAAGAAGAGCCATACGAAACACTTACAATCGACTGTCAAGAAGAGCACCAAGGTTCTATCATGGAACAAATTGGTCTTCGCAAGGGTGAACTAACAGACATGTCTCCAGATGGTAAAGGCCGTGTACGTATGGACTTTATGATCCCAAGCCGTGGCTTAATTGGTTTCCAAACTGAATTCATGACATTAACGTCTGGTTCTGGTCTTCTTTACCACACATTTGATCACTACGGTCCTCACAAAGGCGGTACTATCGGTGCCCGTAAGAATGGTGTAATGATTGCTAACGCGACTGGTAAAGCACTTACTAACGCATTATTCAACTTACAAGACCGTGGTAAGTTATTCATCGGTCACGGTGTTGAAGTTTACGAAGGTATGGTTATCGGTATCCACAGCCGTGACAACGACCTAACTGTAAACGCGCTTAAAGGTAAGCAACTTACAAACGTTCGTGCATCGGGTACAGATGAAGCACAAACGCTTGTTCCACCACTAAACTACACGCTTGAACAAGCGATTGAGTTCATCGATGATGACGAGTTAGTGGAAGTAACACCTGAGAACATCCGTATTCGTAAGCGTCACTTAACTGAAAGTGAGCGTAAGCGTGCGAGCCGTGCAGCTAAAGACTAATAACGTCTTTTAGTTTTGCAAAATAGAAGCCGCCGTATTGAAAAATACGGCGGTTTTTTGTTGTAATGATTAGCCGTCAGCCGTCAGCCGTCAGCCGTCAGCCGTCAGCCGTCAGCCGTCAGCCGTCAGCCGTCAGCCGTCAGCCGTCAGCCGTAAAAAATCGAGAAGTTAGATTTCAGAAGTCAGATATCAGTTGATCGAGAGGGTGGTTTTATTTTTTATGTAATTACACAAACAATCTTGTTGTTGAGGAATGTATTTTACTTTGTTCTAACCACTAACCACTAACCACTAACCACTAACCACTAACCACTAACCACTTTTTACTAACTCCCCCATCTGTACTATCTTTTCTAAATCCAACTTGCAGGAGAGTAAGATGTATTTAGTTAGACTGATTTATACAAGTGAAATTAGCGATGGGTTTGGGCCTAATGATATTGAGGATATTCTCGAAAAGGCGAAAAAGAAAAATGCTGAATGTAATGTAACAGGGCTACTTTGTTTTAATAGTACTCATTTTATGCAGTGTCTTGAAGGATCGCGAAAAGCAGTGAATGCAACGTATCATCGTATTTTGAATGATAAAAGACATCGCAACATTATCATGCTGAACTATTGCGAAATTGCAGAGCGGGAATTCGAAAAATGGTCGATGGGGTACATACCATATTCAAAATTAACAACGCCATTAAATATTAAATACTCAGGTACTAGCGATTTTAATCCATTAGCAATGTCAGCAGGAAGTGCTCACAAATTGATGCTTGCTTTGCGAGACTCCATGCTGGATAAAGTTATTTAATATTAGCCCGTACCTTTAAAGCGAGATTTGCTCTCCTTCGTTCATTATATAAACCGGAACTTGGCTGTTCATCTGCTTTTGCATATTTAACAACCTAAGTAATGCCGAATGACTTGAATGGTCACCCATTTGCCAGCTTGAGTTGCCGTAACCCCATGGGATCATCACTTTACAGCTTAACTCTTCCGCCGCGTTTAATGCATCTTCAGGTGTAGTATGAACATAACGATACCACTTACCATCTTCTTCATGGTAGTAGGAAGCAATTGGCATTAAGCACACATCAATCTCGCCGTATTTTTGCTTAATATCTTGAAAGTGTTTTGAGTAACCGGTATCACCAGCAAAAAACAAGGTCTTGCCATTTTGCTCAAGTAACCAACCATTCCATAAGTCTTTATTGTGGTCGTCGTAAATGAAAGGCACCATAATGCGACTGCTAAAATGATGGGCCGGCACCGAATGAATCGTTAGGTCATTAATTTGTGTACTTGCATACCACGCCATCTCTGAAATATTAAAGCCACCAGTCGGAAAATTATCTGCAAAGCCTAGTGGCACTAAATAGCGGGGAGCATTACCAATTTCTTCGATATCTGCTTTATTAAAATGGTCATAGTGAATGTGTGAGTACATTACCGCGTTTAAACCTTCGAGCTCTGACTTAGTAGGCCAAAATCCGGGCTTACGATAACTGCCACCAGCAAGTTTAAAGGCCAAGTCTACGGGTGAGTCAAACTGATCTTTAACAGGGTCAAACAACAGTTGTTCACCATTTGGTGATTGAATATAAAAGCCTGCATGACCTAACCAACGGACTATAAACCCTGTATTTGTTGCTGGAACTATTTGTTCTGCTTGATATTGGCACTGAGAATTGCTGTCATCACATATAAGTAGCTCTGATGGTTCATAGCAATTGTCTGTACAGGTTGTTGGGTATTCTTTATCACCCGGATAAAGGTTGTGGTAGCGACCTTCGAAGTCACCTTCAGTTTTTAATGGGGTTATAGTGCCTTCACCGGCAATAACATTCACTGTATTCGAGTTGCTACATGCGCTTATAAGTGCTGCTGCAATAAGTGTTGAGAGTGTTTTTAAATGCATACTATGCTTACTTTTTATTCTTTGCCGTGAGTTTAGCAAAATAAAAATTAAGATAAATCATTAAAAAGTAACAAGAGGTTACACAAAAAAGCCTACGTTTAAGTAGGCTTTGATATTAATAGCTTGAGCTGATTAGCCCGCTTTATTCATTTGCTCAATGAACTTATTCGAGTCTTCAATTGATTTGTTCATATCGTCCATTAACACTTTAATATCGCGTTTAAGATTTGTGAACTCACCTTTGATAGCTGTAACAGCCTGTGCGTTTAGGTTATGTTTTAAGTACAAAACATTATCATGAAGTGATGATAATACCGGCTCCATTTTGCTTTCTGCACTGCGCATTGAGCGAAGTAGTTGATCAAACTGGCGCTTAGTTGCGTTGAGTTTTTTGCTGCTTTCACGTTTTAGTGAGGCACTTTTGTATTGTTCTAGCTCGTCGGCCCATTCATCAAACAGTGCCTCAGCTACATCTTCTACTTTATTGATATTGTTTGTAACGTCGTTCGCTGCAGCTAAGCTCGACTCGTAATCATCATTCAGTTGATTGTAGGCATCTTGTAGCTCACCACCATCAAAGTTGATCAGCGTGGTTAATCTGTCTAGTGCTGATTGAAACTCTTCTTGTGACTCTTGCTGTGCTTCTTTTGTTTCTTCTACGCGGTCCACTAAAATGTCGCGTTTATGCACACCGACAGACTCCATGGCTGAGTAATAAGCTGACTGGCAGCCCGATAATGCCATTGTAACTGCAAATAGTGGTGCACTTAAAAGTGTCAGTTTTTTCATTGAGAATCCTTTTTAGGTACCTGTCATTTCAAATTATGTGGTGGATTGCTATGATTATCAAAACATTTTAGCAGAAATTAGATTCTATGGACGAGAAGCTCAGTCGGTATAAGCTGCAAATAAGCATTTTCTTAAAACAACAACCTGCTTGGTGGATGCAGTATCTCAATCGTTGTATTGACGATCAAATCACAGTCAATGCGGGTTATTTGGCTTATGTAACCTTATTATCAATCGTGCCTTTAGTGGCAGTTGGTGTGGCTATTTTTTCTGCTTTCCCAGGTTTCGAAAGCACCTTGGTAACCATAGAAAACTTCTTGTTTACTAATCTTGTGCCGACCTCTACAGATGTAATTAAAGAGCATATCAGCGCTTTTGCCGGTAATGCGAATAAAATGACTGCCGTCGGTGTGGGCTTTTTAGCGGCGGTATCCTTGTTACTCATTCGTAATGTCGACGCTACATTAAATCGAATTTGGCGTATAAAGAAAAAGCGCCCAATGATGATTTCGTTTGCCGTTTATTGGATGGTGCTCAGCCTAGGCCCGGTGTTATTAGGGGCTAGTATTGGTGTTACTTCATATATTGTGTCGTTAGTGTCGTTTGCCGATCAAGGCATTCCCGGCTTTAGCGGCTTTTTATTGAAACTATTACCTTACATAATTTCAATGATTGGCTTCATTATGCTCTATACTTTAGTTCCTAACACACGAGTTCCATTTAGAGCGGCAATTCCGGGCGCTTTGTTTGCAGCTATGTTGTTTGAGCTGACAAAAAAAGGCTTTGCTTTGTACATCAGCCACTTCCCATCATACGAAGTTATTTATGGGGCGTTGGCGACAATCCCTATTTTATTTGTATGGGTGTATTTGTCGTGGATTGTCGTATTACTCGGTGCAGAATTTACTGTATGTATCAGCCCTGAGAATATCGAGGACACGCCTGATATAGAGGTTTAAATTCACTGCACCTAAGGAGAGCGAGGTGCAGTTACATCCACAATATGTTGCCAATCGCGATTACCATTTGAGTGTTGGCGATGGTCATCAAATCCATGTGCAAGAATATGGTGCTTCTACAGGGATTGCTGTGGTGTTATGCCATGGCGGGCCCGGTGCGGGCCTATGTCCTGAAAATTGCCGCTTTTTCGACTTAGAGCGTTTTCGAGTGATCATGTTCAGTCAGCGCGGTTGCGGTCACTCAACACCCCATGATAGTTCAACCAATACCACTTCAGAATTAGTCGCCGATCTCGAGTATTTACGCCAGCAACTGGGTATTGAAAAATGGCTGGTGTGTGGTGAGTCATGGGGGGCCACTTTGGCACTTGTCTATGCTATTCATCACCAAGAGCATGTTGCAGGGCTTATTTTACGGGCTAGCTTTTTAGCTTGTAACAGTGACTTCGAGTGGCTTTACACAACAAAAGGAGCCGGCGCGCATTTTTACCCTGAGTGCTTTAATGAATTTGCACATAATTACACTGATTGGCACGCCTTACTCGACTTTTATCAGCAGCAACTAAACAGTGACGATCAAATTAAAGCTAGTAAATTTGCCAAGTTATGGTGTCATTGGGAGCAGGTATTGTGTCATGGTGAGCCGTTAACAAACTGGGGGTTACAGGAGCCCCATGTCGGGTTAAATCAAGCAAGGTTAATGGTGCATTACTTTCGTCATCACTGTTTCATTGAAGAAGGCTTTATCGCAGAAAATGCACATTTACTGACTCATTTACCGATTTGGTTTATTCATGGCCGCGCCGATTTGATTTGTCGATATAGTGCCGTACAGCAGCTTGCTGAGCAGTTAAATGCACAATTATTGATTTTAGATGGCATTGGGCACAGCAGCGATAATCAGGTATATTTGGCGGCAATGCGACGTGCCGCAGATTTAATGTATATCAAGTTATCGAGGGATCAATGCAAGGCTTAATTCAAAGAG
Organism: Pseudoalteromonas sp. BZK2; assembly: GCF_014349195.1. NCBI lineage: Bacteria > Pseudomonadati > Pseudomonadota > Gammaproteobacteria > Alteromonadales > Pseudoalteromonadaceae > Pseudoalteromonas > Pseudoalteromonas sp. BZK2. The sequence continues at coordinate 126,135 of NZ_JACSOG010000003.1, read as the reverse complement.
TAAAACAGGCAAAAGTAGAAGTGGCAGGCGAAGTAGTGGGTGAAATTTCAAACGGTATTTTGCTGCTATTAGGTGTTGAAAAACAGGATACAGAGCAAAGTGCCCAGAAGCTTTTACATAAGGTCAGCAATTACCGCATTTTTACCGATGAACAAGGAAAGATGAATTTAAGTTTGAATGATATCAAAGGTGAGCTTTTAGTGGTTTCGCAGTTTACCTTAGCAGCCGACACTAAAAAGGGTATGCGTCCAAGCTTTTCAAGTGCTGGCACGCCAGAACAAGCCAATACGCTCTATGAGTATTTTATTGCAGAGGCTAAAAAAGCAGGCTTAACAGTGGCTACAGGGCAATTTGGTGCTGATATGCAAGTAAGCCTATGTAACGATGGTCCAGTTACTTTTAATTTATCTATTTAACAGACAACTACTTTTTGATCATCACGATATGATTCACGTAGTCGGGGATTTTTACAATGCTTGGGCGCTTGCCAAACTCGGTGATTAGCAGGTGCTCAAGTTGCTTTAGTTGCGATGGGTGATTGGATAAAAAATTAATGAACAACAAGCCATCTTTTGTCATTGCTGCTCTTAGTTTGGTGTAAAACAGGTGCTTGTATAAAAATAATGGTGCATCTACCTCACTGAATAAATCTAAGATAATCCAATTGTATTCGTTATTTTGCTCTAATACTTGCTGCGCATCAAAACAGTGCAGGTTATTGGCATGGTCGCCACCAAAGTAACGTTTATAGCAGTGAATTATGTCGGGGTTTTTATCAACCGATGTCAGTTGGCTATCAGGGTAGGTGTGCTGTAAGTAGTTACGAATAGCACCACCGCCTAGGCCTAATTCTAAAATCTTTTTCGGTTCCTCTAAGTCTTGCCAAAGCTTTGCAAGGTATTGTAAATGAGGGAAAAGTAATCTGGCAGGTCGGCGTTTTTCAATGACCGATTGCAGAGTTTCGTTGATCAGTAACCAGCGTAATTGGTTAAGTTGCCTAACTTGAATACTGTAATTGCCTTGTTTATGCCAATAAATGAGCTGCCCTAATCGGTGACAGTCCTCAATAAAACTATGTTTTACTGCGCCACTGGGTTCAATAAAATGTTCCATATTTCGGGCCTTTAGCGTGTTATTATAATAATTAGACAATTATTTCAGCATAGACCAGTAAGCATAAAGTGCAATTGTGCATTAGTTTTTACAGCTGTGAATAATAATTTAGGCTGGGTCACCAAAGTATTATTCCAACTTGATAGAAGATCGCGTATCGTAATTCGCATTGCAAAGGCCACGACAGAAAAACAACAGACCCGTGGCTGAATTATCACAGGAGTTTTTATGTTTAAAGTGACCACCCCGCAAAGCAGCGAAGATTGGCAAGCGTACTATTCATTACGTTGGCAGGTTTTAAGAGCACCCTGGGGCGAGCCGCGCGGTTCTGAACAAGATGACTTAGAGCAAGACGCAGAGCACCGCTTTATCAAAAATAATGATGGCGAAGTATTAGGCGTAGCTCGCCTGCATTTCAACAATCATCAGCAAGCGCAAGTTCGTTATATGGCGGTTGCTGAAGGTAATCGTAACCAGCATATTGGTAGCCGTTTATTACATGAATTAGAAAAAATCGCATGGACTCAAGATGCAGATGAACTGGTATTGTTTGCTCGTGAGCGAGCCCTTGATTTCTATAAGCGTCATGGCTACGAATTAAAAGAAAAAGCACACCTTGCCTATGACGATGTACAGCATTGGAAAATGGTAAAACAAAAACCCTCTGAGCCGGGTTGGTTCCGTCATCCAAACTGGACACAAGTACTACAAAACACGTGGCGTGAGTCGATCCCTATCAGTGATGCAATGGGAATTAAAGTAGAAAGCTATACCGATTGGCAGTTTACTACGCGCGCTGATCTAGATGCGAACTTAAATCTTCATAACACTATGTTTGCCGGCTCGATTTATAGTTTAGCGACCTTAACAGGCTGGGGCGCAACTTACCTAGCGCTTAAAGAAGCTGGCCTTGAAGGGAATATCGTGTTAGCAGATGCCAACATTAAATACCTTAAACCACTGAATAACGATCCTCGCGGGAGTGTTGAGTTGGCTGGCTGTAAAGGCAAGTTGGCGGAGCTAGAGGACAATGGCAAAGCAAGCTACCATGTGCCAGTGAATGTATACGATGGTGATGTGCTAGTAGCAGAATTTGAAGGTCACTTCATCGTTAAAAAATAACGAATATTCAGAGCGAGCTAACTAAAGCTCGCTCTTTAAGTTAAAGCAAGTCAGTTAACAGAATACCCACACCAAAACGTTCAATATCGGCGTTGTAATCAATCAAGCTCTCACCATAACCATTAAAGTATTGTGCATAACCACGTAATCTGCCCCAAAGAGGGAAAGACCAATCTAATTGAATTGCACCACGGTTATCTGAATTTAAGTTATTACGGGTCATAAAGCTAAACTCATGCTCGTTGTAACGGTATGCACCCGAGAATTCAAAGTAACCCATGTATTTGTAGATATCAGGGTTGTCATCACCTTTAGCTTCTAGTTCATCATCTTTTTTATCTTCAGGAATGCGGTACCAAGGCTTAAAGCTAAATACAAAGCCATCTTTTTCCCATAAGAAGTCAGCATAAATGCGGTTCCACGAACGTGAATTAGGCTGGCTGCGGCCATTAGATTGATGTGAAGCACCAATTGCAATCGCCATCTCATCGCCCCAAAGCACATGCTCAGGATCAAGATAGTTCACCCAGAAGATCTCTGGTTCGTAGTTTGTTTCACGAAACGGCGATGAAATATCTTTATTGTAAAATTGCCAAAACGATTGCATGGTAAATGCAAAAAATACGCCCTGATCTTTATCAGAGAAGTCTTCGAAGATTGGCACTTTAATTGATAGTTGATATTTTACTTCCAGGTTATCAAGTGGCTCGCCATCAGTTTGCTCAGCAAGGTCTTTTAGGCCATCAAAAGGGCGCTCATTCGGATTAGATACGTAAGAAAGCGGTAAAATATAGTTACGCTTATGTGGGGTGATCACATTACGGTTTTTCTTGCTCACTTCTTCACGCGCTTTACGTTTGTCTAAAGCGGTGAGCTTTTTGCTTTCATCTAAATCAGAGCACTTTTTACGAAGTTCTTCGAGTGTTTGCTTGCCGTCACCGCCAATAGCTTCGTTCAAAATACACTGCTTTACGAGTTCTAGAGCATCATCTTGTTCGTTAGTTTGTGGTTGTTCAGTTTGAGCAAATACAGGTACAGAAAATAAGCCAGCGGCTGCCAGCCAAATGCGCCATCCCATTGCAGTTCCCTTTCAGTAGACTTGTAAGTAGGTATAATTATAACGATTTTTACATAAGTAACCGTGAACTTGTACTGAATTGTTGAAATTTTAGGTAAATAGAGAGCCCCAAGCTAAGCTTGGAGCCCTGCTGTAACGGCCTAAGAGCATAAGCCGTTGACTCTCACGCAATGAGAAGGGATGAGCTTATAGCTCAAATACGTTGGTAAAAAACTTATAAAGTTCGGTACCTTGATTCACGCTTGCTGAAGCAAAATGCAAAATAGCAATGGCGTCTTTATCAAAACTTAATGTTTGTAGCGGCTGCTCAGAAAGGTAGCGCTCCATTCTTAAAATATGGGCGATAGGCTCACCAGCTTTAATATGGCCGCCCAGTGGGGCAAGGTATTCAACCATGCCACCCATAGGGGCATAGTAAGCTACATAATCTTCAAGCATGCAGGCATAGCGTGTCATCGCTTTTGGATGATACGCAGCATCAACTAATACCTCTTTTTGATTGAGGTAACTTAAAATGCTATTTGCATCTTCAAGTGCCGCACTTAAATCGATTTTTTCTTGGCTACCAAGTTCAACAGTGAATGCTTCGACTTGAACAGCAAATTCACGGCCTTGTTTGGCAAGCTCTTCAGATAGTGACCACCATGGGCAGAAACTCGCTTCATCCATCGCGCCATCAAAATCACTTGGGATCAGTAACACATGCTCGATGTTGAAGTAGCTTGCGCTGTCTTTGGCGTATTCAGGGCAATATAAGTGCTTACTCGAGATAGGCCCGGTGTGAAGGTCTAAAACAATATCTGCCTGATGGGCAAGCTTTTGCAAGTTAAGGGCAATACGCTTACCCGTTGTTAGGCTGTAATCAGGGCCTGTTAATTGACTATCGATGTCAGCAACGAGTGCCTGTTTAAACGCCGCTTTAAGGGTCGCATCATCACAGTCTTTGTGCTGTTCAGCAATCTGTGACGGTAACGCTTTATTAAAGCGGTACATGCGGTTCCAGTTGGTGCCCGTAATTGGATCGAAGCGACCTAAAGTAAACTCACCTGATTTTTGATTGCAACCAATAGGGTTGGCATAAGGCACTAGGGTAATATCGCCACGCAGCTTGAGTGATTTTAGCTGCTCAAGCAATTGATAAATTACTGCATTACCTTGTACTTCAGCGCCGTGCATATTGGCTTGTATATACACGTTTGGGCCTGTGCCATCCCCTTTTAAGCGATACACTGGGATTGTCAGAGGTAGGCCGTTGGCAATCTCGCCAACCACAATATTCTCTTGGCTGATTAATTCTTTACTCATGGCGATTACCTTAAATAATAACTGGCATCTTCAGCGCTACGAATGCACTCAATATTGCCTTGTTCAAGGATGTATTCAGCCGCTAATTCGTGGCATAAAAAGTACGGCATACTTTCGGTAAAGCCATACGCGCCACATTGGCTGAATACCAACCAGTCTTGCTCATTTAAATCGCTCGCTAATTGGTGTTCACCTAAGCAATCAAGGGCGGTGCAAAGCGGGCCGTATAAAGTCATTGCCGCAGGCTCAGCCGTCGATTCGCGAAGTAAGGCCGCAGGGAAATCTTGGCTTGTCACAGCTGGGCGAAGTAAATGGTTAATACCGCCTGATAAAATCACCTGCTGTTGATTGTAATTTACTTTACGCTCAACAACTGGCGTTGCGTAATGGCCGCATTCGCCCACCGCATAGCGGCCAAGTTCCATCCAAAGCTCTTTGACACCGGCATCTGCTTTAATGCTAGCCAAAGTCTCAATAAGTGCAGACCAATCGAGTCGGTTAGCACTTTGAGTATAAGGAATGCCTAAGCCACCCCCTAAATCGAGAATATTAAGATTAATGTTTAATGAGCGTGCTAGCTGTTGCAGTGGCGCAATCATTGCGCGCCATAGCTCGGCGAGCTTGTCAGTGCTCAGCATATTGCCCCATTGGAAAATATGCAGACCATCAAAGCTAAGAGCTGGGTAATCACTTGCAGTGAGTGCTTGCCACTCATCGCAGCCCAAACCAAAAGGAGTAAGGCTATCGCCGCCAAGTGGATTCTTTTCGCTGTCTGGCCAACGAAGTTGAACACGCAATAGCACTTGCAGCTGACAATTTGTTTTTGTTGCTTGTTCGTTTAACCAGCGCACTTGGTTAATGCTCTCGGCGACAAAAGTACGTACGCCGCGAGCAATAAAATGTGAAATTTGTTTAGGGCTCTTTGCAGGCCCAGTGTTGAGCACGCGCTCGCTATCGATGCCTTGGGCAAGTACTTGCTCAAGTTCACCTTTACTTGCAACATCAAAGTTAAATCCTGCGCTGTCTAAACATTGAATAATGCGAGACAACGGGTTGGCCTTAACGGCATACCAAAGTTTCACATCGGTTTGCGCAGTCAGTTGATTTAAATGTGCAGTTAATTTATCTAAATCATAGATAAAAAATGGCGTATCAAGATGCGTTGAAACTTGCTCAACCGCTTGCTTGATGGGCGTGCTCAAAAAGCTCATTAACGTAAAACCTCTTCTAACAGTAATGATGCATCGCTTTGTTCATCACGGTATTTCACGATCAATGCACACGACATGCTAAGACCTTGTTCACGAGCCCATGCATTTGAAGCTGGGCGAGAGCCTGGGATCACAATCGCATTTTCTGGGATCGCTTCACCTTTGTCTAGCTGGCGCTCATTAACGCAATCGTAAACAGGAATGGTTGCCGATAAGCGAACACCCGGCGCAAGTACAGCACCTTTTTTCACAACCACACCTTCAACAATAACGCAGCCTGCACCGATGAATGCGTCATCTTCAATAACCACAGGGCTGGCACCAATTGGCTCAAGCACACCACCTAATTGTACTGCTGCACTTAGATGAACATTTTTACCCACTTGTGCGCACGAACCCACTAATGCGTGGCTGTCGACCATCGTGCCTTCGTCGATGAACGCGCCAATATTTACATATGCTGGTGGCATGATAATGGTGCCTTTAGCAACGTGTGCGCCACGACGAACACTGCTACCACCTGGTACCATACGCACGCCAGCATCGGCTGCAAAGCCTTGTGGAGCTAAGTTGTGCTTATCAACAAAACCACCCGGGAACTCAGTGTTTGTGCCATTTTTAAAGGCTTCTAAAATGCCTTGTTTAACTTCAACATTGGCGTGCCAGTTGCCGTTCTCGTCTTGTGTTGCCGCGCGAACTGCGCCTGATTCTAAGTTGTTTAATAATTCTAACCAGCTCATGATAAAACCTGTTTTTAGTTCCAAGATAAAATTGTGTTGTTTGCGTGGGTGATGCTGTCTGTTTGCTCAAGCTCTAAATGCGTAAGCGGCGGACGTAAATGCGGGGTATTTATTTTACCTTGCAGGTGCATCAGTACTTTTACGGGGATTGGATTTGCCACAGCGAATAAACTTTGAATCGCTTGCGACCAATCGGTGAATAGATTTGGGTATTGACCACTTAAACTGCGTTTAACAAACTCATGGGTTTGACTCGGCCAAGCATTCGCGGCAACCGAAACTAAACCTTTTGCTCCTGCTTGAGCAAAATACGGCATAAGAGCATCATCGCCACTAAATATGGCCAGTGTTGGCGATGCCGTTCTAAAGCCTTCAAATTTGCTAATGTCGCCACTGGCTTCTTTTAAAGCCCAAAGATTTTTGTGGTCAGCAAGGTTTTTGATCACCTGCGGTGAAATCTCAACTGCACTGCGTCCAGGTACGTTATACAGCATACATGGGTGATTACTTGCATCAAGAAGGCTTTCAAACCAATGTGTTTGGCCAACTACCCCAGGTTTTGCATACAGAGGTGAGCCCAATAGATAGCCATGAATAGGTAGTTGGTTGCAGTATTCAACCCAAGCAACTTGTTGCTTGAGGTTCATGCCGCCCACAGCAACCATGAGTGGTACACTCGGTGCTAATTGGCAAACATGCTCCACGATGGCTTGTTGCTCTTTGAGTGAAAGCGCCAGTCCTTCACCGGTACTGCCAAGTAATAAAATGCCGTTATTTGCATCTTGCTGCTCAGCGACCAGTTGTTCAAGGGCTGTGTAATCGACCTCGCCAGATTCAGAAAATGGCGTGACAAGCGCTGTCCATAATGGATAGTCGTTTAAATCAAAATTGTTGATCATCTCTCACGAACTTATAAGGTATTCGAAGAGTTTATGCGGGAACATTTGAATGGAGCCGCATGTCGTCGTTCGAACAAGGTATAATTCGAAGAGCGAATGGGCTTAAAATAATAAAGACGCGACGGCCTTATTATACTAAGACCAGAAGCTCTCCACCAAACTAATCAATAGCACTTTGCTATTGTTGGTGACAGTCGCTGGGATTCAGCCCAGTCGCCCGAAATAAGCACCTCACAAACGGTGTTACTTCTCGGCGTTAATTCCCCTCACGTATGATCAACAGAGTCTGTGCTCTTCCCATACGCTACCTGAATAACGCACCTCTTCCAGCCCTTTATGCTCGCTTTAAAGGTTAAAGCCAACATAGTTAAATAGGGTATTTGCAGCGATTAAAGCATTTTAGCCGTCTAGGTGTCAAGGCGAGGAATTTGTTTTTTAGTGACCGAATTTGCAACATGGTTACGTATAACCGTGTTTTTACGTACACTTAGCGCTAACCAAATCAATTGGAAAAATGATGGAAAAATTTAACGATATTTATCAACGAGCCGTATCTCGAAAGGGCAGTGAAGAAATGCTGCAAGCACTGTTATCAAACCCGCTCGACGATGCTGATATTGCTAAAATGCATGACGATTTATGGTTAGAAGAGTTCACGCGTAAAGTCTTTCAAAGCGGTTTTTATTGGTCTGTTATCAATAATAAATGGGCTGGTTTTCGTGATGTGTTTTGGGATTTCAGTGTAGAAAAATTGTTGATGATGCCGCCAGATATGCTCGAGCAAAAAGCCAGTGATGAGCGAATTGTTCGCAATTTTAAAAAAGTACAAACGATCCCAGAAAATGCGTACATGATCCACGAAGTTGCTGAGAAGCATGGCAGCTTTAGCCAATTTATTGCAGATTGGCCTACTGACAATATTATTGGTTTGTGGGCTTATCTTAAAAAGCATGGTGCGCGTTTAGGGGGAAATACTGGCCCATACGCTTTACGAGCGCTTGGTAAAGATACTTTTTTACTTTCTCGGGATGTAGAAGCCTATTTGCGTGCCCATGAGTTGATAGATGGCGGCTTACAAACTAAAAAGTCACTGCAAGCAGCGCAAGATTTTTTCAACGAATTACAACAGCAAAGCGGTTACAGCCTGCAGGCACTAAGCCAACTAGTGGCCTATGGTGTAGGCGATAATCGTGTTGGTGTCGCAACACGTTAAGGACAGTTATGAAACTGCAAACTCGATACACAGATATTAGTGAACTACTTGCTATCAAGGATATGCCGAGCGCCGTTGCCGAGCCGCAATTACTGCTATTTAATGACAAGCTAGCTGATAATTTCGCAATTAAACACGACAGCGAATTTTTAGCTAAATTGCTATCTGGTTCAACGATAGATAACGACGTTGCGCCGGTTGCTCTTGGTTACTCAGGTCATCAATTTGGTCATTTTTCACCGCGTCTTGGTGATGGTAGAGCGCATTTACTTGGGGCTATTGCAGATAAAGATGGCACATTGTGGGACTTACAGTTAAAAGGCGCTGGAGCAACAGTGTTCTCGCGCGGTGGTGATGGTCGCTGTGCCATTGGTCCAGCTGTTCGAGAGTACATTATGAGTGAGGCACTTCATGCGCTTGGCATCGCAACTACGCGCTGTTTAGCTGTGGTTACAACTGGCGAAACGGTATATCGTCAGCCACCACGCCCGGGGGCAGTTGTTACTCGCCTAGCTAAAAGTCACATCCGTGTTGGTTCATTTCAATACTTAGCTACACAAGGTGATATAAAAGGGCTAGAGAAGCTCGTTGATTACGCAATTAATTGTCATTTTCCTGACATTAACAGTACGGGTGAGCAGCGTTATATTGAGTTTTTAACTGCTGTACTCGATAAGCAAATAGAGCTGGTTATCAGTTGGATGCGAATTGGCTTTATACACGGTGTGATGAACACAGATAATACCTTGATTAGTGGTGAAACCATTGACTATGGCCCTTGTGCGATGATGAATCAGTTTGACCTAGACACGGTGTTTAGTTCGATTGACCATCAAGGGCGTTATGCATTTGGAAATCAACCGAATATTGCTAATTGGAATATTGCACGCTTGGCTGAAAGCTTAATTCCGTTATTTGCTGATCAAGAGAGTGCCGTCGAACAACTCTCACCGGTTGTAAATGGCTTTGCAGCTAAATTTAATGATGCATTTAATACTATGTGGCAGCAGAAATTAGGATTAGCAGGTCAGCACGAAGGCGATCATGCTTTAGTTTCAGAGTTGCTAGGTTTAATGAAGCAACATCAGCTCGATTATACTAATACTTTCAATGCTCTGACTGAATCTTTACTTGCGGATTTTGCAATTCCAACTAGTTTAAAAGAGTGGCATAAAAAGTGGAACGTGAGGACTTCGTCTAAAAGTTATGAAACTATGCGCGCTGTTAATCCTGCAGTCATTCCACGTAATCATACTATTGAAATGATCCTAGCGGAATACGAAGCATCGGGAGAAAGTTCATTAAAAGACGCCTTTTTAGAAGCATTTAACGATCCATATGTTTACGATGAGCGTCAATTTGAATGGCTTCAGGCCCCAAAAGATTATGATAAAAATTATCAAACTTTTTGTGGGACCTAGTCATTTAAATTAACTAGGAAAATTCCTATTTATTGAATTTAACTGTATGCTGATTGAGCGCTCTAATAGGCGGTGGTATTATAGATTTTAGGCTAATCTATTGCTTTAAAAGATGATCTCATACGGTATTCGAAGCTGGTTTGGTCATACATTTAATCGCTTATCTACGAAATTAGGCTAGGCTATTATTAGTACCTTAATAGTTATGGATTAATTAATAAGTTGAATGTCAATGCAAAGTAACTAATCGTTTTTTGTATTGTTAAAGTTTTGATTACTCAAAAAATACGAGCTCTTACGAGCTTTATTATGAAAATGGGAAGGAAACAATGAAACTGAAATCACTGACTATAGCTTTGGCACTTGCTGCAACTAGTGCTTCAACATTTGCTGCTGAGAAACAAGGTTTTTATATCGGCGCATTTGGCGATTACTATGATAATTCATGGGAAAATGTTCGCGATTACGCACCAGGCGGCCTTGATGTTGATGATTCAACAGGCTGGGGTTTAGAGCTGGGTTATCGCTTTAGCGATTACTGGAGTGCTCGCTTAGAATATGCTGATATGGATTTTGACTGGACCGCTGAACTAAACGATGGCACATCGATGAGCGGTTCTGAAAGTGGTAAGCGTTACGGTATTGATGGTTTATATCACTTCGGTGGTGGCCCATTTTACGGTATTTTTGGTTTGAAAAACCTTGATGCTGTTGATGAGGATTTAATGTTTGCAAACGTTGGTGCTGGCTACCAACACTACTTCACAGATAACTTTGCTTTCAATGCCGAAACTTCTTTGTACCAAGGCCTTGATCGTGGTTACACCGATGTGGGTGCTAAGTTAGGTTTAAGCTATATCTTTGGTGATCAAAGCAGCTCTGCGGCTCCTGTTGAGCCAGCTCCTGTAGTAAGTGGACCTACAGATAGCGATAACGATGGCGTAATGGACGCTGATGACCAATGCGCAAATACACCAATGACTGATGCGGTAGATAGCAAGGGCTGTACTCTTTATGAAGAAAAAGAGGCAACAATCACTTTACTAGTTACTTTCCCGCATGATGTTGCAGAAGTACCAAATAAATACTTCAGCGATATTGCTGATGTTGCAGCATTTATGAAAGAAAACGAAGGCACATCAGTTGTTCTTGAAGGTCATGCATCAGCAGTTGGTGATGCGGATTACAACATGAAGCTTTCTGAAAAACGTGCTAAAGATGTAGCTGAAGAGTTAGTTAAAGACGGTATCTCATCAGATAGAATCTCTACGGTTGGTTATGGTGAAGAACGCCTGAAGAACAAAGCATATACGCTTGAAGCGCATGCAGAAAATCGTCGTGTTGAAGCACAAATTAGTACGGTTGAACGTGTAAAGGTTATGCGTAAGTAATAGATTACTATTAGCTTATTGTAATTTATTAATAATCTTGAGATTAAAGCTGAACTATTTTTATGGTTCAGCTTTTTTTATACCTTAAAAACGCATTTACTTTTTTAATAAACGCGATACTCTTAAAGGTATACGGCATGGTATAAAAATAAGGTACACTTATATTGATTTGAATCATCGCAGCAAATGGGTGATTATTGTACTATGTTCTTATTGTTATCTCGTGTAATTATCACTAGGTAAATTAGAGTTTTTTTGAGCACTGTTAATTTGGTATGCCATTCTATGGCATTTCGACGGTGCTAAACGTCACTTTTTTAGGTGGTGTTTTGAAATTAACAAATTTATTGTAGTTTTAGTTTATTAAGTTTGGATTAATTACTCATCATCTATCTTGACAGAGTTTAGGCTACACAGCCTTTAGTTACTTAAATGGAAGGGAAGGAAACATGAAACTAAAATCACTAACTATAGCTTTAGCTCTTGCTGCAACAAGTGCTTCTAGCTTCGCTGCTGAAAAGCAAGGTTTTTATATTGGTGCGTTTGGCGATTACTATGATAATTCATGGGAAAATGTTCGTGACTACGCACCAGGCGGTCTTGATGTTGATGATTCAACAGGCTGGGGTCTAGAGTTAGGTTACCGCTTCAGTGATTACTGGAGTGCGCGTCTAGAATACGCTGATATGGATTTTGACTGGAAAGCTGAATTAAACGACGGTACGTCGATGAGTGGTTCAGAAAGTGGTAAGCGTTACGGTATTGATGGTCTTTACCACTTTGGTGGTAGTCCTTTCTACGGTATTTTTGGTTTAAAAAATCTTGATGCGGTTGATGAAGATTTAATGTTTGCTAATGTGGGTGCAGGTTATCAACACTACTTTACAGAGCATTTCGCATTTAATGCAGAAACGTCTTTATACCAAGGTCTAGACCGTGGTTATACAGATGTGGGTGCTAAATTAGGTCTTAGCTACATCTTCGGTGCTCAAAGCGCGCCAGCTGAGCCTGTAGAGCCTGCTCCTACGGTTGTTCCTGTTGCTGTAGAACCAGTAGATAGCGATGGAGATAATATCCCTGATGCAGACGATCAATGTGCAAATACACCAATGACTGACGCTGTTGATGGTACTGGTTGTACGCTATATGAAGATCGTGAAGTAACTAAGAGCTTACTAATCACGTTCCCTAACAACACATCTAAAGTATCTCAACAATACCTAGATGATATTGATGCTGCAGCAGCATTCTTAAAAGAGCACCCAGGTACTGACGTAGTGCTTGAAGGTCATTCTTCATCAGTAGGTAAAGCTGACTACAATAAGTGGTTATCTAAGAAACGTGCTGATGCGGTTGCTAAGAAACTAATCGAAGATGGCATTGATCCAATGCGTCTAACTACTGTTGGTATGGGTGAAGAGCGTCTTAAAAACCCAGCAAACACACCAGAAGCTCACGCCGAAAACCGTCGTGTTGAAGCGAAAGTAACTGTCATTGAACGTGTTAAAGTAGAGCGTTAATCTAACTCTTTACGCAAATTTTAAAAACCCAGCCTAGTGCTGGGTTTTTTCTTTTCTAAGTACTAGGAATTGGTTAGATAGGAATGATTCTTAATAAATATTCATTTGAATAGCGTTTTTTTCTAGTACTATTCATGGTATTTATAGTGACTATTAAACTCCTTACTTACCGCATGGATTTTCATCTATACTTAAAAGCTTTATAATTAACTGTCAGAATACTATAAGTACTGGGTCTTAATTGGTATTTAGCTTAATACTACCGAGTACTTTCACGTCACCAAGAGGGCAATATTGTGCTACAAGAATATCGTAAACACGTAGAAGAACGTGCCGCGTTAGGTATCGTACCAGCGCCATTAGATGCTCAGCAAACGGCTGATCTTATTGAATTAATCAAAAATCCACCGGCAGGTGAAGAAGAGTTTATCGTTGATCTTCTAGTTAACCGTGTACCACCAGGTGTTGATGATGCTGCTTATATCAAAGCAGGTTTCTTGGCTGCAGTTGCAAAAGGTGAAGCGAGCTCTCCACTTGTATCAAAAGAAAAAGCAGCTGAGCTACTTGGTACTATGCTAGGTGGTTACAACATCGCGCCTATGATTGACCTTTTAGATGACGAAGCGTTAGCGCCAATCGTTGTTAAAGGTTTATCAAACACATTATTAATGTTTGATGCTTTTTATGATGTAGAAGAAAAAGCGAAAGCGGGTAACGAATTTGCTAAGCAAGTAATCGAATCTTGGGCAAATGCTGAGTGGTTTGTGAACAAGCCTGCAGTTGCTGAAAAAATCTCAGTTACCGTATTCAAAGTAACTGGCGAAACAAATACTGATGATCTTTCACCTGCTCCAGATGCATGGTCTCGCCCTGATATTCCACTACACGCTTTAGCAATGCTGAAGAACGAACGTGATGGTATCAATCCTGAAAAACCAGGTGAAGTTGGTCCAATCTCACAACTAGAAGAGCTTAAAACGAAAGGTTTACCTCTTGCATACGTTGGTGATGTAGTTGGTACGGGTTCGTCTCGTAAATCTGCAACTAACTCTGTACTTTGGTTCATGGGTGATGATATTCCTCACGTACCGAACAAACGCGTTGGTGGTGTATGTTTAGGCGGTAAAATCGCTCCTATCTTCTTCAACACAATGGAAGACTCTGGTGCATTACCAATCGAACTACCTGTTGATGAGCTAAACATGGGTGACCAAATCGATATCTTCCCATACGAAGGTGTTGTTAAGCGTCACGGTACTGATGAAGTAATCTCGACTTTCTCTCTTAAATCAGACGTAATTCTTGATGAAGTGCGTGCTGGTGGTCGTATTCCATTGATCATTGGTCGTGGTTTAACTGATAAAGCACGTGCATCACTAGGTATGGAAGCAGAAGATATCTTCCGTAAGCCAGCGCTTGTAACTGACTCTGGTAAAGGCTTCACATTAGCTCAGAAGATGGTTGGTAAAGCATGTAACATGCCAGGCGTACGTCCTGGTCAATACTGTGAGCCGAAAATGACAACTGTTGGTTCGCAAGATACAACAGGTCCTATGACACGTGACGAACTTAAAGACCTTGCGTGTTTAGGTTTCTCTGCAGACTTAACAATGCAGTCTTTCTGTCATACATCAGCTTATCCTAAGCCAATCGACGTAAACACTCACCACACACTTCCTGATTTCATCATGAACCGTGGCGGTGTATCACTACGTCCTGGTGACGGTGTAATCCACTCATGGTTAAACCGTATGTTATTACCAGATACAGTAGGTACTGGTGGTGACTCACATACTCGTTTCCCTCTAGGTATTTCATTCCCAGCGGGTTCAGGTGCGGTAGCATTCGCAGCAGCAACAGGTGTAATGCCTCTTGATATGCCTGAGTCAATCTTAGTACGTTTCAAAGGTGAAATGCAGCCAGGTATCACACTACGTGACCTAGTTCATGCTATCCCTTACTACGGTATCAAAGAAGGTCTTCTTACAGTTGAGAAGAAAGGTAAGATCAACGAATTCTCTGGTCGCGTACTAGAAATCGAAGGTGTTGAGCACCTAACAGTTGAGCAAGCTTTCGAACTTTCTGATGCATCAGCTGAGCGTTCAGCGGCAGGTTGTACTGTTAAACTTTCTAAAGAGTCTATCGCTGAATACCTTGAGTCAAACATCGTAATGCTTAAGTGGATGATCTCTGAAGGTTACGGCGATGTTCGTACTATTGAGCGTCGTATCACAGCAATGCAAGAGTGGTTAGCTAACCCAGAACTTATGGAAGCTGATGCAGATGCAGAGTACAAGCACGTACTTGAAATCGATCTTGCAGACATCAAAGAGCCAATCCTTTGTGCTCCAAATGACCCAGATGATGCGCGTCTTCTTTCAGACGTAACAGGCGAGAAAATCGACGAAGTATTCATCGGTTCTTGTATGACTAACATCGGTCACTTCCGTGCTGCAGGTAAACTACTAGATGGTTTCAGTGGCCGTATCCCAACTCAACTTTGGGTTGCACCACCAACGAAGATGGATAAAGACCAGCTTACTGACGAAGGTTACTACGGTATCTTTGGTCGCGTAGGTGCACGTATCGAAACGCCAGGGTGTTCACTATGTATGGGTAACCAAGCACGTGTTGCTGATAAAGCAACAGTTGTTTCTACCTCTACGCGTAACTTCCCTAACCGTCTTGGTACTGGCGCTAACGTATTCTTAGCATCAGCTGAGCTTGCAGCAGTAGCGGCAATCTTAGGTAAACTACCTACACCTGCTGAGTACCAAGAGTATGCAGATAAGATCAATGCAACTGCAGCTGATACTTATCGTTACCTGAACTTCCACCGTATGCCTCAATACACTAAAAAGGCAGACAAAGTAATCGTTCAGCAAGCTGTTTAATTTTAGCTAAATTAAATGACAAGAAAGCCCGCTTTTAGCGGGCTTTTTATTTTAGATAAAATTTCTAAAATATTTATAAATACGATCTTAAAGCTACATAAATCATCATCAGCGTTTACATAATAACGCAAAAATTTCCTACCAATTGCATTAAAATCCTCGCCAATATTCTCAACGTATTAAGGCGAGATCGAAATGACTACATTAAACAACCAGAACCTTTTACAGCTTCGTTTTGTAAGCCAAGCACATATTGACGCAGTTAAGCCTTCTTTTGCTAACCTACCTGCAAACCCATACGCAGATGGTGAATTTCGTAAGCGTCGTTATTCAGTAATCAAAGTTGTTGATGGTGAATTAAAACTACAACCAACAAAAGCATTTGTGCAAGATGACTCAATCAATACCTTCCAAGGTAATGTTGAGCGTACTTATGAAAATCTAGAAGATAGCTTATTAGCGACTGATGGCATGAAGCAAATCGTTAATCAATTTCGCGATATGACGGGTATCAGTGATGATCGCGTTATTGAAATTCATCAGTTCAGAATGCTTGCGATCGACAGCGACACTCCAGCTGCACCTGAAGGTGTTCACCAAGATGGTTTTGATCACGTATGCGTATGTGGTGTATCACACGAAAACCTAGAGGGTGGTGAGCTACTTGTTTATGAACACCAACAAGCTGAACCATGTTTCAA
This sequence comes from Pseudoalteromonas sp. BZK2, assembly GCF_014349195.1. Taxonomy (NCBI): domain Bacteria; kingdom Pseudomonadati; phylum Pseudomonadota; class Gammaproteobacteria; order Alteromonadales; family Pseudoalteromonadaceae; genus Pseudoalteromonas; species Pseudoalteromonas sp. BZK2. Next base: position 109,527 of record NZ_JACSOG010000003.1, on the reverse strand, counting down.
AATGGAAATTAAAGACGGTATGTTCGCACTGATTAATGACCGTGAAGTATGGCACAACGCTACACCAATGAATAAATTAGACGCAAGCAAAGAAGGTTACCTTGATTGCTTCGTACTAACTGCGTAAGGGTAAACCATGAACTTAACGCAATTACGTCGCCAGTTCCCTGCACTTATGCAACAAGTTGCAGGTCAGTCACCGATTTTCCTTGATGGTCCAGGTGGCTCGCAAGTACCACAGTCAGTGCTAAGCGCTATGAGTGCATATTTGGGTTACTTCAACTCAAACTTAGGCGGTGCATTTTTCTCAAGTGATAAAACGGTAGAGTTAATGGCAAATGCTCGCCAAGCTGCAGCCGATTTATTAAATGCGCCATCTAAAGAGCAAATCGTGTTTGGTGCAAACATGACAAGCTTAACGTTTAGCTTTAGTCGTGCCATCTCACGTGATTGGACTGCTGATGATGAAATTATTGTCACCAATGCTGATCACTTCTCAAACGTATCATCTTGGCAGCAAGCTGCTGAAGATAAAGGCGCGACAGTAAAAACTACCCTTATCAACGAAGCTGATTGCAGCCTAGATATGGCACATTTTGAAAGCCTTTTATCTAGCAAAACAAAGCTTGTTGCTGTGACATATGCATCAAACACCACTGGTTCAATTAATGACATTAAACGCATCGTTGAGCTTGCACATGCTGTTGGTGCGCTAGTTTATGTTGATGCCGTACATTATGCACCTCATGAGCTAGTAGACGTACAAGCACTTGATTGTGACTTCTTAGCCTGCTCTGCATATAAGTTCTTTGGTCCTCACCTTGGTATTGTCTATGGCAAACGAGAGCACCTTGAAGGTTTCACACCGTATAAAGTTGAACCTGCAAAAGATGTTGCGCCAGGTCGCTGGGAAACGGGTACACAAAGCTTTGAAGCGCTAGCTGGCTTAATTGCTGCTGTTGATTACATTGCTGCAATTAGTGAACTTGATGATAGTCATTCACGCCGAGATAAATTAGCTGCCGCATTTACTATGACTAAACAGCATGAAATGGCATTAAGTAAGCATTTTTTAACGCGTTTAGCAGATTACCCGCGCATTAAGTTATTTGGTATTGATGATCTAGAGCGCGTAGCTTCACGCACACCGACTTTTGCTTTAACGTTTGAAGGCATCGAGCCACGCGTTGTGTCTGAATTTTTAGGTAAGCAACATATTTGCGTGTGGGACGGTAACTTTTATGCACAAGGTCTATGTAAGCAGCTAGGTGTATTAGAAACAGGCGGTGTAGTACGCATTGGTTGTATGCATTACAACACTATTGATGAGCTTGATAAGGTTTTTGATTTATTTGATCAATTACTGGCAGATTAAAGCTGAGTTGTTGGTTTTAAGCAGCCCGAGTGGGCTGCTTTTTATGCTAACAAAAAGCGTGATATCAAACGTTGCATTCTTTCTACTAACAGCTTGCCGCTAAGATTGTGGTTGTCCATAAATTTGTTCTGCACGGTTGAATAAGACCCACGAGGTTAAAATATACTTGTCATTTGAAATAGGCTTATTACCACGGTGCGTGTGGGTAAAATAGCCCGGCGCTACGACCATAGTACCTTGTTTTGGCGATATTTTTCGTTGTTGATAGTAAAACTCTGTTTCACCACCTTCATCTACATCATTTAAATAAAACATAAATAATAACACGCGATGAAGGGCCTCGTTATGGCCTGCTTGCGGGTATACCTCACTATGCCAATAAGGGTAACCACCTTTATTGATATCGTATTTTTGTGCTTGAATTGGACCCATACGAAAAATCTGCTGCACGAGTAATGGCAATTGTGGTTTGCCGACTTCTTCAAAGTTATCTTGTGTTAGGTCAACAGGTTTGCCTGTTTGCGGATGGTAAACCTTTAAACCAAAGGCGCCAATCATCATAAAAATATGCTCTTCAAGGTATTTGAAGACGTAACCCGCAGTCGTTTGTTGAATATGCTTAAGTTGCTCAGCGTATTCAGAGTGATTATTAAGGTATAAATCGCGGCTGTCTTTTTTCGCTAAATCTACTCCGCCTGAGGTAGTGCCTTGTTTTAAATGAGGGCTTTGTTCAAATACCGTGATAAAGTTGTCGCAAAATTCTTTGCTGAGGGCGTTTTCGTATACGCGAATAAAGTCCGTCATGAGCTACCTTTAGTTTATATTTTTTATAGGGTTACTATGTTTACTGAAACTATCACACCACGCTTTAGCGAAACAGATGTGCTAGGGCACATCAACAATACCGTACTCCCTGTATGGTTTGAAGCCGCCCGAGCGCCTATTTTCAGGTTTTTTACGCCTGATTTAAACCCTTATGAGTGGAAACTGATCATTGCTAAGGTTGAAGTAAGCTTTGTGGGTGAGTTGTTTTATGGTCACGATGTCACAGTGAAAACCAGTGTTGAGCATGTCGGCTCTAGTTCATTCGTACTGCGCCAAGAGGCTTGGCAGCAGGATAACTGCTGTGCCGTTGGTAAAACCGTACTAGTACGTTACGACTTTGCAAATAAATGCTCGCAAAAACTTAATGAGCAAGAAAGGGCTGACCTCACAGCGCATCTAATCGCTGATGAATAAGCCATTTTTTGCCGACATTTATGTGTGCTTGGGGTAAAATGCGCCTTCATTATTTTGACTGAGTAATTTTGGGTTACACGCAATGCTGTTAATGATCGACAATTATGATTCGTTTACATACAACCTAGTGCAATATTTTCAGCGCTTGGATCAAGATGTATTAGTTAAACGAAACGATGAGATCAGTATCGCTGAGATTAAACAGCTTAACCCAGAGCACATCGTACTTTCACCTGGGCCCTGTTCGCCAAACGAAGCGGGTATTTCTTTACAAGTGGTGGAACAACTAAAAGGGCAGTTGCCAATTCTCGGTATTTGCTTAGGGCACCAAACCATTGCTCAGGCTCTGGGTGCTGATGTTATTCGCGCTAAGCAAGTGATGCATGGCAAAACATCATTAGTTAAGCACAGCAACCAAGGTGTGTTTAATGGTTTAGCTAACCCGCTGACGGTGTGTCGTTATCACTCACTTGTGGTTGATAAACAAAGCTTACCTAGTGACTTCACTATTACTGCATGGACAGAACAAAATTCTGATTTTGATGAAATTATGGGGATCATGCATAATGATTTAGCACTTGAAGGCGTGCAATTTCACCCCGAAGCAATTTTGACCCAACAAGGGCTTGAATTACTTGCTAACTTTTTAACTCGCTTCTAATCTTAGGCTAGTGAATTAACAAATATGACCGACAATACGCCTGTGCAAATGACTGAAGAAACCCGACAACAAAGGACTGCGATGGTGCTTAATGAGCGCGCGCACGATCTTTTGCTTGGTCATAGTTTTGCGCAGCGCCAAATTGGCTTTATTCATACCTTAGAAATCGATTATGGCGAGTCAATGGAGCAACGTACTTTATTAGAAGTAGAAGTTGCTGCTGAAAAAAAACGTCAGAAGGTAAGCACGGCGCATCATAAATATCGTGCTCAAGCGAGTAAGCAGTTACATCAAGTTATTGAAACAGCGATGAATAAGCAGCTTGAAGATATTGATACTGTAATTCACGAAACGATTGGGATTCAAGACAGTGTACCTGCTATTTTAGATATTTTAGCTGTACGTTCAGCTTCAGTGGGTCGACTTGAGCCTTTGGTTAAAGATTTAGGCTGGCTGGGGCGCGAGCTAGTCGCGTTTGTGAACTTGCCTTTTTACCGTCAACAACGTAATAAGCATACTTCCGTTAAAGTTGATAACCCGCTTTTAGCACTTCGTTACATTGGTTTAGATAACTTGAAGTTTGTTGTGCCGACATTTGCTGTACGCCACTGGATGCCTCATAGTACTGAGCCATTCCCGCTTTTAAAGCGTCGACTAAGAGATAATTCAATGGCGTGTGCCATTGCAGCGCAAGAAATAGCGAAGCTAAATGGCGTAAATGAAGAACATGCATTTACGCTTGGAATGCTGCTTGATGTTGGGAAGATTGCCTTAGTACGTTTGTATTTACGCACTTTTGAGCGAGTTTGGCAGCGTAAAGTAACTATGGCGCGTGATGAACAAAAGAAAGACTTGCATACCGCATTATTAGAGCTCAAGCCTGATCCTTTGTTTTTAAGTAGTTTGCTTAGCAAGTTGTCATTAAAAGTAACCGCAACAGTAATTGAACAAATGGCCTTTAGGTATTTACCATTTAATGCGGTGATGCAGCAGTTAACGACTCCATTAGCTAAAAACGATGAATATTTGCCGCTTACCAAGGTGATTTTAAAAGCACGTTGTTACGCTCAGTTTTTAAGTTTAAATGAGCATCAATTGGTCGAAAGTGACGAAACTGAGCGTTGGTTTGCACACTTCGATTTCACTAAGGAAGAGCTTGAACAGTTAGCTAAATGCAATTTTGATCACTTTCATATCCAAATTAATTAAAAAAATTGTTAATTTTTTTGCGACTATTCATTCATTGTTTATCAATCCACAGCGACAAAGTTTTTGTCATTAGCCAGTGCTTGGCTCACTAGCCTTACGCCTTTTTGTAGTATTTCGAGCAAAAAAAGGCCTTCAAATAGTTATTCACTATCCATGAAAAAATATCTCAAGCCCTTTGTTTTCAAGGCCTGCATGAAAGTTTTCTAAGAGACATAACGAAAATTTTCTGAAATAATGGATGAATGAAAATTGAACCAAAGAGTAATTTTGGTGATTTTGCGCTAAGCTCAATCAGCTAAGTAAAATGGCTTAGTTTTGCTTTAAAGCGCCACCAAACTCTGTGTGTGCTTACAATTATGAGGATATAAAATGACAGTCAATCGCGAATTATTTGATCAAGTAATGGTTCCAAACTATGCACCATCAAGTGTTATTCCAGTTCGAGGCGAAGGTTCTCGCGTATGGGACCAAGAAGGTCGTGAATTTATCGATTTTGCGGGTGGTATTGCTGTTAACTGTCTTGGCCATTGTCACCCAGCTCTTGTAAGTGCATTAAAAGAGCAAGGCGAAAAGATTTGGCACTTATCAAATGTAATGACTAATGAGCCAGCGCTTCGCTTAGCTAAAAAGCTAACTGACGCAACGTTCGCTGAAAAAGTATATTTTGCTAATTCAGGTGCAGAGGCAAATGAAGCGGCACTTAAACTTGCACGCCGTTTTGCACTTGATAACTTTGGTGAGCAAAAGTCACAAATTATCTCATTCAACAAAGGTTTCCACGGCCGTACATTCTTTACTGTAACAGTAGGTGGTCAAGCTGCATACTCTGATGGTTTTGGTCCAAAACCTGGTGATATCGTTCACTGTGACTACAACGATTTAGCGGCATTTGAAGCGCTTATCTCAGACAATACTTGTGCGGTAATGATGGAACCTCTACAAGGTGAAGGTGGCATTATTTCGCCAACTGCTGAGTTTGTTGAGGGTGTTCGTGAACTGTGTACTAAACACAATGCACTACTAATCTTTGATGAAGTACAAACCGGTGTTGGCCGTACGGGTGAGCTTTATGCTTATCAAGGTCTAAATGTAACTCCAGATATCTTAACGACTGCAAAAGCATTAGGTGGTGGTTTCCCTATCGGTGCGATGATCACCACAACTGATATTGCTAAGCACTTAAAAGTGGGTACTCATGGTTCTACTTACGGTGGTAACCCACTTGCGTGTGCAGTAGCTGAAGCTGCATTCGACACAGTAAATACACCAGAAGTACTTAACGGCGTTAAAGAAAAGTCAGCGTTATTCCGTGAGTTACTAACTGCGATTAACGAAAAGTACAATGTATTCACTGAAATCCGTGGCGAAGGTCTATTAATTGGTGCTGTAGTAACAGAGCAATTCAAAGGTCGTGCAAAAGAGTTTTTAGTGGCTGGTACTGCAGAAGGCGTTATGTCTTTAGTAGCTGGCGCTGATGTTGTTCGTTTCACTCCGTCACTTGTAATTCCAGAAGCTGATATCCGCGAAGGTATGGCTCGTTTCGAAAAAGCAGTTGCAAAAGTCGTTAACGGCTAAACGAAACGTCATTTCAGGGCAAGTTAAGCTTGCCCTCATTTCTTAATTTACCGTTATTTATAAGGGAGCAAGCGGACTTATGATGATCCTTCGCCCAATCCAGCAAAGCGATTACCAAGCGTTAGTAAAGATTGCTGATGAGTCAGGCCATGGCTTTACGTCTTTGCCTAATAATGAAGAGCTATTACAAAAGAAAATTGATCATTCTGTCAGCTCATTTGCAAAAGCTGCGCAACAGCCAGGTGATGAAGGTTACTTGTTTGTTCTTGAAGATAGCGAAACGGGTGAAGTTGTAGGGACTTCGGGGATTGAAGCTGCAGTTGGTTTAGATGATGCTTTTTATCATTATCATCTAAGCAAAGTGATTCATTCTTCTCGTACGCTAGACGTGTATAAAGCCGTTGATATATTAACCCTGTGTAACGATTACACCGGCGCAACTGAGCTGTGCACATTATTCTTAAAAGATGGCTACCGTAAAAATAATAACGGTAAATTGCTTTCAAAAGCGCGTTTTATGTTTATTAATCAACATAAAGAGCGTTTTGCTGACACCGTAATTGCTGAGATGCGTGGTGTTTCTGATGACAATGGCGAAAGCCCATTCTGGCAATGGCTAGAAGAGCACTTTTTCTCGATGGACTTTCCAACGGCAGATTACTTAACGGGTATTGGCCAAAAAGTATTTATTGCCGAGTTAATGCCTAAATATCCAATTTACGTCAACTTACTGAGCAAAGATGCGCAAGCTGTGATTGGTCAAGTGCATGATAATACACGCCCTGCGATTGAACTTTTAAAGAGCGAAGGTTTTACCTTCAATGGTTATGTAGACATTTTTGATGCAGGCCCAACTGTTGAAGCAAAAGTTGATAACATTGCTACAGTGAGAAATGCCCAAACGGTTAAAGTAGAAATTGGTGAAAGCCAAGGCGACACTACGGTATTGTTAGCAAATGATAAAATTGCTGATTTTAGAGCAACCGTGACTCAAGTTAGCCTATCATGTGATGCCGATAGCATTACAATCTCAAGTGAATTAGCAAAAGCACTTCACTTAGAAGCGGGTGATTCAGTATCACTTGCAAAACTATAGAATTCAGGAGACATATTAATGACTCATGCAGCGCAATTTATTAATGGTCAATGGCAAGCAGGCCTTGGTCATACTTTTCAATCTGTAAACCCAGCAAATAATGATGTAATTTGGCAAGCAAACACTGCCACTGCTGAACAAGTAGACGGCGCAGTCGCTGCTGCACGTGAAGCATTTTACAGCTGGGCTGATAAAACATTTGCAGAGCGTTTAGCGATTGTAAAAACATTCGCAGAAACGCTTAAAGAGCACAGCGAAGAATTAGCGATTGCTATCGCACAAGAAACAGGTAAACCACTTTGGGAAACACGCACTGAAGCAGGTGCGATGGTGGGTAAAATTGCTATCTCTGAAAAAGCATTTTTAGAGCGCACAGGTGATGTTGAAAACCCAATGCCACAAGGGCGTGCGATGATCCGCCACAAGCCTCATGGTGTAGTAGCTGTGTTTGGTCCTTATAATTTCCCTGGTCACTTACCAAATGGTCACATTGTGCCTGCACTTCTAGCTGGAAATACCGTGGTATTTAAGCCGTCTGAGCTAACGCCAGCAGTTGCTGAGTTAACGTTAAAGTTATGGCAAAAGGCAGGCCTGCCTGCAGGTGTTATCAACCTTGTGCAAGGTGAAGTAGAAACGGGTAAAGCGCTGGCATCTCATAAAGGGATTGACGGTTTATTCTTTACGGGCTCTTCGCGCACTGGTCATATTTTACATGAGCAGTTTGCTGGTCAACCGGGTAAAATCTTAGCCTTAGAAATGGGTGGTAATAACCCGCTTATCGTTACTGATGTTGCTGATACTAAAGCGGCTATCCACGATATTATTCAATCTGCGTTTATCTCTACAGGTCAGCGTTGTACATGTGCGCGTAAGTTATTCTTACCAGCAGGCGAGCAGGGTGACGCCATCCTAGCGGGTCTTATTAAAGCAACGAAAGCAATTAAAGTCGGTGACTACGACGCAGAAGATCAACCTTTCATCGGGTCAATGATTTCTTCAGCGGCAGCAGCTGGTATGGTCAAAGCGCAACAGCAGCTTGTTGAGCTTGGCGCAGAAGTGCTTGTTGAGCTTACACATAAAGAAAATACCGGTTTCGTAACTCCGGGTATTTTAGAGTGTACAAATGTAGCTAACTTCCCAGACGAAGAGCACTTTGGACCGCTGCTTAAAGTATTCCGTTTCACTGATTTTGATGCTGCTATTGATAAAGCGAATGACACAAGCTTTGGTTTATCAGCTGGCTTATTAAGCGACAGTGCAGCAGATTACGACCATTTCCTACGTCGTATTCGTGCGGGTATCGTAAACTGGAACCGTCCTATCACGGGTGCATCAAGTGCTGCACCATTTGGTGGTATTGGTGCATCAGGTAACCACAGAGCAAGCGCATATTATGCTGCTGACTATTGTGCATATCCGGTTGCTTCGGTAGAACTTGAAAAAGTAGCAATGCCAGCGACATTAAGCCCAGGCTTAAAAATTGATTAATAATCGTAAATCATTACAAAAAGCAGCTTCGGCTGCTTTTTTTGTATGAGATGCTTGGCAAAGGTAGCAATTAAAAGCGCTTTCTGCTTAAATCTAAAGAGATAGTTTTTTATTAGGTGTGTAGTCGTATGGTTTTAGATAGGCAAGGGTACGATGATCTTGTCATGTATCTCACTCAAAATTTAGCGCTTTTTGAGAAGCCGGGTCAAATTAAACCAGGAGCTCCAACAGTGTTAGAGCTGATTGAAGATGTGATAGCTGAAAATGTCATGTTACTTTGCGAGCAACACACTGAGCTTAGTACTGAACAACGCAGCCAAATTGTTCGCGAAGTCGACGGTATCGTATATGACTTACAAGAAGTGCTAAGCAGCGTCACCAATCATACAGTAACCGTTGAACAGCACGCGTTTATAGATGAGTTTGCTGGATTAGTGAAAAACTTATTTGATAGTGCTGTTGTAGAAAGTGCTTAATGTATAAAGCACAACACAATTTCTAGTCTTTAAGCGAGCAGCTCAACGTTAGGCAACTCGCTTTCCTTTAAAGCTCACCTCTTATCCCTTGCATCTGTGTGTGACTTGCTTACAATCAAGCAAAATAACTTTAAGAGATAAAGCACATGCAAGCGAATGTAAAATGGGTAGAAGGCGATACGTTTATTGGCCTTTCAAATTCAGGTCATAATGTAGTTTTTGATGCAGGTAGCGATAGTGCTGCGCCAAGCCCAATGGAAATGGTTTTAATGTCAGCAGGTTGTTGTTCATCTGTTGATGTTGTTAGTATTTTAAAAAAAGCCAAGCAGTCATTTTCTGATGTGCAAGTTAAGCTAACAGCTGAGCGTGCTGAATCAGCGCCTCGCGTGTTTACTAAGATTAACCTACACTTTGTGGTTACCGGTGATAATGTCTCTGAAAAGCACCTTGCAAGAGCGGTACAACTGTCTGCTGAAAAGTATTGTTCTGTAGCCTTAATGCTTGATAAAACAGTAGAAATTACGCATAGTCATGAAGTTGTGCTAGAACAGGTAAAATAACGCTTTTTCCGAGCAGAAAATTCGTATAAAATCCGCGAACTTTTATTTCTGCTGGTGCAGGTTTCACTCGTTTTAAGGTTGGTTTAGCATGAATAAACCCTTCGATAAAATTAAGCTTCATGGCTTTAATAACTTAACTAAGAGCTTAAGCTTTAGTATTTACGATATTTGTTACGCAAAGACGGAACAACAGCGTAAAGAATATATTGAATATATCGACGAACAGTACAGTGCTGATCGCCTTACCGATATTTTAGGTGAAGTTGTGGATATTATTGGCGCAAACATTCTAAACGTTTCTCGCCAAGATTATGATCCGCAAGGTGCCAGCGTGACAATCTTGATCTCTGAAGAGCCAATTGAGCAACAAACAACGTATGACGTTGATGAGGCGCCGGGCCCTCTTCCTGAAACAGTAGTAGCGCACTTAGACAAGAGCCACATCTGTGTTCACACATACCCAGAAGCACACCCTGATGATGGTATTTGTACGTTCCGTGCTGATATCGAAGTATCAACGTGTGGCATTATTTCGCCATTAAAAGCGTTAAACTTCTTAATTCACAGCCTTGAGTCTGATGTTGTAACAATTGACTACCGCGTACGTGGTTTTACTCGTGACGTAGATGGTGTTAAACACTATATCGATCACGCAATTAACTCAATTCAGAACTACATGACTGAAGATACCAAAGAAGCGTACCAAATGATGGACGTGAACGTGTATCAAGAGAACTTGTTCCACACGAAGATGATGTTAAAAGAAACTGACTTGAATACTTACCTATTCGGTGTTTCTACAGCAGATCTTTCTGAAGAAGAAGAAGAAGTTATCTACTCTAAGCTGACCCGCGAGATGCAAGAAATCTTCTACGGTCGCAACTTACCAGACACTGAGTAAGTCACTAAAGCTTTAAAGAAACGGCGCGTAATGTAAGTTACGCGCCGTTTTTTTATGCCTCATTGACTGCACTTACCTGTGCTTATATGCTGATTAAAAGGCCAATTTAAGGATAGATATGTCAGTTGTTCTCTCGCAGTCAGTATTTTTAGCAGAGCAAGTGCGTGACCATGAAGGACCCGCAGCTAAGCGTTCTGGTATCACCTTGTATGAGCTTATGGAGCGAGCAGGGCTGGCGACTTATCAGCAAGCTATCAGCTATTTTCCTAAAGCAAGTACATTCGTTGTGTTAGCGGGCGTTGGTAATAATGCCGGCGATGGTTATGTTGTTGCTCGTTTAGCTAAACAAGCGGGCAAACAGGTTACGGTTATTGCAGCAATACCTGATAAACCGCTCAAAGGTGATGCGCTCAGTGCTCAGCAAGCTTGGCTCAACGCAGGAGGGACAATTACCGCTGATGCCAGTGCTATTGAGCAAGCAGATATCATTATTGATGGCCTGCTTGGCACGGGAATTCAAAGCGCGGTGCGCGAGCCTTTTTCACAGCTGATTAAAGCTGCCAACGAAAGCCAAGTGCCGATAGTTGCTATTGATCTACCTTCAGGCATACATGCCGACACAGGTGTCGTACAAGGAGTGGCAATAAAAGCCGCGCTCACTGTGACTTTTGTAGGTATTAAACAAGGTTTAGTGACAGGGCAAGGGCGAGAGCATACAGGGACATTAGAGTTTAATGATTTAGGTATTGAAGATGCCTTTTTAAAACTGACATCACCCACGGCAGAGCTTATCAATTATCAGACACAGCCGAGGCTTTCTGATCGCGATAACAACAGCCATAAAACCAGCCATGGTAAATTGCTGTGTATTGGTGGTAATTCAGGCACTGCAGGCGCTATTCGTTTAACTGCAGAGGCAGCGCTTCGCACCGGTGCGGGTATGGTCAAAGTGTATACCCATAGTAGCTCTATTCTACCAGTGAGTATTGGCCGGCCAGAACTAATGGTGACAGATACAAACCTGATTAGCGCCCTAGAGTGGGCAACCTGTGTGGCTATTGGCCCTGGACTTGGTCAAGACACTTGGTCGGAAACAACCTTTGAAACCGTCATGCAGTATTGCTTTACTAATAACAAGCCTCTGGTTATTGATGCAGATGCACTTAATTTAATGGCTCAGCATGCTTCGTCATTTCCATTGGCTAATACCGTAATCACACCACACCCCGGTGAGGCTGCAAGGTTACTTAATTGTCGCGCTCGCGATATTGAAGAAAATCGCTTTCATGCGGTAAAGCAGCTCGCACGTAGCTATACCACTACTTGTGTACTCAAAGGTGCTGGCAGTTTAATTGCTGATAATAACCAAACATGGGTGTGTACCGACGGTAACCCTGCACTTGCGGTTGGTGGCAGTGGCGATGTATTAACAGGTATCATAGCGGCACTAATCGCACAGGGGCTTACTCCTCAGCAAGCAGCGTGTTTAGGTGTAACCTTACATGCAAAAGCCGGTGATATTGCCGCAGAACGTGAAGGCGAAAGAGGCATGTTACCGAGTGACTTGTTTGCGATAGTGAGGGAGTTGGTTAACTGAGCCGTCAGCCGTCAGCCGTCAGCCGTCAGCCGTCAGTCGTCAGCCGTCAGCCGTCAGCCGTCAGTTTCTGTGATAGCTGACAGCTTAAAACTGATAGCTAAAAGAAAACCCAGCCGAAGCTGGGTTTTTTAAGCGAGGTGCTTAGGAGGTGATGTTTATCACATCATGCCGCCCATACCACCCATGCCGCCCATGCCGCCCATATCTGGAGCAGCTGGCTCATCTTTCGGGATTTCAGCAACCATTGCTTCAGTTGTGATCATAAGACCCGCGATTGAAGCTGCGTACTGTAGTGCAGAACGCGTTACTTTAGTTGGGTCTAAGATACCCATTTCGATCATGTCGTTGTACTCGCCTGATGCTGCGTTGTAACCGTAGTTACCTTCACCGCCTTTTACTGAGTTAACAACAACAGATGCTTCGTCACCTGCGTTAGTTACGATTTGACGAAGTGGTGCTTCCATCGCACGTAGTGCAACTTTGATACCGTGGCTTTGGTCTTCGTTGTCGCCAGCAAGTTCAACAAGTTTGCTTGCTACGCGAACTAGTGCAACACCACCACCTGGTACAACACCTTCTTCAACCGCTGCGCGAGTTGCGTGTAGAGCATCTTCAACGCGGTCTTTTTTCTCTTTCATTTCGATTTCAGTTGCTGCGCCAACTTTGATTACTGCAACACCGCCAGCTAGTTTAGCCATACGCTCTTGTAGTTTCTCTTTATCGTAGTCAGACGTCGCTTCTTCGATTTGTGCTTTGATTTGTGCAACACGACCATTGATGCCGTCTTCTTCGCCTGCACCGTCGATGATTGTTGTATCATCTTTAGTGATCACAACGCGCTTCGCTGTACCTAGGTCTTCGATTGTCGCTTTCTCTAGCTCTAAACCGATTTCTTCAGAAATAACAGTACCACCTGTTAACACTGCGATGTCTTGTAGCATTGCTTTACGACGGTCGCCAAAACCTGGTGCTTTAACCGCAGATACTTTAACGATACCGCGCATGTTGTTTACAACAAGTGTTGCAAGTGCTTCACCTTCAAGGTCTTCAGCAATGATAAGTAGTGGCTTGCTAGCTTTAGCAACAGCTTCTAATGTAGGTAGTAGCTCACGGATGTTAGATACTTTTTTGTCTACAAGTAGAATGAATGGGTTGTCTAGCTCTACAGCGCCTTTTTCAGCGTTGTTGATGAAATATGGAGAAAGGTAACCGCGGTCAAACTGCATACCTTCAACTACGTCTAGTTCGTTTTCTAACGACTGACCTTCTTCAACAGTGATAACGCCTGAATCACGGCCTACTTTTTCCATTGCTTCTGCAATGATGTTACCGATTTCTTTATCAGAGTTAGCAGAAATAGTACCTACTTGTGCAATTGCTTTAGTGTCTGCACATGGAACAGACAGTGCTTTAAGCTCTTCAACTGCTGCAGTAACTGCTTTGTCGATACCACGCTTAAGGTCCATTGGGTTCATACCCGCTGCAACTGCTTTTAAGCCTTCGTTTACGATAGCTTGCGCTAATACTGTTGCAGTTGTTGTACCGTCACCTGCAGCGTCATTCGCTTTAGACGCTACTTCTTTAACCATTTGAGCGCCCATGTTTTCGAACTTGTCTTCAAGCTCGATCTCTTTAGCTACAGATACACCATCTTTAGTGATCACTGGCGCGCCGAATGATTTGTCTAATACAACGTTACGGCCTTTAGGACCTAAAGTTACTTTTACTGCGTTAGCTAAAATGTTTACGCCAGTTAGCATTTTGCCACGTGCGTCACCTGCAAAAAGTACTTCTTTTGCTGCCATGATTAAATTCCTCTTAAATTCTGTAAACGGGTTGCTAAACGAAAAGTAGGATTAGCCTACAATGCCTAGAATGTTATCTTCACGCATGATCAGGTACTCTTGACCTTCGATCTTTTCAACTTTTTCAACATAAGAGCCGAACAGCACAGTGTCACCGGCTTTAACTTCTAATGCTCTTACTTCACCGTTGTCTAAAACACGGCCATTACCAACAGCGATAACTTCTCCGCGAGTTGATTTTTCAGCTGCAGAGCCAGTTAATACAATACCGCCAGCAGACTTAGTTTCTTCTTCTAGACGCTTAACGATGACGCGATCATGTAAAGGACGAATGTTCATTTATTTAGTTCTCCTAACAGTTTCTGAACAGTACAGAAAAAATCTTGTGTTATTGCAGGGGAGTGTTAAGCCACCCGTTGCGTTTCATTGCATTCATTAATGGGGGTGGCTTAAAAAAATCCAAGTAAAAAAATTAAAAAATTTTAATCTTTTCGCTCAAATTCACCATCAATAGTTGTAGGTTGATGGTTTGGCTCTTCATGAGTGGTTGTTTTACTATGATATTGGAAGTGTGCAGAGCCTTGATTTGCCTGTGAACTCATACGCACAGTCGCTTGACTAGCAAGGCCTGCAGCCAGTTTGTTGCGGATTGCTGGCGTAAGTAGTAAAAAGCCAAAAAAGTCAGTCATGATGCCTGGTGTCATTAATAAAACACCGGCGATAATCACACATAATCCAGTAAATAATTCTTTTGCAGGCATTTGCCCTTGTGCCATTTGTAATTGCACGTTTTGAATCGCGCCCATACCTTGTTGCTTCACTAATTTCGCACCGACAATCGCGGTCACAATTACAAGCGCTATGGTGGCAAAGCCGCCGATCACTTCACTCACTTGGATGAGTAACGCGATCTCCACAATCGGCACTAAAATAAATAACAAAAACAAAAATCTAAACATAACGCTCTCTAAAAAATGTCATTCTCTTTCGAGTCAGTGAAATATAAATTGGGGTGAGCAGGTCATTTTTCAAGACGGAACCTAGGATCACCTTGCTCGCTACACATTATAGTTACTATCGGCTACTATGGTGCGACTCACGTAATCAAATAAAGGTTCCTTATGACTACGCATTTTCGACTTATTTTTACGACTTGTGCAAATGAGGCTGAAGCCCGTCAGTTGGCACAGCATCTAGTTAAAGAAAAGCTGGCTGCTTGTGTGAACATTTTGCCTACTATTGAATCTATTTACATGTGGGAAGGCGAGGTGACTCAAGCTATTGAAAGTAAGTTACTGATCAAAACTAAGTCAGAAAAAATGAATGAGGTGATCCAAACTATCAAGAAATTGCATAGTTATGAGGTGCCTGAAATTCAGGTCGTTGATGTGGCTACGGGCAATTTAGCCTATTTTAATTGGATGGATGAGGTACTTAATTAATGCGATCGTTCCTTTTATTACTTTGTGCATTGTGGCTTATGCCAGCAAGTGCAAGTAATAACAATTTACTTGGAAATCTACTACAACCTGCGGAGCAAACATTTCTCCCGGTTGATCAGGCGTTTGTTTTCGATTTTGACCAGCAAGGCAAAACCTTATTTATTGGCTGGGATATTGCGCCTGATTATTACCTTTACAAAAAGAAAGTCGAAATTATTGCCAAAGGCGCTGATATTGAAGTTCCTGATCTTGGCAAGGGCGTGATTATTGAAGATGAGTTTTTTGGTAAGACTGAGGTATTCTTTGATTCGTTAAGTGTGGTTTCTAAGCTCAGTAACGTCACAGAAGATGCGGTTGTTAAAGTGCGTTTTCAAGGCTGTGCCGAGGCGGGGTTATGTTATCCGCCAGAAGTTAGAACCATTCCTTTATCTGTGATTGCAGGTGAGCAAGTATCACAGGCTGCAGATGCGGGGAACGCATTAGCGGCATTAACACAAGCAGCCGATACTAATGAAGCGTCATCAGCCCCTTCTCAAGAAGTTTCAAAACCAGCTGGTGAGCAGTCATATACCGATAAGCTGGCATCGCAAGGTTTACTAACTAACCTAGTAATCTTCTTTTTAGTGGGTGTTGGTCTTGCCTTTACACCATGCGTATTCCCAATGTTTCCGATTTTGTCGAGCCTTATTGCGGGTCAGCAGAATTTGTCGACTAAAAAAGCGTTCTCGCTGTCTTTTGTGTATGTACAAGGTATGGCCGTTACTTACGCAGCACTGGGCTTAGTGGTTGCATCATTAGGTGGGCAAGTACAAGGGTATTTACAGCATCCTACTGTACTAATTAGCTTTAGTATCTTATTTGTATTGCTGGCAATGTCGATGTTTGGCTGGTACGAAATCAAGTTACCTAGCGGCATGATGAATAAACTCACTCAGGTTAGTAACCAGCAAAAAGGCGGCAACTATGTTGGCGTATTTATGATGGGTGTACTGTCTGGTTTGATTGCTTCACCATGTACAACAGCACCTTTATCTGCTGCTTTACTTTATGTGGCGCAAAGTGGTGACTATCTAGTTGGTGGTTTAACACTTTATGTGCTCAGTTTAGGCATGGGCTTACCATTATTATTACTGGGGACTTCTGGTGGTAAATTACTACCAAAAGCCGGTGGTTGGATGGAGCAAGTGAAAACCCTATTTGGTTTCATTATGCTGGTCGTGCCGCTTATTCTGCTTGAGCGTATTGTTGATATTGAAATCATTTGGTTAATGGCGGGTTTATTAGCACTTGCTACAGCGCTTTATTTACACCATTGGCAAAGTGGCCAATCACAAGGCAAGCTAAAAACAACATTGTGGTTTGCAGCAACCTTATTGGTTGTAACTGGGGCAAGTTTAACGAAAAATTATTTTTGGCCTAGTAAAGCGGTAGTTGCTGAAGCTGCTGTACAAACACATGGTTTTAGACAAGTTGCTAATCTAAGTGAATTAAAAGAAGAAATTGCACAGGCAAGTAGCGAGGGGCGCTTAGTGATGGTCGACTTATATGCCGACTGGTGTGTTGCCTGTAAAGAGTTTGAGCACTACACGTTTCCTGATGCTAAAGTGCAAGAGCTGTTTGCTCACTTTGAATTAATTCAAATCGATTTAACTGAAAGCGATGCAAAGACCATAGAGCTAATGGAAGAATACACGGTATTTGGGTTGCCGAGCATTTTGTTCTTTGATAGCCAAGGTAATGAGCTTTTAGAGCAACGTGTAACAGGCTTTTTAAATGCCAAAGACTTTGCAGAACATTTAGCAAAAGTTCGAAATACCGCTAAATAAACGCAAACGTGCAAGAAAATAGCAAAACGCCACTCATCTGAGTGGCGTTTTTGTATCTGCATCGTAAAAAATACTTATTTTAAGTGAAAAATAGCAAATTCACTGATTGAAGCTCAATTTATCAACAGGAAAACAGCTGGAATGACACTGTTGTGTGCCTTGCTATGCTTGACTTTACCACGAATGGGGAGTGATTAGACCAGTATTTTGCTGCTATTTACGTCGAAATATCTATAATAGGTGGTTAACGTGAGAAATAGTTGCTATTTTACATCAGCACGCTTAGGTTAAGCGTGGGTTTATGATGAATATGGTTAAACTGCTTACTTATAGGATATATCGCGTATTATGGCTGCAAAATTCAAACTTTTAGTTCTAAATGGGCCAAATTTAAACATGCTTGGCAAGCGTGAACCAGAAAAGTACGGTACTCAATCTCTTGATGAGATTATAGCTGAACTTAGCTTGGTTGCTGCCGGTCTCAATGTTGATTTAACGCATTTCCAAAGTAACAGTGAAGCTGCATTAATAGAACGCATTCACGATGCATGGCAAATGGTTGATGCAATAATTATCAATCCTGCTGCATTTACGCATACAAGCGTAGCCTTACGGGATGCATTACTCAGTGTAAACATTCCCTTTTACGAGGTGCATTTAAGTAATGTGCATGCTCGAGAAGCATTCCGTCATCATTCGTATTTTTCGGATGTGGCACAAGGCGTCATTATTGGATTAGGAGCAATGGGTTATAAGGTGGCACTTGAAGCTGCTGTTAGCCGGTTGCAAAACACACATTAATTTTTTAAATAACTAACAGGCGGGTCGTTCAATGGATATTCGCAAGATCAAAAAACTTATCGAACTAGTAGAAGAATCTGGTATTGCTGAATTAGAAATCACTGAAGGTGAAGAGTCAGTACGCATCAATCGTAACAACATGTCTGCAGCACCTGCAATGCAGTATGCACCACAGCAGTTTGCAGCACCTGCACCAGCAGCGGCTCCAGCTCCAGTAGCAGAGGCACCAGCAGCAGAAGCGGCTGCTCCAGCTGCACCGACTGGCCATCAAGTTAAATCTCCTATGGTTGGTTCATTCTACTCAGCGGCTTCTCCAGAAGCAGCACCATACGTAGAAGTAGGTTCTAAAGTAAATGTTGGCGATACGTTATGTATCGTTGAAGCAATGAAGATGATGAACCAAATCGAATCTGATAAAGCAGGCACAGTAAAAGCTATCTTAGTTGAAAATGGCGAGCCAGTAGAATTCGATCAACCTTTATTCATCATTGAATAATAGCGCAACAAAAGGCCAACTCTATGTTAGATAAAGTAGTCATTGCAAACCGAGGTGAAATTGCACTTCGCGTACTGCGCGCCTGCAAAGAGCTTGGGATCAAAACTGTTGCTGTGCATTCAACGGCAGACCGTGATCTTAAGCACGTGTTACTGGCAGACGAAACAATTTGTATTGGTAAACCAGCAGCCACTGAAAGTTACTTAGATATTCCGCGCATTATTGCAGCGGCAGAAGTAACAGACGCAGTTGCTATCCACCCAGGTTATGGTTTCCTTTCTGAAAATGCAGACTTTGCTGATCAAGTTGAGCAAAGCGGCTTTGTATTTATCGGTCCTAAAGGCGACACGATTCGTTTAATGGGTGATAAAGTTTCTGCAATCGAAGCGATGCGTAAAGCCGGTGTACCTTGTGTACCAGGTTCTGATGGCCCATTAACGGCAGACAGTGAGCGCAACATTCAAATCGCTAAGCGTATTGGTTACCCTGTAATCATTAAAGCAGCAGGCGGCGGCGGTGGTCGTGGTATGCGTGTTGTTCGCAGCGAAAAAGAACTGATTGATTCAATCGCTCTTACTCAGCAAGAAGCTAAGCAGTTCTTTGGTAATGGCATGGTTTACATGGAAAAATTCCTTGAAAACCCACGTCACATCGAAGTTCAAGTACTGGCAGACGGTCAAGGCAATGCAGTTCACTTAGGTGAGCGTGATTGTTCAATGCAACGTCGTCACCAAAAAGTTGTTGAAGAAGCGCCAGCGCCAGGTATCACAGCTGAAATGCGTAAGTTCATCGGTGACCGTTGTACTCGTGCATGTATCGAAATTGGTTATCGCGGTGCAGGTACGTTCGAATTCTTATACGAAAACGGCGAGTTCTATTTCATCGAAATGAATACCCGTATTCAGGTTGAGCACCCAGTAACAGAAATGGTTACTGGCGTTGACTTAATCAAAGAACAGCTAAAAATTGCAGCTGGCCAGCCACTATCATTCACACAAGAAGATGTGGTTATTCGTGGTCACGCAATTGAGTGCCGTATTAATGCGGAAGACCCAGACACTTTTATTCCATCACCAGGTAAAATCACGCGATTCCACCCTGCTGGCGGTTTAGGTATTCGTTGGGACAGCCACATCTACGCAGATTACACAGTACCACCTCATTACGATTCAATGATTGGTAAGCTGATCTGTTACGGTGAAAACCGTGATGTAGCCATTGCTCGTTCACGCAATGCGTTAAACGAATTAGTGATTGATGGCATCAAGACCAACACACCACTGCACAAGAAAATCTTGGCAGATGAGAACTTCCAAAACGGTGGTACAAACATCCACTACC
Organism: Pseudoalteromonas sp. BZK2; assembly: GCF_014349195.1. Taxonomy (NCBI): domain Bacteria; kingdom Pseudomonadati; phylum Pseudomonadota; class Gammaproteobacteria; order Alteromonadales; family Pseudoalteromonadaceae; genus Pseudoalteromonas; species Pseudoalteromonas sp. BZK2. Next base: position 89,639 of record NZ_JACSOG010000003.1, on the reverse strand, counting down.
TTGAGAAGAAACTAGGTCTGTAAACAAAATTCTGTTTAAGCTAAAAAGCCGGCAACTTTGCCGGCTTTTTTTTGTCAAAATAGTCATAAGAGTGATTCTCGCCTTACAAAAATATTCTGGTATGATTAACAAAGCAATGTGTTTTTAGTTTTTCATGAGGTAATAATGACCGACAGTGTTGGTTTTCCACTCGCTGATGAAGCAGCAACGGTTAATATGGGTAAGCAACTTGCAACCTTAATGGAGCAAGGAGCAGTCATCTATTTACATGGTGATTTAGGTGCCGGTAAAACGACATTAACCCGTGGTATCGTGCACGGTTTCGGTCATCAAGGTAAGGTTAAGAGTCCAACTTATACACTGGTTGAGCCTTACCAATTAGCCAAAGCTGATGTCTATCACTTTGATTTATATCGCTTAGGTGATCCTGAAGAACTTGAATATATGGGAATTCGTGACTATTTTTCACCACAGGCCATTTGTGTTGTGGAATGGCCTGAAAAAGGCGGCGAATTTATTCCAACACCAGATCTTGATATCACCCTACGCTATGAAGGCGAGGCGCGTGCTATTACAATTAATAGCTTAACCGAGCGTGGTAAGACTATCGTTCAGCAACTTACGAGCGCGCAAGAATAAACATATAAAAATAAAGGTGTATTAGTAAAAATGGGTCGTTGTACGTTTAAACTATTAACTACTTTGATGTTATTGGTTGTTAGCCAGATTGCGCTTGCACAAAATACCATTAATAGCGTACGAGTGTGGCCCTCACCTGACAGCACTCGAGTGGTCTTTGATTTAAACGATAAGCCTGATTTCAGCTATTTCATGCTGAAAAACCCAGCTCGTTTAGTCATTGATTTAAAAAATACCGACAAACTAGATAGCTTGCCTGCTATTCCTAAAAAGCATCAGATTGTTTCCAAACTGCGTTACTCAAAACCAAAAGACAGCAAAAGTGTACGTTTTGTCTTTGAGCTAGCCCGTGCCAGTAAACCTGTTGTATTTGCTTTACTACCAACCGATCCCTACAAGCATCGTTTAGTGGTTGACCTTGTTGATAAAACACCGAAGGCTGAGCCCGTTGTTTCGACCAATACCAGTGTGAAAAAACGCGAACTTAATCAAGAGCGCGATATTGTTATTGCCATTGATGCAGGTCATGGTGGTGAAGACCCAGGTTCAATTGGCCCGTCAGGCACTTATGAAAAAGATATTACGCTACAAATAGCGAAGCGCTTAGAGCGAATGATAGATGCTGAAAAAGGCATGATTTCGCGTATGGTGCGCCGCAGTGATTACTTTGTAAATCTAAACACCCGTACCAGCATAGCTCGTAAGAAAAAAGCTGATTTCTTTGTGTCGATTCATGCGGATGCCTTTACTAGCCCGCAGCCAAACGGTGCCTCAGTGTGGGTGCTATCACTGCGCCGTGCAAATTCAGAAATTGGTAAATGGATTGAGGATAAAGAAAAACACTCAGAGCTTTTAGGTGGTGCAGCTGGGGTATTAAAAGATACTGCAAGCGAAAAATATTTAGCACAAGCACTGCTAGATATGTCGATGGATCACTCGATGAAAACAGGTTTTAGTGTCGCAGAAGAAGTGGTTAGCGAATTACGAAAAGTGGCTAAAATGCATAAAAAACGCCCGCAAGCGGCGAGCCTTGCGGTATTGAAATCACCCGATATTCCGTCTATTTTGGTCGAAACAGGGTTTATTTCGAATCCGCGTGAAGAGCGAATGCTAAAAACGGCGCAGCATCAGGAGCGCTTAGCTAAAGCAATTTTCACCTCGATTAAAAATTACTACATGAAGAATCCACCAGATGATTCACTATTTGCTAAGTTAAAGTCGCAGTTTTCGACTAAACACAAAGTTCGCCCTGGTGAATCGTTAAGTATTTTAGCAAGCAGATACAACACCTCTGTGAGTAAGCTAAAAACGGCCAACAACTTAAAATCGAACACCTTATTTATTGGTCAAGAGCTTGATATTCCTCAAAGCTAGTCAATTTTCGTGTTAGGAACACTATGAGTATAGAAATACTACCCGCGCGATTGGCTAACCAAATTGCTGCGGGTGAAGTGGTTGAACGCCCAGCATCCGTTGTTAAAGAGCTGGTAGAAAACAGTTTAGATGCTGGCGCAACGCGCATTCAAATAGATATTGAGCGTGGTGGGCATAAGCTAATTCGTATCCGCGATAATGGCTCTGGCATTAATAAAGATGAGCTAACATTAGCCTTGTCGCGCCATGCTACGAGTAAGCTTAAGTCACTCGATGATCTTGAGAACATTTGCTCACTGGGTTTTCGTGGTGAAGCGTTAGCATCAATTAGTTCTGTTTCTCGCTTAACCTTAAGCTCAAAGCCAAAGCAGCAAGAGGCTGCATGGCAAGCGTTTGCTGAAGGTCGCGATATGGCGGTGCAGATTAAGCCAACCGCACACCCTGATGGTACCACCATTGAGGTGAAAGACTTATTTTTTAACACCCCTGCGCGCCGTAAATTTCTTCGCACCGAGAAAACCGAGTTTTCACATATTGATGAGCTCATAAAGCGTATTGCGCTGAGTCGTTTTGATGTCTCTATCACCCTGACTCATAATGGCAAGGTCGTGCGTCAATACCGTGCTAAACCAAACCCTGAGCAAGCGATAAGCCGTGTTGCACAAGTGGCGGGTAAAGCATTTAGTGAACAGGGGCTGCATATTCAGTCAGGTGAAGCAGGTTTGATGTTGCGAGGTTGGGTATTGCCCGTGGGCTCAACGAATAGCACGCAATATACCTATGTGAATAATCGCATGATGCGCGATAAACTCATTTTGCATGCAATCCGCCAAGCCTTTGAAGAAGTCGCAGGTTCAGAAGAGCTACCCGGTTTTGTCATTTATATTGATATTGACCCACGTCAGGTCGATGTAAACGTGCACCCAGCAAAACATGAAGTGCGTTTTCATCAAGGCCGTTTAGTGCATGACTTTATCCTGCAGGCAATAAAACAAGTGGTGGTGCCGCTTCAGCACGAAGCTGGTTTTACAGAGCATAATGACACTGCTTTTCAGCATGCTCCGTTTGATGAGGCGCACTCAAGCAGCACACAGCCAAGTTTTACTCAATCAGCGCCAACAGAGCAGTATGATTACCCTAAATCTGAATTACAGCCGACACGTTCAGTGAGTTATTCTGGGGCAACTGGAGCAGGGAGCTCTGGCGGTGGTTTTAGTAGTGACAGCCAGGGCCGCAGTAAAACATCTCACCAAGATGTCAATGCATTTTATCAAGAGATCAGCGAGCAACATGCTGCGCATTTTGACCAAGTACGCCCAGAGCCAAGCGTTAAAGTACCGGTTGTTGAGCAAGCTAAGCTTGCCAAACTCATCCACGTACGCGAGGGCGAATGCGTATTTAGTGAAGACAACCAACTCTTTGCTGCGCACTTTAAGCATGCTTTAGCACTCGACTGGCAAGCGCACGTAGAGCAAGCAGGTAGCCTTGATGGCAAAGCCTTGTTGTTACCTGTGCGAGTAAATGCAAGTGCTGATGATATTAGTGCGTTAAATGCTCAGCAGTCGTGGTTTACCTTGCTTGGTTTTGATTTAGTAATAGAAAAACAGTTTGTGATGGTTAAAAAGCTTCCGCCTTGCGTGTATTTACTTGATGTAAGTGATGCTATTGAGCGGCTTATTGCTGGCTGTAAAGCCTCACCAAGTTCACTCGATGAATGGTTAGCTTGGTTAGCTCAACAAATACCAACACGTTATTACGCAAGCCAAGCCTTTATGGAGCAAGTAGCTCGGTTAGAAAATAATCCACAAACTATGCAACGTTTACGTCAAAAAGCAGTTAAAATAGAACTATCTCAGTTTTTAAACTAAGCAAGGTATTTAGGCTTGAATAACTTACCCGTCATTTTTTTAATGGGACCAACCGCTGCAGGGAAAACAGATTTAGCAATTTCGCTGTGTGAGCATTTAAACACAGAAATAATCAGTGTTGATTCAGCATTAGTCTATAAAGATATGGACATCGGCACGGCAAAGCCAAATGCCGAAGAGCTTGCTCGTGCGCCGCATCACTTAATTGATATTATCGACCCAGCAGAAAGTTATTCAGTGGCAGATTTTCGCCGTGATGCAATTGAAAAGATTGATCTATTTCATCAGCAAGGTAAAGTACCTGTATTGGTTGGCGGTACAATGATGTATTTTAAGTCGCTTATTGATGGCTTATCACCGCTACCAGAGGCATCACCTGAAGTACGTGCTGAACTCGAAAAAGAAGCAGCGCAGTTTGGTTGGCCACATTTGCATAAAGAACTTGTGAAAATCGATCCTGATGCAGCGAAAAAAATGAGCGAAAATGATTCGCAAAGAATTAATCGTGCATTAGAAGTGTATCGTATAACAGGTAAAACAATGACTGAGCTGCAAAAACAAAAGCAGCCTGAGCTTCCTTATACTTTCTATCAATTTGCCATTGCACCTGATGATCGCAGTGAATTACATCAGCGAATTGAGAAAAGGTTTAAAATAATGCTCGATCAGGGGTTTGAAAATGAAGTTTCATCCCTATATAAACGTAAGGATTTACACCCAGACCTACCTTCGATTCGTTGTGTGGGTTATAGACAAATGTGGGATTACATTGCTGGCGAAATTGACTATGATGAAATGGTCTTTCGTGGTATTGCAGCCACACGGCAGTTAGCCAAGCGACAACTGACTTGGTTAAGAGGTTGGCCTGAAGTAATTTGGTTGACTACGGGTGATGAAGAAAACTTGCAACGTGTAGTAAGTTCGCTAAGCTAGTAGTAGCTGAAAGTTTTTTAGCTTTGTTAAATTAGTTCAGCTACTTAATTATAATAACACCTAGAACGAAGGAAAATAACATGGCAAAAGGCCAGTCGTTACAAGACCCATTTTTAAATGCGTTACGTCGTGAGCGCATTCCAGTATCAATCTTTTTGGTTAATGGCATTAAATTGCAGGGTAAAATCCAGTCATTTGACCAATTTGTTATTTTACTTGAAAACACCGTAAATCAAATGGTGTATAAACACGCTATTTCAACTGTTGTTCCAGCGCGTTCTGTTAACTTCCAAGGCGTTCAAGGAAGTGATGATTCAGAAGAGCAAGAATCTGGAAATTTTTAAACTTAGGAGCGTAATGCTTGTTTGACCGTTATGAAGCCGGCGAACAGGCAGTTTTAGTTCATATCGACTTACCTAAAGAAGGAGATCGCGAAGATCTTCACGAATTAGAGTTGTTGGTATCTTCTGCTGGTGTTAGTAGTTTGGCGATTGTGCAAGGCAGTCGTCAAGCACCGCATCCGAAACTTTTCGTCGGGACCGGAAAAGCAGAAGAAATCGCTGAAACTGTCAAAATCCACAATGCAGATGTCATTATTTTCAACCATCAACTTAGCCCGTCACAGGAACGCAATTTAGAGCGCGTTTGCCAGTGCCGCGTTCTTGATCGTACGAGTTTGATCTTAGATATTTTTGCGCAGCGAGCGCGAACTCACGAAGGTAAACTTCAGGTTGAGTTAGCTCAGTTACGCCATATTTCTACTCGCTTGATCCGTGGTTGGACCCACCTTGAAAGACAAAAAGGCGGGATAGGGTTACGTGGTCCGGGTGAAACCCAGCTCGAAACCGATAGACGATTACTGCGCGCAAGAATTAAAAATATTCGTGCCCGTTTAGATAAAGTTGCTGTTCAACGTGAGCAGGGGCGACGTGCGCGTACGCGAAATGAAATTCCAACTGTGTCACTAGTAGGTTATACCAATGCGGGTAAATCAACGTTATTTAACCGTATTACTGACTCAGATGTGTATGCTGCTGATCAGCTATTCGCAACCCTAGATCCAACCTTACGTAAGTTAGACATCGGCGATATAGGTCCAATTATTTTAGCGGATACGGTAGGTTTCATTCGTCACTTACCTCATGACCTTGTTGCAGCATTTAAAGCGACCTTAACAGAAACCCGTGAAGCTGATTTACAGTTGCATGTTATCGATGTGGCAGACCCTCGTCGAAAAGAAAATATTGAGCAAGTACAGTCTGTTTTAAAAGAAATCGAAGCAGATGAAGTGCCGCAATTATTGGTTTATAACAAAATTGATGCGCTAGATGACGTTGCGCCACGTATAGATAGAAACGACGAAGGTCAACCGGTACGAGTCTGGTTGTCGGCGCGCACTGGCGTTGGCTGTGAACTGCTAAGTGAGGCAATTAATGAGTTACTTGCCAAGAAGATGTTTGCTGATGAGCTAAAATTACCACCACAACATGGTCGTATTCGTGCAGCATTATTCAACTTAAACGCAGTTCATCAAGAACGTTTTGATGAGCAAGGAAACTGGTTGTTATCGGTACGCTTGCCAATGGCAGAATGGAATCGCTTGAAAAAAGAGATGGGACAAGACCTCGACTCTTTTGTAGTGACTGATTAAAAATCGCCAGCATTTGTCTTTTTTAGTATGAGAAATGCTGTAGATTTGATAGATTTAACCTAATTCATTTAGATAACAATGGAGTATAGCTATGGCCTGGAATGAACCGGGTAATAATGGCAATGATAAAGATCCGTGGAATAATAAAGGCGGAAAAGATCAAGGCCCACCTGATTTAGACGAGGTAATGCGTAAATTCGGCAACAAGTTTGGCGGTTTATTTGGTGGTAATAAGCCAGGTAAAAACGGCGGCGGACTTGGTGGCGCAGGCATTTCTTTCATCCTTATTATTGCCGTCATTGTATGGGCATTAAGTGGTATTTACACGGTAAAAGAAGCCGAGCGCGGTATTGTTTTACAATTTGGACAATACAATCGCATTGCAGAACCTGGCTTACGTTGGAAAATGACCTTCATTGAACGCGTGATCCCTGTAGATATTGAAGCGGTTCGCTCGTTATCTGCAAAAGGTTTCATGCTGACAGAAGACGAGAACGTGGTAAATGTAGAGTTTGAAGTACAATACCGTGTTATCGATCCACACCTATACAAGTTTAGCGTAACCGACGCAGATGGCAGCTTGAAACAAGCGCTTGATAGTGCTCTTCGTTATGTGATTGGTCATGTAAAAATGGACCAAGTGCTAACAACTGGTCGTGAGTTAGTGCGCCAACAAACGTGGGATGAACTAAACAAAATCATTGAGCCTTACAACTTAGGTATTATCGTAAGCGATGTGAACTTTAAAGATTCACGTCCGCCGGGTGAAGTAAAAGACGCGTTTGATGATGCTATTGCTGCACAAGAAGATGAAGAACGCTTTATTCGTGAAGCTGAGGCTTACGCTCGTGAAATTGAGCCTCGTGCCCGTGGTCAAGTTACGCGAATGACACAAGAAGCAGAAGCGTACCGTGAGCGTATTACTCTAGAAGCGCAAGGTGAAGTAGCACGTTTTGAAAAACTGTTACCTGAGTACCAAGCTGCGAAAGAAGTAACCCGTAAGCGCTTATATATCGATGCGATGGAAGAAGTGCTAGGTAACAGCTCTAAAGTGTTAGTTGATGTAGAGGGCGGTAATAATATGATGTATCTACCGCTTGATAAAATCATGGAAAAGCAAGGTACAGCAACGCGTGTTGCGCTACCAAGCTCAAGTGATATTCAAGATCTTCGCAATAAGTTAAATCCATCACGTAACAGCACGGTTAATTCAAGTAATGATCGTTTCGCAACTGACCGTTTTAATGAGGGGAGATAAGTAAGATGAAAAATTTTAGTTTAGTAATACTTGCCCTTGCAGTTGTGCTGTCTTTTTCTGCGATTTTTGTTGTACAAGAAGGCGAAAAAGCAATTGTCTTATTATTCAGCAAAGTTGAAAAAGACAGTGACGATAACGCTGTAGTATATGGCCCAGGTTTACACTTAAAAGTACCTTTCTTTAGCCAAGTACGTCGCTTAGATGCACGAATTCAAACGCTAGATGGTGAAGCTGACCGCTTTGTTACTAGTGAGAAAAAAGACTTAATCGTTGATTCTTATGTGAAGTGGCGCATTAATGACTTTAGTGCATTTTACCTACGTGCCCGTGGTGATAAGCAATATGCTGAAACACTGCTTAAGCAAAAGGTGAACAATGGACTTCGTACTAATTTCGGTTCACGTACAATCAAAGAGATTGTCTCTGGCGAGCGTAGTGAATTGATGGAAGAAGCGTTAGTTCAAGCGTCTGAAAGTGCGCAAGAGCTAGGTATTGAAGTACTTGACGTACGTGTTAAGCAAATTAACTTACCACAAGAAGTGAGTAGCTCAATCTTCCAGCGTATGCGTGCTGAGCGTACTGCAGTAGCTAAAGAGCACCGTTCAGAAGGTCAAGAAAAAGCTGAGACAATTCGCGCAGAAGTAGACCGCCGTGTAACCGTAATGCTTGCAGATGCTGAACGTAATGCTCGTACAGTTCGTGGTCAAGGTGATGCTGATGCTGCTGCTATCTATGCTAATGCATATAACAAAGACGCTGAATTCTTTGGTTTTATGCGCAGCCTAGAAGCATACAAAAATACCTTTAAAGATAAACAAGACGTGATGGTAATTTCACCTGATAGCGACTTCTTTAATTATATGAAAGGTACAAAAGTACAGTAAGTAATACTCGTATGATCAAAAGCCCCGCAATTTGTGGGGCTTTTTTGTTTCTGTAAGTGATTAATTTTTATTCTTAACAATTTTATAAACCTCTGTTCTGCATGTAGTTGTTTAAGTAATTGAGAAGATAAAAATTCAGGCGCAGAAAAAATAAGCTAAACGGGGTGATCTTTCACCTCGTTTTCTGATAAAATCTCGTCCTAATTTTTTCTAAGTGAATTTGCAATGGGTAAAAACGTTGTTGTACTAGGCACCCAATGGGGTGACGAAGGTAAGGGTAAGGTAGTTGACCTCCTTACAGACAAAGCATCTTTAGTAGTTCGTTATCAAGGTGGTCATAACGCAGGCCATACTCTGGTAATCAACGGTGAAAAGACGGTTTTACACCTTATTCCATCGGGTGTATTACGTGACAATGTTAAGTGTGTGATCGGTAATGGTGTTGTTTTATCACCAGAAGCATTAATGAAAGAAATTGGCATGCTAGAAGAGCGTGGCGTACCAGTACGTGAGCGCTTATTAATCAGCGAAGCATGTCCATTAATTTTACCTTTCCACATTGCATTAGATTTAGCCCGTGAAAAAGCACGTGGCGATAAGCCAATTGGCACTACAGGTCGTGGTATCGGTCCAGCTTATGAAGATAAAGTTGCACGTCGTGGTTTACGTGTAGGTGACTTATTCAATCCTGAACAGTTTGCTAGCAAGCTTAAAGAAGTATTGGAATACCATAACTTCACTTTAGAGCATTACTACAAAGCTGAACCAGTTGACTTCCAAAAGACATTTGACGATGCAATGGCTATCGCAGATATCTTAAAAGCAATGGTTGTTGATGTTACTGAGCTTCTTGACCAAACGCGTTTAGCGGGCGACAACATCTTATTTGAAGGTGCGCAAGGTACATTACTTGATATCGACCACGGTACTTACCCGTACGTAACATCATCAAACACAACAGCTGGTGGTGTAGCGACTGGTGCTGGTTTTGGTCCATTACACCTTGATTACGTGTTAGGTATTATCAAAGCTTACACTACACGTGTAGGTTCTGGTCCATTCCCTACAGAGCTTTACGACGGTCTTGATAAGCAAGATCCAGTTGGTAAGCACTTAGGTGATAAAGGTCATGAGTTCGGTGCGACGACAGGTCGTTTACGCCGTACAGGTTGGTTAGACGCAGTGGCAATGCGCCGTGCAGTGCAAATCAACAGCATCTCAGGTTTCTGTTTAACTAAACTAGACGTTTTAGACGGTTTAGAAACATTAAAAATCTGTACTGGTTACCAGTTAGAAGATGGCACAGTAACGAACGTTACACCATTAGCAGCTGAAGGTTACGAGAAAGTAACACCAGTATACGAAGAGATGCCAGGCTGGTCAGAAAACACAGTAGGTGCTACGTCAGTTGATCAATTACCGCAAGCGGCACTTGATTACATCAAACGTATTGAAGAAATCACTGGTGTTCCAGTTGATATCATCTCTACTGGTCCAGACCGTGTAGAAACTATGGTATTACGCAGCCCATTTGCATAATCGTCATAGTGACTGAAAAAGCTGCTTCGGCAGCTTTTTTTGTGCCTAAAATTCACTTGGTATAATATTTGTATATTATTTGCTAAGACTGACTTTATTTAAGTGATTTTGATGCGTGTTTTATTGCCTTTAACATTACTCTTCTCAAGCCTGAGTATGGCTGAAGAGCCTATCACAGCTGTGCCTCTTTACACAGAGAGCGAGTTAATAGGCTTGATCAATAAAAATACACACCTTGCACGTGTCAAGGCAGATGATTGCCAGTTAGTGCAAGATATCGAAGCGCGAGCCAATAAAATGGCACTGCCATCATATCAGTTCCTGTATGGCGATATGCTAGCTTATGCGGTGTGTGTAGACCGTAATGTAGAGTTAGGGGTTTATTACATGCGTCAGGCCGCTCAGCAAGGGCTAGGCGCGGCTTTAGAGCAGCTTGGTCGCTACTATGATGTAGGTCAGTTAGTGCAGCAAGATAAAGCAATGGCGGTGACCTATTTACGAGAAGCATCAGCTCAAGGTAACCTAAAGGCACAAATGCGTTTGGTTAATCTATTTAATCAAGGTTATGGCAGCCCACGAGATTATGAAGACGCCTACCGTTGGTTATTTCATTCAATGGTTGCCGATAAAGCAACTCACAAGAAAGTCGAAAATTTACTCGCTAAGCTTGCCGAAAAAATGCCAGACAGCGTCGTTGCACGCGCCCGTTTACCTATGTAGGCAAATAAAAATACATGCAAATAAATAGGCCAGCTAATGCTGGCCTTTTTTTATTTCTCTTCTTTATTTTCTTTTGGTTTGCCGTTATTCGGGTCTTTTAGCACCGATAGTTTAGGCGGTTGAAGTGCCACAATACGTTCACCTACTTGTGGAGGTTTTTCCATATTTGTCGTGAACGGGCGAATTTTAATAGGCGTATCGTCATCATCGCTTTTTTCACCATTTAAAATAAATAATGGGATTGCTTCGCTATTAACTTCTTTATATTGATCCCAACTAAACTCTTCAGAAATACGCGTCGCACTAACTTTGCCGCCTTTGGCAATTAAGCTGCTTAAACGGGCATAAGCGCCATTGTCGCCAAACAGAATTTGTCGTGACAAGAAGGTCGCACTGTCTTTATTCGCTTTTGCATGGTTAGTCGAAGAGCGCAGAGAAAATACATTCTTTTCGTCGAACAAATGCGAGAAGTATTGTACGCCTAATGCATTGTGATGGCGGTTAGGTGAAAGCGCGAGTACGCTACGAATTGTTGTTAATGGTAAATAACGCTCCGCATGCTCTGACTGCGGATTACCATAGTAACAAGGTAAGCCATCCATGCGTGCCATTTTACAGTTTTCCCATGCAGGATCAGATAAGTGCACCGGAATATTTTGATCTTTTAAGCCGCAAGCAATAGCACGGGCTACATGGTTTGCGCCAATAATTAAAATAGTATTTGGCGCAGGCTGGCGTACTTTTAATAACTTTGCCAACGGTGTTGCTGTAAGGCTTTGCAGTACTACAGTAATAATAATTACAGTAAATATAAGTGGCACTATTTTTTCAGCATCGGCAATGCCAGCTTCGACCATACTTAGAGCAAATACAGAGCCCACCGCAGCGGCAACGATACCCCGTGGTGCAATCCACGACAGAACTAAACGAGACTTAAGTGGTAAATCAGTTTTAAAGGTCGATATTGCAATACAGGCTGGGCGAGCCACAAAAAGCACGATGGCTAAGAAAATAAACACATCGCTATGTAACATCATTAAATCTGATAACTGTAGTCGGGCTGCAAGTAAGATGAACAGTGATGAAATTAAGATCATCGAAAGGTCTTCTTTAAATTCAAGCACAGAGTCAATTTCGAGATCATCTTGGTTAGCAAGCCAAATACCAAACACGGTAACAGCGAGGAGGCCAGATTCATGGCTTAGGTGGTTCGAAACCGTAAAGCTAATCAGTACTAAGGCTAAAATGCCAAACTTGTGTAACTCAAATGGTAGCCATTCTCGGCGTATCAGCAATGTGGTAAGCCAACCGGCAACGACACCAATGGTTAAACCAACTCCCAGGGTTTTAAAGAGCGCGATAATGGTATGACTCAGTACTTCGCCTTGACCTACAAGCATGACAGCTTCAAATACTAGTACTGCGAATAATGCACCTATAGGGTCTATAACAATACCTTCCCAACGCAAGATGCGGTCAATATCTTGAGTAGGTCTCATAGAGTTTAACAGCGGCGCAATAACTGTAGGTCCAGTTACAACAAGCACCGCCCCAAGTACTGCAGCAACTCGCCAGTTCAGCTCTAAAATCCAATAAGCGCTGAAGCTGATTACTAAGCAAGTCGTGAGCATTCCAATAGAGCAGAGGTTACGAACTACCTTACCAATCCCTTTTAACTCTCTGAAGTGTAAGGTTAGTGAACCCTCAAATAAGATCACCGCCACACTTAAAGAAACTACAGGGAAGAGTAAATCACCCAGTAGAGCGTCAGGTTCTAGTACGCCACTAAATGGCCCTAAAACTAAACCTGTTAGTAGTAAAAATAAAATAGCGGGTACGCGAAACGCCCATGCGACCCACTGTGCTAATACTGAGCACAATGCGATCCCTGCTATATAAATTGCTGACATAGAATAAATTATCCTTTTGTTACTACTGTTCAAAAAAGGTCGAATCACATTATTTATGATGTAATGCAATCCTCAATTAGACCTTTGAAATAAAATTGCCTGCTTATTAAAGCTTACTCATCACTATAGACACAAGCAAACTTGATGCTTCAAATACGATTTTAGTCGTTATTACTACTTTTTGGGGTTATATCTAAAACAAAAGTCAGGTTTGCAGAGAAAAAATCATTAGGGCTAACATATGGTGATCTAACTTATTGTTAAAAAGTATTTATTTTTCCTATTTATGGCAAGTATAAAAGCTGTGATTACTTTTCGCCCTTGATCTTTACCCCTAATTTCCCGTATTATATTTCGTGTTCAAACAATTTGATATCTAAATGTTTATCGGTGTTGCTACAGTTTTCTAGAGCTTTACCTCTAAATAATCAATTGCTTGTAACAATTTTAGTGTTTTATACACTTTGTTTTCTAATTAAATAGAAATGAGCTTTCCCGTGTTCAGTGTGTATTTATTACGTGTTGAATAGAATATAAGTTCATTATCTGGTCAATGTTTAGTTCCCATCGTGGCAGCTAAATCTCGGTCATACAATCTACACCCTATCTGTTGGTGTACCAGATTGTATAGGCTCTATGTATGTTGTTATTAATAAAAGCCTCACACAGCTTTTTACAGCGATACATAAACAACACTTATCTCTTTTTATCAACTTATGGTTTATAACCGTTTGGTCTACTGACTGAATAAAAGTTGTGCTATATCTAATCGCAGTACTTGCGTGGCGTAGTCGTGTGCATAGATAAGTTGTTTGGCAAAGTGATAATAGTCAGTGCGTTTAGTAAAGCTAAACGCGAGTCTTTTAATCAGTGGCAAATTGGCACTGAACAGATAGTAAAATGGAAAGTTGAACAGTTATGCAAAAGTTAAATTGGCGACGTATAGTACTAAAAGTAGGTAGCGCATTAATCGCACCCGAACAAGACGGGTGTCGCTCACGTTATTTACTGACCATTGCACAGTTCATCGTTCGCTGTCGAGCGCAAGGTATCGAAGTTATTTTAGTATCATCGGGTTCGGTAGCTGCTGGTTCGCATTTATTCCCTGAACAAGAAAAGCGTTCAGTGACGATGAAAAAAGCAATGGCTGCTGCCGGTCAGACAGAAATGATGGCGATGTGGGATCGTTTCTTTGATTTCCCATCAGCACAGATTTTATTAACTCATGGTGACTTACGTGACCGTGAGCGTTATACCAGTATTCGTGAAACAGTTTTCACCTTACTGGAGCATGGTGTATTACCTATCATTAATGAGAATGACACGGTAACAACTGATGATTTAAAAGTTGGCGACAATGATAACTTGTCGGCAATGGTAGCCGCAGCGGCGGACGCAGATGCATTGATGATTTTTTCGGATGTTGATGGTCTTTATGACAAAAATCCGAATTTACATGAAGATGCAGTGCTTTTACCAGAAATTGATAGCATCGATGAATCAATTTACGCCATGGCCGGTTGTGCAACCAGTGCCGTTGGTACAGGTGGTATGAAAACGAAAATCGAAGCGGCAGAAAAAGCCACTTCACATGGTATTACAACCTTTATTTTAAATGGTTTTAAAGAAGAGACATTTAACCGACTGCTTGCGGGTGACAACCCAGGTACTATCTTCAAACCATATGAGAAACCGATGCAAGAAGCAGTGCATTGGATGACTCACACAGCTAACGAGCAGGGTGAGGTTGTCGTTGAAGGTTCATTCGATGAATCATTAAAAGATGAAGACGGTTGTATTCGTAGCGATGAAATCGTTGCAGTACACGGAGAATTTGGCGTAGGCGATACCATTTTAGTTCGTAGTGATGATGGTACGCGTCTAGCAAAAGCAACAGCGAACTACAGTAGCTGTTTATTGAATTTTATTGCTGACAACGAGCAAAGTGAATTTAGCGAAAAAATGCAAGATTCAATCGGCCCAGTTGTTTCAGAGAAAGATATCGCATTATTGGAGAAGTCATGAGTTTAATTACGGATATTTCGAGTCAAGCTGCAAAAGCTGCAACCCAGTTAGCTTTACTTGATACTGCTACTAAGAATCAAGTGTTAACTGAGATGGCAGAGGCGTTACGCGAAAGCAAAGCGTTTATCATCAAAGAGAACGAAAGCGATTTAGCGGCAGCACGTGATAATAACCTTGCTGCGTCTATGATTGACCGTTTAACGCTTAACGATGAACGCATTGAAGCAATGGCTGAAGGCATCGAAGTAATTGTTAGCCTTGATGATCCTGTAGGCCAATTACGTGAAATTTCAGAGCGTCCAAACGGTATTAAGATCAGCAAGATGCGCGTACCACTGGGTGTTGTGTGTATGATTTATGAAGCACGCCCGAATGTGACGGCTGATGCCGGTGCGTTATGCTTTAAATCGGGTAATGGTGTTATTTTACGTGGTGGTAAAGAAGCTCTTCGCAGCTCGCAAGCAATCGCAAGTGTAATGCACAAAGTACTTGAAAAGCATGGTTTACCTGCTGCGTTGATTTCAGTGATCCCAGATCCAGACCGTGGTCTGCTCATGGAGCTGATGCAACAGCGTGACACTATTGATTTAATCATTCCGCGTGGTGGTGAAGGTTTAATTAATTTTGTAACAGAAAACAGTACTATTCCAGTGATCCAACACTTTAAAGGTGTATGTCACCTTTATGTAGATAAAGACGCTGATCTGAACGTAGCAATCAATTTACTATTAAATGGTAAAACCCAGCGTACAGGTGTGTGTAATGCCCTAGAAGGTTTAGTGGTTCATCAAGATATCGCTGATGAGTTTTTAAACCTATGTGCAGTTGTTCTTCGTCAAGAAGGCGTTAAAGTAAATGCAGATGCGAAAGCTGCCGAGTACTTTGATAATGCAACAGTACTTGCTGACGACGAGTTTGGTGAAGAGTACTTAGATTTAGAAATCGCAATTAAAGTTGTACCTGACTTTGCCGGTGCCATTGATCATATTGCTAAGTTTGGTTCAAACCACACTGAAGTGATTTGTACTAAAGACCAAGCTGCGGCGCAGTTATTCCAACGCAGTGTGGATGCATCTGTGGTAATGGTTAATGCATCATCGCGTTTTTCTGATGGTTCACAGTTAGGTTTAGGTGCCGAGATTGGCATTGCGACAACTAAGCTACATGCTTACGGTCCAATGGGTCTTGAGTCACTTACAACTGAAAAATACTTAGTGAATGGCGAAGGTCAAATTCGTGAGTAATCACTAAAGTAATTGCTTTAAAAAGCCGGGCTTTGCTCGGTTTTTTTGTGTCTAAAACAAATAAATAAAACGAATCGAAATATGAATATGAGTTTGTTTAGATATTTAATTTGGCAGATTGCCTAAAGAGAGGTAGGAAAGTGGTGGAGCTAAGCAGGATCGAACTGCTGACCTCCTGCGTGCAAGGCAGGCGCTCTCCCAGCTGAGCTATAGCCCCACATTCCTAAATACAGGATGCTTAAGTCTTGCGTCTCAAGCGGGGTGAACTTTAAATATTTTTGCATTTGTGGTCAAGTATTTTTTTTAAAATGTTCGAATTTTTACTCTGTTGTTTTATTTTTGGTAGACTAAAGCGCATTCACTGTTTAAGGCTTATCCAATAATGAAAAAAATAGCATGGCTTTTGGTTGTTTTACTTGCCGGTTGCGCAAGCCAAGAAGAAGCGCCTCCTTTTGAAATCAATAATAAACAGTTTTACGAAAAGAATGACGAGCAATGCAATAAAATCTTTGCCTATGTGGTGTCAGTTAAAGCACAGGGCAGACGCCCAATTAATCTCGATAAGCCAATGACACGTAGGCAGTTTAAAGATTTTGCCGAGCAAGAAGTATTTGAAGAGTCGAGCAACTTAAAACTTATGCTCGAAGACCAAGCGGTTGAATTATTAAATGAAGAGCTTAAAGAGCGACAATACTGCGACGATAAACACGTTATTGACGAAGTATTATGGCGTGATTTAAGTGTGCAATTACGAGGACGTTGTTTGTAAATGTATGCAGATAAAAGCAAGTTAGCTGCTACGCTAGCTCAATTAGATATTAATTATGATGTGATTGAGCATCCACCATTACACGGCAGCTTAGATGCCGATAAGTTTATGCTCGATAGACCGGGCACTCGATTAAAAAACCTGTTTTTACGAGATAATGAAGGTAAGCGCCACTTTTTAGTGATCACTGCTCACGATAAGCAGCTCGACTTAAAAGCCATTGCTCAGCAGCAGGGGTTATCTCGCTTAGGGTTTGCATCTGATGAGCGGTTAGCGCGTTATCTTAAAGTGCCACCGGGCTGTGTTTCTATGTTGGCACTGTTAAACGATAAGCAAAATAATGTCACTCTTTGGCTAGACCAAGAAATTTGGTTTAACGAGCTTTTTCATTGTCACCCTTTTGAAAATACCGCCACTTGGCTGATGAAAAAAGAGGACTTAGAGCTGTTTTTTGAAAGTACCGGGCATCAACCACGTATTGTATTTCTACCTGCCAAATAAACTAAGCTTAAACCTACTAAGCAGACTAAAAGTAGCACGGTCATAAAGGCAACTTGGCCGTGTTGCTGATATACCAGCCCTGGCAATAATGAACCTAATGCCCCACCGCTATAATAAAACGAGACATAACCGCCATTGGTGACACTTGCAGGTGCGCTGCTGATTTTATTTACCAGTGGAGCGGCACTTGAGTGGATAACAAACATTGCACCGCAAAAGCCAGTAAAAGCAATAACAAAAAGTAATAACTGTTGGCTCATCAATAGCACCATCGTCAGGCTATAGAATACAAAAACCCAGGTTAATAAACGCCAAGGTGTTGATGACTTTCGTAACAGCCAAGGTGTGGCTATGGAAGCCAGCGCGCCTAACAAGTAGCCGCTGTAAACCAGTCCGATGTCTCGGGTGTTAGTGATAGCAAAACTGTCTTGCAGAATGAAAGGTAAATAATTTAACAGTGCCGCAAAACAAAAGAACATACAAAACACCGCTCCGTAGAGCTTTAATACCAACGGATCTTTTAATTGCTTTAGATACAACAGCGGCGACTTTGCAGCATGAATACTCGCGCCTTTACCTGATTTAGGAATGGCGAGTGCAAATAGTACTAACCCAAGCGCAATCACATAATAAAAACTTTGCCAGCTCAAAAAGTCAGTAAACAAGGCGGCGAGCATACGTCCGAAGTAGCCACCAACAATGGTGCTGCCAATGTAAAGCGTCATGTTACGTTGTAATTGGTCAGCCTGAAAAGTCACACCAATATAACTGGTCATGGCAGTGAGCGCTGCGGGTAGGGTGATCCCTTGTATAAAACGAACCAGTAATAGCAACTCAAAGCTTGGTGCTAAAGTAAAAGCGATACAGCTGATTGCTAACACAAACATGGCAATCTTTAAAATTGTGAGTGGGTTTCGCTTAGCTAAAAACAAGCCATACACTAAAGGTGCAATGGCTAGTGGCAACATAGTTGCGGTCATTAAGCTACCAGCAGTGGCTGGCGATACAGAAAAATGACTGGCAAATAATCCAAGTAAGGGTTGTGGGGCGTATAAAACAAAGAAAATAAACACAGAGCAAAGTAACAAATGTCGCAGCTGCATTTTTAGCTCCCAAGAGGAAAAGCCCTAGCTTATCGGGTACAGGTTTTTTTACAAGTTCAAAGGCGACTAAAATGATAAATCTTGCGTTAAATCAATATGTCATGATTTCATCGCGTGTTAATCTCACATCAATATACTCGATTGCTGTGAATCAAGTGGGCTCAGTACTGTTATTTGTTGGCAGAGCTGATTAAAATAACCCTAATACGCATTAATAAATTGGAATTTCGTCATGGGTTCATTACAAGATCAATTACTTAAAGCTGGTCTTACTACGGCACATAAAGCTAAAGTAGCCAAAACAGAAAAGCGCAAACAGCAAAAGAAGAAAAAGAAAGGCGCCACGAGTAATCCTAGCGATCTGCAAAAACATATTGAACAAACTAAGCTTGAGCAGCAGAAAAAAGCCGACGAGCTTAATAAAGCGCGTTTAGAAGAGCAAAAGCAACGTGAGCAAGTAGCGCGCGTTAAACAGATTTTAGAGCATCACAACCAAGATGAAATCCGTGGTGATCGCACATTTAACTTCACTTATCAAAATAAAGTGAAAGAGCTCGAAGTAAATGAAAAAACACAAAAGGCCCTAGCTGGTGGCCGCTTAGCAATTTGTGTTTTAGAAGGCCAATTTTTTGTACTGGAAGACGAACCAGCACGAAAAGTCGCTGAAGTCAGCGAAGACTACATAGTGTTCCATGTTGAGCCTGAAGATAAGCAAAAGGATGAAGATGATCCGTATGCTGATTTTGAAGTACCTGATGATTTAATTTGGTAGTGACTGTTTCTATTGCCGTTACAATTTTCGGGTGCAATATTGTTAAATCATGGTCTACACTAAAGAAAATGTTTAATAACCCGTCAAAAAAGAGAAAATAGATATGAGCAAGATCACGAAAATTTTATGTGGGGCTGGCATTGCAATGGCTGCAAGCCTATCTTTCAACACTATGGCTGCGGATGGTGCAACACTATACACAGCTAAGCTTTGCCAAACTTGCCACGGTGCAGAAGGTAAAGCGCCTATCATGCCTCAGTACCCTAAATTAAATGGTCAAAATAAAGAGTACTTACTAGCACAAATGAAAGACATTAAGTCAGGTGCGCGTAGCAACGGTATGGCTGCTGCGATGAAAGCAATGGTTGCAAACGTATCTGAAGAAGAAATGGCTGCAATTGCTGATTACTTATCACAAGTAAAATAAACACCATTTTAGCGTGAAAAGGCCACATCAATTGATGTGGCCTTTTTGTATCACCTATTGATCATCTATTAATAGTAATTTAGACTTCTATACATCTATTTGTGCAGTGTCACATATACAAGGTTTTCCATGTTTGACTTACCAAAACTCGATTTAAAAAATAAAGTATCTGAACAAGAATGGCAGCTTCGTGTTGATTTAGCAGCATGTTACCGTTTAGTTGAGCACTTTAGATGGGGGGATTTAATTTATACCCACCTATCGGCACGTTTACCGGGTACAGATCACTATTTAGTTAATGCATTTGGTCTTAGTTTTGATGAAGTGACGGCATCAAACCTTGTGAAGGTGGATTTAGCTGGCAATATTCTTGATGACACGCCATTTAAAATTAATCCGGCTGGTTTCACTATTCACAGCGCTATTCATGAAGTTCGTGATGACGCTCACTGTGTTATTCATTTACACACAAAAGAAACCATTGCCGTTGCAACGCAAGAAAAAGGCCTATTGCCACTTAGCCAATACTCAATGTTTTCATTGCCATCATTGTCTTATCATGGCTACGAAGGGTTAGCGGTAAACAGTGATGAGAAAAAGCGTTTGCAAGATGATTTAGGCACCACTAATCACATGTTATTGGTTAATCACGGTGGCTTAACTGTTGGCCCAACGGTGGGGGATGCCTTTATGCGCTTTTATGATTTGCAGCGCGCCTGTGAAATTCAATTGGCTATTCAAGCCAGTGGTCAAACGGCAATCCCGGTACCACAACCTATTATCGATAATATTTATAATCAAGCGAATGTCGTGCATAGCGGCAGCACCGGTGGTCAGTTAGCTTGGCCAGCCATGTTGCGTAAAGCTTATCGTCTTGATCCTAGTTTTGCTCAGTAAGGAGTAACCATGAAAGTTAATCGCGTCGAAGTGTTCGATATTCATTGTCCAGACAGACCTGCTTGGACACCTGTTTTTGTGCGTATTCACACCGATGAAGGTATTAGCGGTGTGGGTGAAGCGGGTCTGGCTTATGATTTAGGTCATAGTGCAGCTGCGGCAATGATCAAAGAAATGGCTGATGCCTTTTTAATTGGTCATGACCCATTTCAAACAGAAAAACTGTGGTCACGAATGCTGCGCGAAAGCTTTTGGGGTTTAGGTGGCGGTCCTGTTGTGTATGCAGCAATGAGCGCCATTGATACTGCACTTTGGGATATTAAAGGTAAAGCATTAGGCTTGCCTGTTTACCAACTATTAGGTGGTAAAGTTAACGATAAGCTACGTACTTATGCATCACAATTACAGTTTGACTGGGACAGCGAATTTAAAGCGCTTGTTCACCCAGAAGAATACGCAGAAGCAGCGCTTAAGGCGATGGCTGAAGGGTATGATGCGGTAAAAGTTGACCCAATCCAGTACGATAAAAACGGCAATACTTATTACGATCGCACTAACATTATTTCTCGTGCAGAAATGAAATTATATCGTGCGCGTATGCAGGCTATTCGTGAAGCAGTCGGTGACGAAGTTGACATTATTTTTGAGTGTCACAGTTTACCAGGCGCAACATCAGCAATTCAAATTGGTGAAATTGCTGAAGAGTTCGATTGTATGTATTACGAAGAGCCTGTGAATTACTTAAATCATTCATTACACGCAAAAGTTGCTGACAAAGTAGCGGTGCCAATTGCAGGTGGTGAACGTTTGTATAACCGCTGGGGGGTGCGTCCATACTTAGAAGATCAAAGTATTGATGTGCTACAGCCAGACTTAGGCTTGTGTGGTGGTTTCACTGAAACTAAGAAAGTGTGTGATTATGCTGATATCTTTGATGTGCGTATTCAAGCTCACGTGTGTGGCGGCCCAGTAGCAACTGCAGCTTCGTTACACTTAGAAACTGCGATTCCTAACTTCTTAATTCACGAACATCACACCTACGCGATTAAGAAATGGAACCGTGAATTGTGTATTCAAGATCCACAACCTAAAAATGGTTTCTTCCAAGTATCAGAAGAGCCAGGTATCGGTATTGAATTAAATGATGAAGTCGTTATGCGATCTCAACGTGTTGAGATTAAGTAATATTCACCAACATATTATAAAAAAGCCCGCAAGGGCTTTTTTTATATCTACTTTTTAGCTTTGAATTAATCAACTGGTTTGCATTTCACCAAAGGAAGAGGTTCGGTCGCTTTACTATCTAAATGGCGCACAAAGCATATTTGGTTTTTAATAAGTAGCTCAAAGCGTTCTGGCATTGACAGTTGCTTGCCCATTATAAGGTTACCTTGCCCATCCATTACATTCATACTGTCAGTGACAAGCACACTGGTATTCATAAAAGCATCATCAGCAACAGCAATTGGCTTGCTGTGCATCAACCTTGCGATGCCTTGCGCTATTAGTTCACTTTGCGGCTCAGTAAGCCGTGCATGTTGCAATTTAGGTGTAGGCTCTTGGCTTTGAGCACTACAGCCTAGTAAGGTAAAAAGCATTAATAAGCTAGCTAATTGAACTCTCATGATTCGCTCCTATTGCTTCAATATTTTACTTTGTTGAAGCAAGGTTGAAGTTCGTATATCACGTACTTGCGGCGTATCGTTATAAGTAGCAGGTGCAAAGCCTTGCTCACTGACTGTTGAAGTAGCTACTGGACAGCGTCCATTATCTCGATAGCTAAGTGCTGCACTGAGCATTGCTTCATTTTCATCGCCTAGTTGGTGAGTGAAATCATCAGCAATTGCACAGCCTGGGATTTTTACAGGTTGAAATTCACTATCGTTGCTGTTTTGTGGTGAAAAACCATCAGCATACTCACCAAACCCTTTATTATTGACGCCAGTAAATTGAATACTGAAGTATGTGGTATCGCAATTATCAGTTGGATAAAAACCATAGGGTTTACCGCAAGTTGTTTCGCCTATTTGAATTACTTCTATATTAGCGCCCCTAAGGCCATTGATCACAGCTTCACTTGCTGAGCAGGTGCTGTCTGTTGTAAGCACGAAGACTCGCTCTAAATTTAGAGAAGGTAACGAAGTACCAGGCGAAATCGCAGGATTGTCTGCAAAACCTAAAAACTCATTAGTAAACTGAACAGGCTCTAAGCGCTCCCCAGTAATAGGGTTAAAAGTTGGGTGTTGATCATTAAAAATAGTCTGTTCAAATATTTTGCCACTGGTATTACTCTCGCCTGCCACCATATAAGCAACCTGACTTGCCATTTGAAGGAATCCGCCTGGGTTGTAACGCATATCAATAATTAAATCTTTAATATTACTTGCTGCTAAGCTGTTAAATGCGTCGTACAGAGGTTTTTCTGCAACTGCATTATGGCGATTAAACTGGAAATAACCCACTTCACCATCCGCAAATGTTTTAACGTTACTAACTGCTTGGCCAGTAATAGTTTGTGCAGTCATGCTCACTTCACGAATTTCACTGGTATTTATATCTCGAAATGCAAATGAAGTAACTTTGCCGGACTCAGATGGAAATAGGCCTGCATTCAATATATCAACCTCTGCTTGGGTCGTTGCATTTACAAAGTCGACACCATCCACTTCGATTACTTCTAATCCTCGGCCAAGATTCAAGTTTGATGCAGGAGAGTTTGGCTCAGTATAGGAAATAATGCCTTGGCGGGGGGCGCCCGCACTTATCAATCTAAGTTTGAAACCATAACCAAAAGATTGCCCTGATTGGCTTTGAGCTTGCCATTCAGCTGTGGGTAAACTACTGTGGAAATTATCTTTTTTAGCACCTGAATCTGTAGTGTTTTCAGTTTTTAATAAAGCGAAATAATTTAATACTCCTTCAGTTAGTGCGGGGTCTCGATCAACTATTTCGTCATACCACAGATAAGTTTCATGACTCCAAGCTCGTAACCAATGCTTCTCATTGAGTGCTTGGCATTGTTGATCAAATTTGCTTGATGGCTCAAATACACCTTGAGTCCAAGTGATGTCTTCACTAGCAATTACGTCTGAATCTGAACTGCCGGAACCACCGCAACCAACTAAAATCAGTGAGCAAATAAAGGCACTACTTGCCATAGGTTTTTTTAAAGCATTAAACATAAAACAGAGTTCCAGATAAATTAACTTATTTGAATATAGCTAGTTTTTAAGCAATTAGATAGATTTCGTAGGCGTTTTTATAGCTAAGTTGATGCCATAAACTCGGCAGCGAGCACAGTGAGTGATAGTGTTGCCAGCAGTTTTCGTAACTGGTATTTATTTGGCATACAGGAAAGTTACTGGCAAACATAACGCGATGCTCACCAAAGTACTTAACTAAATTATCAACCAGCCATAGGTGTTTGTTTGTGGCAATTTGTGTGAACTCCAACCCTGAGAACTTTATCGCGATATTATCGCAGCGGCTGAGTTTAATGATTGCTTCAAGCCATCTTTGCTCATCACTAATAAAGCCTAAATGATTAATCACCACACGTAGTGATGGTAGTGCTGTGCAATACTTAATAAGCTGCTCAGTTACCTGTATGTTTTCAATTTCAAACTGTGCTTCAAAGTGTAAGTTTTCGGCTGCGATAAAAGCTAGATTATCTAGGCAGTGGGGAGTTAATAAGCGCCTAGCTTCATCACCTTCTGTTATATCGCGAATACCAACTAAAGATGGATGTTCTAACTTATTGAGTGACGCTTCAAATTGCTTGGGAGATGCGTCAATCGGGCTGTAGCTGATTGCGCGATACGGAATGTCGTCTAAATGCGTTGCAAGCCAATTGAGCTCATTAATTGGTGCTTGATTATCAAAGCCAGCTTCAATATGCACCAAGGCTTCTAGTTGAAATGGACAAGCAGCTTTAAGTTCAGAAGCGACAATTTGCTTTTTAATTTTATCTAGATTTGGCCAAGCGGGGGGATTACTACCTTGTAGCCAAGTGTATTGACCCTCAGTGAGGTTAAAAAAGTGCACATGAGGGTCAATAATTTTGTCGCTCATTGCGTGGTGTATCCACCATCAATACTTTGTAAGCTGCCAGTAATAAAGCTCGCTTCTGGGCTTATTAAAAAATTAACCAAAGCAGCAATTTCTTCGGGTTGCCCTAAACGGCCTAACGGCTGCAGCGCGGCTTCTTCAGCAACAATCTCTGCTTTATCTGCACCACTGCGCTGACAGTAGGCATTAATCGCATTATGAAACAGTGGTGTTTCTATTGTACCTGGGCACACAGCGTTAGCACGAATGTTAAACGCGGCATAATCCAGCGCTGTCGTTTTTGCCATTGAAGCCAGTGCATGCTTGGTCAGGTTATAAGCAAACGAGTTTGGTTTGCCGATAATTGCCTGATCAGAGGCAACCAATACGATACAGCCGCCTTGCTGACTTTTCATGCTAGGTAATACAGCTTGAATTGCGGCATAGGCACCTTTCACATTGAGCGCAAATAGGGCATCAAACGTTGCTTCGTCGGTATTTTCAATGTTGGCACTTAAATGACGACCCGCATTAGAAATTAAAGCATCGACACGACCCTCTTCTGCAACAATATCGGCGATAGCCGACTTCACTTGCTGAGTATCACTGACATCACAGTGGCGATAATTGCCCTCTGATGGGGTAATATCTAAGTTATAAACTGTGTAGGCTTCACGCTCTAAACGCTCGACTATCGCTTTGCCAATACCTTTACTGCCACCGGTGACAATTGCAACGTTTGTCATTATTTACCCTTAGTGGCTGTGGCCACAACCGCCTTCACCGTGCACGTGGCCGTGAGATAATTCTTCAGCTGTCGCTTGGCGAACATTAATTACTTCAACGTCAAATGTCAGCGTTTTACCTGCAAATGGATGGTTTAAGTCACAATCTGCATTGAAACGACCTACTTTAACAATAGTCACTTGGTGACGACCTTGATTTGAATGAACGATAGCAGTCATACCTGGCTTCCACACTTTTGTGTTGCCTTGTAAGTGCTTAAGTGGAATACGTTGAATTAGGTTATCAACGCGTTCGCCGTAAGATTCGCTAGGCTCAAGTGTTACGCTAAAATTATCGCCAGCCGCTTTACCTTCAAGGGCTTTCTCAAGACCAGGAAGCATGCCTTCAGTACCATGGATATATGAAAGTGGCTCGCCATCTTTACTTGATTCGATTTGCTCGCCTGCTTCACTAAGTGTGTAGTGAAACTCAACCGCTGCGTCTTTACTGATCTGCATGTTATTTCTCTTTAGAATTTAAATATAGGCACTGATTTTACGCTAACCACAAGTGCTGAGCAATCAAGGCTTTTTCAATGAGCTTTCAATCCCTGACAGCATGGTTTCAGTTGCTGGCACTTGTGGCTCAGTTGGCTTAGCTTGTGGTAAGTGTAATGTTAAAATAGTACCGGGTTTTAAAATGCTGGTAGCGCTGAGCTTATTCCACGTTGCAATATCTTTATGCGGTACATCATAAAGTTGGCTAATACTCCAAATTGAGTCTCCAGGTTTAACCTTATAGTCGATAGCGATTGTAGAAATGACTTCTTCATGTTGCTCAAGGTAGGGACTGATATTGTAATCAACCAATAATGATTCCGGCATGGTTTGTGGTTGTGATAAGCGCAATTGTTCACCTACCTTAATCAAGTTTGTTGTTTTATCGTTGAGAGTTTTTAGATCTTTTACAGACATTTTAAAACGCCTTGAAATACTGTAAAGGGTATCGTCTTTTTGTACTGTGTATTCCCCAGCAAAATTGTTGCGAAACAGTTTGCTTTGTAACAGCGTACGGCGCTCTATTGGCAGAAGTAAAGTATGTGGGCCATTCGGGGAACTTTGGTTTTTTAAATACCCTGGATTTAATTTATGGAGCTGATTATGGCCGATGCCAGATAAATTAGCGATCACCGAAAAATCAAATTGTTGGCCTACATCAAACTCTGTGGTGAGTGCTTTATTCGCTAATTTCGGGCGTTTTAAACCTTTTTCTGGGTGCTTTAGTAAATAGCTAAGCGCCAAAAGTTTAGGAATATATTCAGCGGTTTCTTTTGGTAACGATAACGACCAATAATCAGTTTTCTTGCCAAGCTTTTTATTTTTTTCGATCGCTTTTTTAACGCGTCCTTCACCACTGTTATAGGCGGCAAGGGCATGCAGCCAATCACCATCAAAGCGTTTATGTAAGTAACTTAAATAAGCTAATGCGGCATCGGTTGAAGCAAGTATGTCTTGGCGGCCGTCATACCATTGGTCGCTTTGCACACCAAAATGATAAGCTGTCGCGCCGACTAGCTGCCAAACACCTACCGCTTGCTCTGATGATCGTATTGTTGGTCTAAAATCACTTTCAACAAAGGGTAATAAGGCCAATTCCATCGGTAGCTTTTGTTGTTCGATACGTGTGACGATATGATACAAATAAGGTGCCGCACGTTTATTTACTTTAATTAGGTAATTGGGTTGTTTTAAATACCATTTTACTCGTGCAGATGTATGTTTATTGGTTTGAAATACCAGCGTTAAATTGTTGGCGATATGCTGCCACAGATCTTTCGCGCGAGGCTTTGCTAGTGGAATATTATTGACTGCTATGGGCGCAGCAATAGGGCTAGGTTCGACAGCCGTTGAATCGACAAACTCACTAGGTGCTTGTTGGGTTGTTAAATCGGGCTCGTAATGGCTAAAAATCTCCGGCCTTGCCCGTTGCTGTTCTGTTTCTTGCTGAGTTAGTTGGCATCCTTGTAAGCCAATAAACAAGCTCAGCAAAAGTAAATATTTCAAACTTACTTGAGCCATATAATAAAATCCTTTTACTATTTTAGCCCTATTTTGACAACTTGCCCTGTTTAAGTCCAGCTTCTAAAAACATAGAAAACGCTCTTTCACCCACTTCATCTAGCTGGTATTGCTGTTTTATCTCAGTAGGAAAAAGCGGAATTAATTCACTAACGGGCTTATCTGGTGAGGAGTTTGTCATCTCTTGAATGGTTTTTAAAAACCTTAAAGGGAGTGCAAGTTCAGCAGGTGTCAGTGGCTTACCGTGACCCGGTAAAATAGTTGTCAGTGTGGTATTTTTTTGAATATCTTGCAGCGCACTTATCCAGCTAGAAAACGAGCCATGTCCTGGGTAGGGTAAGCTGTCGACTATATCGCCACCCAATAGCACGCGACCTTGATCGGCACTAAGGGTCAGATCACCCTTAGTATGCGCTTGGTAGGGTGTAATAACGATGGGGTAGTTACCAAGGTCTAGCTGTGTTGATTCAGTAATGTTAATAGCTGGTGGGTTCAGGGTGAGCTCTCGCCAGCGAAATAAGCGTTTTTTAGCAAGTTCTAGTTTGTCGCGCCAAACTGCTTGCTGATCTTTAGGTTGATTGGCAAGGCGTTGATAGCTCAGTTCTATGCTTTTTTCATAACCATCTAATTTATCAGTCAATGCTTGCTGCATTGCAACAAACTCAGTCGCTACTTGCTGATGTACGATGAGCTTAGCTTCAGGGAACTCAGCCTGTAAAACGGCCAAGCCTAGTAGATGATCATCATGATAATGACTCGCCACCAAATAACATAATGGTGTTTTTAAGCGTTTTTTTAGCTGCTCTGCGAGCTTTTCTACTTCGGCAAAGTTACCACTGGCATCAAACATTAAGGCACATTCTTTACCCTCTATCAGCACTTGATTCGAATCGTAAAAACGCAGCTTATTTTGTTGTTGTAGAAATTGGATTTCGGGAGTGATGCTATGCCAGCTAACGCTTGCTTTGGCGCTATAGCTTACGAAAAGAC
Source organism: Pseudoalteromonas sp. BZK2 (assembly GCF_014349195.1). Lineage (NCBI taxonomy): Bacteria > Pseudomonadati > Pseudomonadota > Gammaproteobacteria > Alteromonadales > Pseudoalteromonadaceae > Pseudoalteromonas > Pseudoalteromonas sp. BZK2. The sequence goes on along the minus strand of NZ_JACSOG010000003.1, from coordinate 61,284 downwards.
AGATTAAAAAAGCACAAAATCGCATGGTGTTTCGCTCGAATAGGTGTCAGTGCTGTTGATTGTAAACAAAAAAAGCGCCAGATGCGCTTTTTTCTAAATACTAAGGTGTTGGCTGAGCTTATCTATTAAGCTGTCATGTTGTTGCTCTTGTTCAGCTTGTTGCGATTTTACTTCAAGCAATTCATGACTTAGATGCAATGCTGCCATCAGCAACGCTTTTTGGTCATTGCGAACCGATGAGCGTTGTTTCATTTGCTCCACTAAGTCATTCAAATTTTGTGCAGCAGCAACTAGGGCATGCTCTTGCCCAGGAGGGCAAGAAAACTCATGTTCTTTACCTAGTAGCTCTACGGTGACCCGCTGACTTTGTGGGCTGCTCATTAGCTAGCCTGTTGAACGCTTTGTAATTTCTCAAGCAGTCCAGTCAATGTGCTGCTTGTATCTTTTTGTTTCTCTTCGTTTTCGAGTACTTCTAGTTGCAGAGTTTCGTTCTCATCTAAAAGCTTAGCGGTTTGTTCTTGTAAGCTTTTAACTTCACTTTCAAGTTCGCTGTTGCGAAGGATTAATTTGTCGATCAGTTGTTCGAGTTGGGAAAGAGTTTCGTTATTCATAAATGCGCTCATAAAACTGTGATTATTGTCATGCAAATGTAAAGGAAAGTGTCTAGATATGCCAGCATTTACGGCCGTTTTAGGGGATTTTTATTTATTATTAAGGTGTAATTCAGCGTAGCGGCTTTTTTATTCATTTATGATTCACCAAAGCGCCAGATGCTAGGATCATTTTCTGTTTATCATGTACAATATGGCTATTCATTTTTAATGCAGTTTTGCATTTGGCGATTTATAAATATGCTTAGTTATCGACACTCCTTTCATGCAGGTAACCCTGCTGATGTGCTAAAACATCTTGTTCTAGCTGAAGTTCTTAAGTACCAAACAATTAAAGACAAACCACTTGATTATGTGGACACCCACTCAGGTGCTGGCTTTTTTGAACTTGCAGGCAGTGATGCACAAAAAACACAAGAGTATTTAGATGGGATTGCTAAGCTTTGGCAGCACAACAGTGAGCATGATGCACTTAATGAGTATATTGAGCTGATTAAATCATTTAATTCAAATGGTAATTTAGATTTTTACCCAGGTTCGCCAAAAATTGCAGAGCACTTTTTACGTCGCCAAGATAACGGTTGGTTCTTTGAGTTGCATCCACGTGACTTACAGTTACTGCAAGACAACATGAAAGGTAAGCGTTCTATTCGCGTACGTGGTGAAAACGGCTTTCAAGGCTTAATTGGTTTATTACCACCAGCATCACGTCGAGCTTGCGTGCTTATTGACCCTCCTTACGAAATAAAAAGCGATTACGATACGGTTGTTAATACTCTTGTTAAGGCGCATAAACGCTTTGCTACGGGGACGTATATGATTTGGTATCCGGTTGTAGACCGTGAACGAATTGACAGAATGGAGGCGGGTTTAATCGCATCGGGTATGCGTAACATTCAGCTTTTCGAGCTTGCAACAGAGGCCGATACCGACGTTCATGGTATGACTGCATCGGGTATGATAGTGATCAACCCGCCATGGAAATTAAAGCAAACGATGGATGCTGTATTACCAGAACTTGTTTCCATACTAAGCGATAGCAGTGGTTTTTATCGCAGTGAACAATTAGTTGAAGAGTAATTTCTTCAATACAAAAACGCCCAGCAATTGCTGGGCGTTGTTAATTTAACTGTTGTTAATTCATATAAGTCGCTGCGAAGGTCGCAAGTGGCTCATCACTATCATCTAACAAGGTTAACTGCTCACCATTGATTGAGTACTTAGCCGTGGCTGCAAGTGCTGCCGACATGGCCGCTTCAATATCCATTTGTGATACACACATTTTTTTGGTGCTTGCTAATGGCTTGAATGTGAGCGCCTGCTCATTAACCTCGTAACTACCTGAGAAGTTATTACAACCTAAGTGACCATTGGTTGAACCATCGTCTTTAAATTGTACGAAAGGTTCTTTATTTTCAACGGTGATAGCCTCACCGCTGATGGTAACTGCTTTCCAATAGGTATTGGTCAAAGTCACGTCTGGCTTTTTCGCTGATACTTTAGTCACCGTTACCTTGTACAGATCGCCAGCGGCATCTTCGGCAAATGGATTATTGTGAGTGGTGCTGATGTAAAGTAATTTACCTTGATTCTCAATGCGTGCACTTACACTGTAGCGGTGACGGTCAGCAATTTTGCTTTCGTCATATTCAAGTGCTACATCATATGGTGGTGCACCATCTAATTGAATTTCTTGTTCGCTAATTACTTCAGCCTTGACATCCATTTTAGAAACATCAGCGAGCTGTACTTTTAATACTGAACCCGGAGGTAGCATACTACGATCTAAATAGGTGATTTGAGTATTCAGGGTTTTCATTGATGATTGCTCAGCTTGTGGTGCACTAGAGTCTTCACCACAGCCTGTTAAAACCAAGCTGCTCCCTAAGATCATTAAACTGCATAGAGAAGCGCGTTTGAAAGATGAAAAGGTATCCGAAGCCATGATTATTTTCCTTGCGTTTAGGGTTATGCATCATATTTAATTGCCTAGCATAAAGTTCGCTGTCTTAATCATAGCTTAATTAACAAAAAATGGGCACTAAGCCCATTTTCGTAATAACGAATCGCTTTAAGAACATAAAGCGCATAAGAATAAACGTTATTTTTTCACGTATTTGGTAAGAATAACAATACGTTGACCATCAACACGGCCTTCAATGTGTTCTGGGTTGCTCGTTAAGCCAATGTTTCTTACTGCTGTGCCACGCTTAGCAACAAGGCTGCTGCCTTTCACATCAAGATCTTTAATAAGTGTCACTGTATCACCCGCCTGCAGCACAACACCATTACTGTCGATGTGTTTAATGTCGTCATCTTCAGCTAGCGCTGTTTGCGCCCATTTTAATGTGTCTTCTTCAAGATAAATCATATCGAGTGCATCTTGTGCCCAGCCGTTATCAGTAGCTAAGCGTTTCAGCATGCGGTAAGCGACAACTTGTACCGCTGGAGTTTGACTCCACATACTGTCATTCAAACAGTGCCAATGGTTTGCAGTTAAATCAGCATTGTTTTCGATTTGATCTTTACAAGTTTGGCAGACATAAATGCATTTATCAGAATGAGCCTCTGTAACAGGCGGCACTTCGTATACAGATAGGTTATCTGTAGCGGCACAAAGTTCACATTGGTTATTACTGCGTTCGATTAGGGCTTGTTCAATGCTCATAGGAGGCTCTTTTAAGTTTGCAAGGTAAGAAAAACAGCGCGCATTATAGCAAAAGAGGGACTGAAGCGGAATATCCCTAGTTATTATAGGGGTATAGTTTTTGTGTATTTATTGATTATGGCATCTAAGCTGCCAGAATTTTTAAGTTCTTTGATTGCTGCATTTATTTTTGGTAACAATGATTGATGTTCACTGCGGAGGCGAATTTTTAGGTTGCCTAGCGAGTGTAATGCGCCAAAACTGATATCAGCATCAAATTGCTCAGCCCAATATAATGCTGGCAGTTTATCTATTATGACGACCTCAATTCGGTGTATTTTTAGTGCCTGAATGAGCTGTTGTTCAGAGTGAAAATCAACCCGTTTAAAGCGGTTATCGTCATAATAGTAATAGCCTAAAACAGTCCCTACGGGTTGATTACGAATACTGTTGAGTTGCTGCCATTGAGCCACCGAGCTTTTTAAACTCACGAGATACTCCTCAACTGCAAACAGGGTGTCTGAGTAACTAAATTGTCGGTTTTGTTTTTCTGTCTGGCTCAGCCACTCGGGGCTTATGACATCAAAATCAATATTCCCTTGGTGAAGGTATTTGACGGTTCGTTTTGCAGGAAGCTCGACATGCTTTACTTGAACATCAGCAAGCTGCATAACTTGCTTGATCAGTTCGGGGAGGATCCCTGGATTGCTTTTGTCATCAATATAATAAGGATAGTAGTTCCCAGAGCCGGTTACATTATATTTCAGTACAGGCTGCTGCTCAGCCAAAACTGCTTGAGTAAGAAAAAGTAACAGTAAGAAAATCGAGTTAGAGAAGCGCAATGGTCTGATTGAATTCGTTTTCATGTACCTAGTTTGGTTGGATTTTTGTTTTTTAGCAAGGCAAACATCTTTCACTATACTTATAACAATAGTAATGTGGAGTTAGCCACATTTAAGTGAGAAGTTGAATGTCAGAATTAAGTATGGAAGGTAATAAAAGTCAGAGCATGACTCAGTATATAGCCCGGCAGCCAATATTTAATGCTGATAGAAGTTTATATGCTTACGAATTATTGTATAGAGAATCGAGCGATAATGTCTTTCCGGTAGGAACGAGTGATGGCCAAGCAACGGGGCGGCTGTTTTTTAACGCGTTAATGTTGATGGGACTCGAGAAGCTAACAGGTTTTCAACCTGCGTTTATCAATCTATCGACTGACGCTATTTTGGATGACTTTCCTAAGCTGTTGCAGCCACGCAGTGCGGTTATCGAAATAGTGGAGCGGGCTACTAGCATTCCAAAAGTAGTGAACCGCGTTAAACAATTAAAACAAGAAGGCTATTTGTTCGCGCTTGATGATTATGATGGCACAGAGAAATGGCAAGATATTTTGCCTTTGATGGATTTTATTAAGCTTGAAGTTACGCAGCCGATTATCAAAACCAACATGATGATCAAAAAGCTTAAACGCAGCTTCCCAGAAACCACTATCATAGTGGAACGCATTGAAACTTATGAAGATTTTCAACAACTAAAAGCGGCAGGTTGTGACCTGTTTCAGGGCTATTTTTTTGCCAAGCCGGAGCTTTTGAGTTTTGGTAATGTTGAACCATCAAAAATTGCTGTGCTTGAATTACTTAACTGTACTGCGCAAACAGATTTAAATTTTGATGCAATTCAACAACGTGTTGCTAAAGATATTGGCCTTACTGCACGCATTTTAAAATTAGTTAATGCGCGTATAAGTAATAGCCGGCAAACAATTCGTTCGATTTCACAAGCGGTTATTTACCTTGGTGAAGATGCGATTAGACAATTTGTGCGGGTATTAGCGCTAAGCGAATTAGGCAATGACAAACCGCAAGAGCTGACCAAACTTGGTTTAACAAGAGCTAAATTTATTGCTTTGATGCTTGAACCCGGCGGTAAAGACCTAGCTGAACAAGGTTATTTAGTCGGCTTACTCTCTGTTTTAGACGCTATTTTAGATATGGAGCTTAATATCATTGCCAAAGAGTTTTCATTGGGTAGTGAGCTTTCGAGTGCACTGTTAAACTTTAATGGCATGCAAGGGGCGAGCTTACAACTTGCTAAAGCAATGGAAGAAGAGCAGTGGCACACAGCCCTTGAACTACTCAAGATGATCCGCCCAGCCTCAAAAATGGATGTGGTTTTTCAAGCTATGTATGATGCCCGCGCATACGCAGATGAAGTATTCGCAAGCTTATCTTCGGTTACAGACTAAGAGCGCAGAGTTCGTTATGATGCAGACTCTGAGTATTAAAAAGGTTTGTAACTAATGCGTGTTGTTTTTCCTATACTGGCTATTTTAATTGCCTTAGTGTTACTTATTCCCGGTGTAACCCAGCCAGTGCTCACCCTTGAAGGAAAAATTGATAAATCTAAGCTTGCCAAAACAGGTATTGAAATGATTGCCGATGAAGGCGATCGCAATACCCGTAGCGTGTTAATGATGGCATCAAGCATGCTGGGGCTTGATAAGCTTGAAGGAGAAATCGATGCCTACAAAAAAACACGCAGCATTTGGGGCACCGTGAATGAGCTTGCTAATAACAAAAACTACCTTGTTGCCGCGCTTGTAGCAGTGTTCTCAATTGTCATTCCCACCTTAAAACTCCTGATGCAATTGCTTTATTGTTTCTTACCAGTGAATAGGTTTAAGTATTTGCTCGGTCAACTCATACAAGGCCTAAGTAAATGGAGCATGGTCGATGTGTTTGTGATTGCATTGATCGTGTCTTATTTAGCAGGTAATGCCGATGGGCAAATGGGCGAGTTGATAAAAATGCATGCTGAATTGGGTGATGGATTTTGGTATTTTACAGGTTATTGCTTGTTTGCTATTGCTGCCAGCAGTAGCATAAAAATAGATAAACCCTTGTCGAGTTCGTAAATTTCGGGCTACAATTTGGGCACTTAATTTTTAAGGTATGATGATGACGCGACTTTCAAGCTACTTATTGATAGCTATGATGCTGCTCACTTTTGTGGGTCAGTCAGTTGCGTCTGTTGCTATGGTATGTGATATGCCACATGCCAGCATGCAAATGGATCATCATGCTAATATGAATGCTGACAGCGACATGAGTGATATGGATTGTTGCCATGAAGACGTAATGGATAACAGCGATTGTGCGTGTCCGTTCAATGCCTGTACAGCTCACTCACTCCTGCCGTTAAATGATTTAGTTGTTAAATCAATTAAGCAATCAGAAAAAGTCACCATGTCAGGCGCCAGCCAGCTTAGTTTTCACGTCAGTTCTTTATATCGTCCACCTATTACTGCTTAAGCAGGATAGGTCTGTCTAAAATTCAGTAAAACGCTGAAATACACCTCATTCTGCACCCAAAATCTATTGTTTTTTAACCATTTTTAAGATTTTTGGAGCATGTGATGATTCACAGCAAATTGATTAAGTCGCTTTCTCTAGGCGCAGTATTGATAACCTCAAGTTTAGTGAAAGCAGAGCCGTTAGCACTCAATAAGGTGATTGATTATGCATTGACTCACGAGCCTTGGTTACAGGCAAATAAATACCAGCAACAGGCGATAGAAGCGCAAAGCATTGCGGCAGGTACCTTGCCAGATCCTGTATTAACCGTTGGACTCATGAACTTACCAACCGATGGCTTTGCCTTTGACCAAGAGGGTATGACGCAATTCAAAGTGGGCTTGTCACAACAATTTAGCCGAGGTGATAGTCTTGCCTTACAGCAACAAGCTTTAAAGCAATCGGCTGAGCAATACCCTTGGCTTAGAGCAGACCGCCAAGCACAGGTTAAAGCCATTGTTAGCGAAGCATGGCTAAATGCCTATCGCGCACAAAAAAGCATTCAACTGATCAACCAAGATAAAGCCTTATTTAATCAACTTATTGATATTACAGAAGCAAGCTATGCCAATACACTAGGTGCGACTCGCCAGCAGGATATTATTCGCGCCCAGCTAGAGCTGACTCGGCTTGAAGATAAGCTGGTGATGTTAGAGCAACAGTTTGATAGTGCCAAAAAGCGACTAGCACAATGGCTACCTATTGAAATGCTAAACGGTGCAGTGAGCGATGAAAACACCAAGGTGGCCGCAGTAATGCCTTATCAAGAGCTTACATCATCGGGGGTGACTGAAGTGCTGATGAGCCACCCGGCAATTATCGCTATTGATCATGCTATGCGTGCCAAAAACACCCAAGTGCAAGTGGCTAAAGAGGCGTATAAGCCGCAATTTGGTATGAACCTAGGTTATGGCTATCGTGATGATACCCCGATGGGTGACTCTCGCGCTGACTTATTCTCTATTGGGGTGAGTATTGATTTACCGCTGTTTACTGATAATCGCCAAGATCAACAAGTTAATGCAGCAATAGCTAATGCCGAGGCGGTAAAAACCAACAAGCTTATTACACTGCAAAAATTGCAAGGTCAGTATTTTAAAGAGCTTAGCCAGTTGAGCCGACTTGCCAAGCGAAAAGCACTCTATCAACAGCAGCTATTACCGCAAATGGCAGAGCAAGCCGAAGCGACATTAAATGCTTACACCAATGATGATGGTGACTTTTCAGAAGTGATGCGCGCACGCATCAGCGAACTTAACGCAAAAATTGATGCGTTGAATATCGAAATAGACAAACAAATAACCCTCGCTCGCCTTAACTATTACGCAGCAGCAAAAGATAACCAAATAAATGCAGCACAAAGCCAAGGAGCTAGCAATGAATAACACAGTGAAATTAGTTATCGCTTTGGCGGTAGGTGCAGCATTGGCTACGGCTGTAAATAAATTGGCTGAGCCAGAGCATGCACAAATGCCAAGCGCTGAGAAAAAGCCGCTATATTGGGTGGCGCCCATGGACAGCAATTACCGCCGTGATGAACCGGGGTTATCACCAATGGGTATGGAATTAGTGCCCGTTTATGAAGAGCAAAGTAGCGCTGAAGACAGCCCTGGTACTGTGAGGATCTCACCCGCGGTCGTTAATAACTTAGGGGTAAGAACAGCGCCCGTACGGTTTAAATCATTACAAACGACGGTTGATACGGTTGGTTATGTGCAATACGACCAAGACCAACTCGTGCATATTCACCCTCGTGTCGAAGGTTGGATAGAAACCTTATATGTAAAAGCTGCAGGTGACCAAGTTAAGCAAGGCGAGCCACTTTATACCTTGTATTCTCCACAGCTAGTGAATGCACAAGAAGAGCTACTGCTTGCCCTTAAGCGTAACAATGCAGTGCTTATACGTGCGGCAAAAGCACGCTTAGCCTCACTGAATGTTTCTGACGATTTTATTGCGCGATTAGAGCAAAGCCAAAAGGTCAGACAAAACATTACCTTTTATGCCAAGCAAAGTGGCGTACTGGATGAGCTAAATATCCGCGAAGGTTTCTTTGTGAAACCAGGCACAACTATGATGAGTATTGCTCACCTAGAAGAAGTATGGGTTGAGGCTGAAGTTTTTGAGCGTCAAGCTGGGCTTATTCATAAAGGCTTGCCTGTTACCATGAGCTTAGATTACTTACCGGGCAAACGCTGGCAAGGCAAGGTCGATTATATTTACCCAACCCTTGATGAGAAAAACCGTACCCTGCGCGTGCGTTTACGTTTTGCCAACCAAGATGGCTTATTAAAACCGAATATGTTTGCTGAAGTGAGTATTACTACCAAGCCAACTGAGCCGCAATTAGTGATAGCAAAAGAAGCGGTGATCCGCACAGGTAGCCAAGACCGTGTCGTCATTGATTTAGGTGAAGGACGCTTTAAATCAGTCGCAGTGACACTAGGCCGCAGTGATAATCATGATGTCGAAATTTTATCAGGCTTATTGAAAGACGATAACGTAGTGGTTTCAGCGCAGTTCTTAATAGATTCCGAATCAAGTAAGAGTTCTGACTTTATGCGTATGCAAGAACCAGATAGCGAGAGCGCAATGGTGAATGGCGTGATCAACAGCATTGATCGCGAAGCCCGTACTGCCGTGATTAGTCGCGAAGCCATCCCTAAGTGGGGGCGCGGGGCTGCAACTATGGAGTTTCACTTTTCGCCGCGCATCGATATGTCTAGGTTACAAAGCGATGATGAAGTGCATTTTACCTTTAAATTGGTGGACGGTGAGTTTGTGATTTTTGACATCATGACCATGAGCCACCCTATGCAAGGAGAAATGCAATGATAGCTGCCGTGATCCGTTGGTCAGTCGGTAATCGCTTCTTTGTATTACTGCTGTCTTTAATGTTGGCAGGTTTTGGGATGTTTTCTTTAAAGAATACCCCAGTTGATGCCTTGCCTGACTTATCTGATATACAGGTTATTGTAAAAACATCTTACCCAGGACAAGCGCCACAAGTGGTGCAAGACCAAGTAACGTTTCCTATCACTACAGCCATGTTGTCGGTGCCGGGTGCTGAAACGGTAAGGGGTTTTTCGTTTTTTGGTGACTCTTATGTATACGTTATTTTCAACGAAGACACCGACCTTTACTGGGCCCGTAGTCGGGTGCAAGAATATTTGAGTCAAGTAAGTGCTCGCTTACCGGATTCAGCGAGGCCTGAACTTGGCCCAGATGCAACAGGGGTAGGCTGGATTTACTTGTATGCGCTGGTGGATAAAACTGGTAAGCACGATATTAGCCAGCTACGAAGCTTGCAAGATTGGTTTTTAAAGTTTGAGCTGCAAACGGTGCCGGGCGTATCAGAAGTAGCGTCTGTTGGCGGTATGGTTAAGCAGTATCAGGTTAATGTCGACCCCGATAAATTGCGTGCTTATGGTATTCCGCTAAGTTTAATTCAAACAGCAATTAAGCAAGGTAACCAAGAGCGCGGTGCCTCAGTGGTAGAAATGGCTGAAGCCGAATACATGGTATCGAGCACAGGTTATATTAAAAGTGTCGCCGATTTAGAGGCCATTCCGCTGGGTACTAACTCCAATGGCACGCCACTGCAATTACGTGATGTGGCCGATATAAAACTTGGTCCGCAAATGCGCCGTGGTATTGCCGAGCTTAACGGCGAGGGCGAAGTAACAGGTGGTGTAGTGGTGATGCGTTTTGGAGAAAACGCCGAAGCAACCATCAAACTAGTAAAACAAAAGCTAGAGTCGCTCAAAAAAGGTCTGCCTGAGGGGGTTGAAATCATCCCTGTGTACGACCGCTCAAACCTTATTACCCAAGCGCTTGATAACTTAAGCTCAAAGTTAATTGAAGAATTAATTGTCGTGGCCTTAGTATGTGTGGTGTTTTTATTCCATATACGTTCATCGATCGTAGCCATTATCACGTTGCCAATGGGCATTTTAACGGCTTTTGTGGTGATGTATTGGCAAGGTATAAACGCCAATATCATGTCGCTTGGCGGGATAGCGATTGCTATTGGTGCAATGACCGATGGTGCTATCGTGATGATAGAAAATATGCATAAGCATATGGAGAAAACCCCACTGACCGATGAGAACCGCTGGCAAGTGGTGATGGACTCAGCCTCAGAAGTCGGGCCCGCGTTATTCTTTAGTTTATTAATTATCACAGTCAGCTTTATGCCGGTGTTTATTCTTGAAGCACAAGAAGGGCGTATGTTCTCGCCACTGGCTTATACAAAAACCTATGCGATGGCAGCTTCGGCGGGTTTAGCGATTACACTAGTGCCGGTATTAATGGGCTACTTTATTCGCGGTAGGGTTATTTCTGAGCAGAAAAACCCTGTAAACCGCTTATTGGTGGCAGCCTATAAACCTTTATTAAGTGCGGTGTTAAAAGCGCCGAAAACAACATTGGTACTGGCCTTGGTGTTGGCTGCTATCGGCTTTTATCCGGTTAATAAAATTGGCAGTGAGTTTATTCCTCCCCTTGATGAGGGCGACTTAATGTACATGCCAACGACTTATCCAGGTATTTCCATTGGTAAGGCCCGTGAAATCTTACAACAGACCGATAAGTTAATTGCCAGTATGCCAGAGGTCGAGTCGGTGTTTGGTAAGGTAGGTCGCGCAGACACTGCCACAGATCCTGCGCCGCTTACCATGATCGAAACCTTTATTCAGTTAAAGCCAAAGTCACAGTGGCGCGAGGGCATGACAACCGAGAAACTGAAAAAAGAGCTCGATAATCTGGTTAAGTTCCCAGGGCTTACCAATGCGTGGGTTATGCCAATCAAAACCCGAATCGACATGCTGGCGACTGGTATTAAAACGCCTGTGGGGATCAAAGTTGCAGGGCCAAAGCTAAGTGAAATTCAAAAAATCGGTGAGCAAATAGAAGTCATCTTAAAAGATTTACCGGGCACAGCGTCGGTGTACTCAGAGCGCGTTGCCGGTGGTCGCTACATCAAAGTTGATATCAACCGTGAAAAAGCAGCACGGTACGGTTTGAACATTGCTGATGTGCAACAGGTAGTTGCCACCGCTATCGGTGGTATGAATGTGACCGAAACGGTTGAAGGGCAAGAGCGTTACCCAGTTAACTTGCGCTACCCGCAAGATTATCGCGACTCGCCAGAAGAGCTTAAGTTGTTACCGATAGTGACACCAAACGGACAGCGTATCGCATTGGCTGATGTTGCCCATGTCTTTATCGAAGATGGCCCGCCGGGTATTAAAAGTGAAAATGCACGTATTAATGGCTGGAGCTTAATCGACATTGAAGGCAGTGATATCGGCAGTTATGTTGAGCGTGCGCAACAAGCGCTGCATGAGCAACTCGAGCTACCTGCTGGTTACTCAATTACGTGGGCGGGGCAATATGAATACATGGAGCGCGCAAAAGCTAAACTCAGTTATGTATTGCCACTCACCTTGGCAATTATAGTGGTGCTGTTATACCTCAATTTTAGAAGCTTTATTGAGGTGGCAATGATCATGCTGACCTTACCGCTTGCGATGATAGGCGGTATTTGGCTGATGTACCTTGAAGGCTTTAACTTCTCGGTTGCAGTTGGGGTAGGTTTTATTGCCCTAGCTGGGGTTGCTGTGGAAATTGGCGTGATCATGCTGGTTTATCTTAACCAAGCGTATCAAGATGCTAAAGCGCAATCAGCACAGTTTACGGTTACAGAGCTGCGCCAAGCAATCATCAATGGTGCAGGCCTTCGGGTTAGACCAGTGATGATGACAGTTGCCACTATTATCATAGGGTTACTGCCAGTGCTTTATGGCACTGGAACGGGCAGTGAGGTGATGAGCAGAATAGCCGCGCCTATGGTCGGTGGGATGCTCAGTGCCATAGTTTTAACACTACTTGTGCTACCTGCGCTTTACTTTATATGGCGTAAACGCCACCTATAAATTTTACAGTCAGTGTGTAACTTGTACGCTTTTACTGGCTGCAAGTTACACATTTTATTTTTAACTTATTGATAATTGGTTTGTTTATTGCTGGTGTGATTTATGCAAAGTCATATTAAATTGATTTTAATAAGGAATGCACATGCAAGTTAAAACAATACAACAAGTTTATGATTGGACCGTGTTATTTCATACTCAAATGGCAGCCAATTTCCACAGTGTTAAAGACTTACTGGACGAGCATAATCAAATGCTGGTGGATTATTACCTGCAATATGAGAAGAAACTAGCAGAAGATCTCGTTGGCTTTAAAGCTATTACAGAAATAAACACGCTTGATACCTATTGCTATGAGTATTTTGCTGAAAACCCAGAGTTAATTACTTTTAACGATATCAGCACAGAACAGCAAATTGATGAAAAGGCGATTCAGGTTTACTTAACCACTCAACACCAAAAAGTAATCGACTTATACGAGTACTTGGTATCGCGAGCTGAAACAGAGCAAAGTAAAGAAAAGCTCGAACGTTTACTTGAGCTTGAACATCAAGGCCTTAAGCAAATGATGCAAAGCTCTAACCGCCATATGGATATGTAGTCTTTAATGAAAATCGAGTAAGAAGCCGACTTTTTTAAGGTATTTTTGCTCTTGCTGTAAGTCAGCTAAAAGCAAGGTATGTTCTTTAAGCCACTTATTGTGAAACTTTAAGAACATACTATTTTGCTTGGCTGTTACCTCAAGTTTAAAACCTTGATCGGTAATACGCTTTTGATTCAGTAGTACCGCTAAGCGCAAAATCACAATAAGCTGCAATATTTCATAATGCTGCATGGTATGCAGAGCCGGAAACTCTTCTAAACGAATTTTTTTACGATAAAAACGGATCATGCAACTAAGCAAGGTTTGTTGTTGCTGCGTAAAGCCAGGTAATTGGCTATTCGCAACGATATACGCGCTGTGCTTATGTATTCCTGATGAATTAACCCCTAAGCCAATTTCATGCAGCTGCGCAGCCCAATCCAATAAATTTATGTAATCTGAGTCGGTCAGATGCCATGTTTCTCTTACTTGTTCAAACAGCCACTTTGCAGTTGTCGAGACACGATTAGCATGCTCTTTATCTATGGCGTTACGCTCAGATAGGTTCGCTATGGTATTAGTGCGAATATCTTTGTGGGCGAGCTTTTGCTGCATTTCATGTAGCAGGCCTTCACGAAGTGAAAAATCGCTGTATTGCATCGCTTCGATTTTAAACAGCCTAAATACCGCGATTAAAATGGCTAAACCACCACAAATACTCACTTGCCGCTCAGGCGTAAGACCTTCAATTTGCAGCGCTTGTATTTGTTTAGATGCAATAAACTGGGTTTTTAGTTCTAATAACCGCTCTAAAGTAATTAGCTCTTGCTCTGCATCATTGGCATTGATCATGGCAAGGATAGATTTAATTGTGCCTGATGTTCCCACAACAGATTGCCAGCCAGCCGATAAGTAATTAGCAAAAATTACTTCGAGTTCTTGTTCTGCGCGTACCTCAGCTTTGGCAAAGCGCTTAGCAGTGATTTGTCCATCTGCAAAAAACTGCTTGGTATAGCTAACACAGCCCATGTTGCGACTAGCAAGTAGCTTGTGCTTAAAGTGTTTACCAATGATGAGTTCAGTACTGCCGCCACCGATATCAATAACTAAGCGGTTTTCATCGTGATGAATGTAGTGAGCTACACCTTGGTAAATTAAACGTGCTTCTTCTTGCCCTGATATTACTTCAACTGGGTAAGGAAACACCTTACTAGCTTGAGTTAAGAACGAATGAATGTTTTTCGCGCGGCGCAATGTGTAAGTAGCAGCCACTTTGACATTCTCAAGGGGAAAGTCCTGTAAGGTAGTAGCAAACTGCTTAAGAATCGCCAGCGCGCGCTCTATAGCTTCTTGGCTTAAGTGATTTTTATCATCTAAACCATCAGCTAAATAAACGCGCTGCTTTTCTTTGTGTAAGATTTGCAAAGAGCCATCGACCTCTCTTGCCACCACTAAATGAAAACTGTTTGAGCCTAAATCAACGGCAGCAATTGAGGGATAATCATTCATTATTATAGTTACTTTCCCATTTCTTAAGGTGGTCATAAATGGCAATTTGCGAGCGAATTTTTTTACGATTGCCACGGCGCACATAGCTGTTTTTTTGTTCGCTATCGATTATGCGCGCTTTTGATCTATCTTTAAACTGTAGCTCAAGAATATCAATAATAAGCTGTTTTAATTTTTCATCATAAATCGGTGTGGCGACTTCAACACGGTGATCAAGATTTCGAGTCATCCAATCCGCTGATGAAATATACACTTTTTCTTCGCCATTATTATGAAACACCATCACCCGAGGGTGCTCTAAAAAGCGGTCAACAATACTAATAATACGAATGTTATCGTTCACGGCAGAGGGCACTAATGAACACATGCCACGCACAATAATGCGAATTTTCACGCCGCGTCTTGCGGCAAAATAGAGGTGATCAACCAGCTCTTTATCAACAAGATTGTTTATTTTTAGCGTAATTTTGCCAGCCTTACCATGCTCTACATTGGTTATTTCAGCATCAATTAGCGACATAATAGTTTGTCGTGCGTTGACTGGTGATAGCATCAAGTGATCAAACTGAAATGGTTTATAGCTACTTTCGATGAATCTAAAAACGCTATCGCACTCTTCGCTAATACCTTCATGTCTGGTAAATAAACTAAAGTCAGTATAAATTTTGGCAGTTTTCTCATGGAAGTTACCCGTGCCTATATGGGCATATTTCACGATGTTGTTCTTTTCTTTACGATGAATAACGCATAACTTGCTGTGCACTTTCAATGCAGGAATACCAAAGATTACTTTAACACCGGCATTACTCAGAGTTTTTGCCCATTCAATATTGTTTTGTTCATCAAAGCGCGCTTTCAGCTCAACCATAACGGTTACGTGTTTGCCATTTTTTGCCGCATTAATAAGCGTAGAGACAAGTCGAGACTGGCTCGCAACGCGATAAATATTGACCTTAATTTGGGTTACATCTGGGTCAAACGCCGCTTGGCGTACAAACTCAAGTAAGTGGTTAAAGGTGTGGTAGGGGTAATACAGTAAAATATCTTGCTCTGAAATGGCATCAAACACACTTGAGTGATTGTTAAAAGCCGTGCTTTGTAATGCAGGCAGTGGTTTGTTTTCTAAATACTGACGACCAACATTCGGAAACGCAATAAAATCGCGGAAATTACGGTAACGACCGCCGGGGATCAACGCATCATGTTGACTAATATTAAGACGCTTTTTCATCACTTTAAGCATTTCAGCTGGCATGCTCTCGTCATAAACAAGGCGCACAGGCTCAGCAGAAATACGTTGCTTAAGACCCTTTGACATTTTATCGAGCAAGCCTTCTTCTAGCTCATCATCCAAATTGTACTCGGCATCACGGGTGAGTTTGATGGCGTAGCATTGAATATCATCAAAGCTAAAAAAGCTGCTAAACACATCGCGAATAAAGTAGGCGATGATGTCATCTAGCATCACGATGGTTTTGTGACGGCGTGTTTTCTCTGGTGGCAAAATAACAAAGCGTGAGACGCGGTCGGTTGGCACTTCCATCATGGCATAATGACTTTTTTGATTGGTCATCTCGACGAACAAATAGGTCATGGTGTCGTTGATTTGATCTGAGTAGTCTTTCTTTTCAGAGAGTAAAATCGGCAATATGTGTTGTAGCACATTGTCGTGGAAGAATTTTTTCAGCCAACTCAAATGAAATTCAGACAACTCTTCTGGTTGTTCAACATGAATATTATGCTCGTTTAAGTCATTTAAAATATCTTTATGAATTTGATTAAACTTTTTACCAAGCTGGAGCACTTTACTTTGGATCTGATGAAGTAATATTTCGTCTTCTTCAAAGTTCGCATCAGGAATTTTATTAAGTAATATGCGGCGTTTTACATCGGCAACACGAACACGGAAAAACTCATCCATGTTGTTTGAGTAAATACCTAAAAAGCGCATGCGCTCAATAATTGGGTTCGATTTATCTTTGGCTTCTTGCAGCACGCGTTCATTAAAAGACAGCCAACTTAGCTCTTTGGCAAAGTAATTAACGGCTTGAGAAGAAGAATGTGATGCGTTCATCTGGTTTTCCAACGTTTATAGCTAGTTAGAATGTAGAGGATGCAGATGACACAAGTATGACAAGCGTGTCAGTTTTGTGACACGCTTAATCTAACTTTAGTTGTAGAAGTGGTACTTGGTTTAAGCATCCTCAATATCAACAATTAGGTCTGTGGTAATAGACTCAAGTGCGCTGATCACTTCGTCTTTGTTCATGCCTATTGGCAAAGCAACGGTGGCAACAGCACTAAAAATTGGCACTCCCCAGTTAGGTGCACTTTGTTGTTTTGAATTTAGGTGAGTGATATTCGCTCCTTTGTGACGAATAACGCTGGCTAGCTCTTGTACAATGCCTGGTCTGTCGTTACCAGTAATCACGAAGTTAATTTCCTCAGACGGAACATCAGGCAAGGTATCAGTTCCACGTTCAATTCGAACTTCAAGATAAGGTAAGCTGTGAAGAGCATCTTGTAATTCTTGCAAATGCTCTTCGGGTACTGCGGCTTCGATAATTCCGGCAAAATGACCTGCAAGGTGGCTCAAATTACTTGTCAGCCAGTTACCATGATGGTTTAAAATTGTGGCAGAAATATCTTCAACTAGGCCGGGTTTGTCTGGCCCTAAAATAGTAATTACTAACTGCTTCATACTTAAATCTCTATAAAAAGCCTCAGAAAAATGCAATAAAAGGGAGGAGGCGTTGGTTAAAAATGATTCTTATTGTTGAAAAAAATAAGTCTTATTGAGTATTGATGCTGTTTTAATGTTTGTCCAATTTTTTCACTGTAGTTATAAAAAATTAGTTATAACAATTTGTTAGCTTGATTGTGGTACTGTAATAAAAGTGCTCCACAATGACTTATTTTGGTCATTCTTTAACTTTAAAATACGTCCCTGAAATACTCGCTTTATTACACTGAATTATGACGTTTGTAACATTACTGTCATCTTGGTGAAATATAATTCGCGCAACGTTAAGTTTTAAGGGTGTTTTGATGACTTCCAATCCGAATAAACCTACCTTTCATACGGATAGAAGCCGTCTATTTAAAGACAGGTTTGCCAAGTGGGGTATTTCCGCGGGTGGCGTAATGGTGCTTGTAGCACTGCTACTCATATTCTTTTACCTTCTTTATGTTGTTCAACCTATTTTTGAATCAGCAAAAGTAGAAACACGTAATAGTGTAAAACTACAAAATGCGTCAGAAGTTGTTGGACTTGGCATTGAAGAGCAAACAGAAGTTGCCTTTTTACTCGGTGAAAAAGGTAATGTGGACTTTTACAATGTTGAAAAAGAGCAATTTGGTAAAAAGATCACCACTCTTAATACAGAATTACCAAGCGATGTAAGCAGCTTTGCAAGCTCTGCACCGTTTCAGGGGCAATACGCATACGGCCTAGAGAATGGCTCTGTTGTTGTGGTTGCGCCAAAATTCTTAGTGACATTCCCGAACAACCAACGCCAATTAACACCGCGTTTAGATTACCCGTTGGGTGATATGGCGCTTGAGGTTGACGATCAAGGTGCGGCAATCACTAAATTTGCATTTAGCCACTACGAAGATAAAACAGCTGTTGTTGCTTTAACCGCTGACAAGCGCGTTTTATTTAGCAGCTTTGTGGGTGAAGAAAACATGTTCACCGGCGAAGTAGAGTGGGTTGTTGAGCGTACTGAGCTTGATATCGAAGGTCGTGTTGATGAGCTATTAATCTCACCAGATACAACACGTACATTCGTGCGTTCAGCAAATCAAATTTACGTATATGATACACGTTACCCTTCTGAAGTTGAGCAAATCCAACTGCTTGCAGCTAACGAAGAAAACGCGAACCTAGTTTCAACTCAGCTATTAGCGGGTGCAAACTCACTGATGCTTGCTAACGATAATGGCGAAGTATCACAGTGGTTTGAAGTAAACACTGAAAATGGCCGTGAGTTCCAAAAGATTCGTGCATTTGAAACCAGCAAGCAATCGAAACTAAATATTTTTACTGAGTTCTATCGTCGTACCTTCTTCACAGCGGGTGCTAACGGTGAGCTTGGTATTTATTACACAACCAGTGATGCAAAACTATGGCAAGGTAAAGTAAGTGATGGTCCAATTCAAAACTTTGCTATTTCACCACGTTCAAATGCGGCACTGATTCTTGCTGATGACGCGTTAAAAGTGATTGAAATCCATAACGAGCACCCAGAAGTAACCTGGTCTGCATTATGGCAAGAAGTGTGGTACGAAGGCTATCCAGAGCCGGGTTATATCTGGCAGTCAACGTCTGCGAGTGATGACTTTGAATCTAAGTTCTCGTTAGTGCCAATTTCATTCGGTACGATTAAAGCTGCAATGTACGCAATGTTATTTGCGGTACCCATTGCGCTTTCAGCGGCAATTTACACGGCGTACTTTATGTCGAGTGAATTACGTAAAGTGGTTAAGCCGACTGTAGAAATTATGGAAGCATTACCAACGGTAATCTTAGGTTTCTTAGCAGGTCTTTGGTTAGCACCATTAATTGAAGAACATTTACCAGCGATTGTCGGATTATTGGTGTTGCTGCCAATTGGTATCTTATTAACTGCATTCGGCTGGAACAAACTACCGGCGTCAATTCGTCACCGTATTCCTGAAGGTTCGCATTCAATTTTACTTATCCCAGTGGTTATCTTTATTGGCTGGTTATCGTTTGCGATGAGTAACTCAATTGAGCTTTGGATGTTTGACGGTAATGTGCGTCAGTACCTAACCAATGAATTAGGTATGACATTCGACCAACGTAACTCACTAGTTGTTGGTATTGCGATGGGCTTTGCTGTTATCCCAACTATCTTCTCAATTGCTGAAGATGCGGTATTCAGTGTTCCTAAGCACTTATCAAACGGTTCATTAGCACTTGGTGCAACGCAATGGCAAACATTGGTTCGCGTAGTACTACTAACAGCAAGCCCGGGTATCTTCTCTGCAGTTATGATGGGCCTAGGCCGTGCGGTAGGTGAAACAATGATTGTACTAATGGCAACAGGTAATACACCTATTATGGACTGGAGTATCTTCCAGGGTATGAGAACACTTGCAGCGAATATCGCGGTAGAAATGCCAGAGTCTGAGGTAGGTAGCTCGCATTATCGCATCCTATTCTTAGCAGCATTTGTATTATTCATATTCACATTCGTTTTCAACACAGTGGCTGAGTTTGTTCGTCAGCAACTGCGTGAAAAATATAGTTCAATGTAGGTGGAGAGACACGACATGGTAAAGCAGTGGTTTAAGTCTGGTTCTCCTTGGATTTGGATGACCGGCGGTGCGGTAAGCATCAGTTTAATCTCGGTTCTTGGCTTACTAGCCATGATTGCTTGGAAAGGTTTAAGCTTTTTCTGGCCATCAGAAGTAGTGCAATTTGAGCTGCAAGGCTCTGTTGCAAAACAAACAGTGATCGGTGAAATTTATGACCGTGAACTAGTTGCAAAATCACGTATTGAGGCGACGGGCGTTGATTTATCTCATTACGACAAAGAGCAGCTAGAGCGCTTACTGATCAAAACCGGTAACCGTGAGTATGTTGATCTCGATTTCCGTTGGGTACTAGAGACAGACATTACATCGCGTACTGCGCCAGCAGAGCTTGCAGTATTCGAACGTAGCAAAAACGGTAACTTTTACGGTTATGTTGAGCAGGTTATTAAAGACGGTGAAGTTATCACAGATAACAAAATCGATGTGCTTTATGATCTTGTAGAGCGTGCTGTTGACCTAAATGACCAAGCGTTAGACTTACAAAATGGTGATATTGGTCATATTAACTATGAACTTGAGCGTTTACGCTTAAAAGAAAAAGCATACCAGCTTGATAACGAACTAACCGATGAGCGTGTTGCTGAGCTTGCACAAACTCGTGCTGAGTTACGTGCTGAATACACAGTGTTAGAAAAGCAGTTATTTGCACTTCGTAAAGAAGCAAAGCGTGACCAAGTAACTGTGAGAGACATGCGCGGTGAAGTGGTTACTTTACCTCTGTATCAAGTTCTTGATGTGTGGTTCCCTAATGACATGGGCTTCTTTGCTAAGCTTGGTCACTATTTTGTACAACTTGGTAAGTTTGTAGCGGATGACCCACGTGAAGCAAACACTGAAGGTGGTGTATTCCCGGCAATTTTCGGTACTGTATTCATGGTATTACTAATGGCAGTGATTGTGACGCCATTTGGTGTGGTTGCAGCGATTTACTTGCATGAATACGCAGCAAAAAATGCCGTGACTAAGATGATCCGTATCGCGGTAATCAACCTTGCGGGTGTACCTTCGATTGTATACGGTGTATTTGGTCTAGGTTTCTTTGTATACATGCTCGGTGGCAGCATTGACCAATTATTCTACCCTGAGTCGTCGCCAAGCCCAGTATTTGGTACGCCAGGTGTGATTTGGTCTGCATTAACGCTCGCAATTTTAACGCTGCCTGTTGTTATTGTTTCGACAGAAGAAGGTTTATCACGTATACCAAGTACGGTTCGTCATGGTTCATTAGCACTTGGCGCAACAAAAGCAGAAACGCTATGGCGCATCATCATTCCGATGGCAAGCCCTGCGATTATGACAGGTTTAATCCTAGCGGTTGCACGTGCAGCCGGTGAAGTAGCACCACTAATGCTTGTTGGTGTTGTTAAGATGGCACCAACACTGCCTCTTGACGGTAACTTCCCATACATACATTTAGATAGAAAATTTATGCACTTAGGTTTCCATATTTACGATGTTGGTTTCCAAAGCCCTAACGTAGAAGCGGCTCGTCCGCTGGTATATGCCACGGCATTCTTACTGGTATCAGTAATTATCGCCCTGAATATCACCGCGATTGGTATTCGTAACCACTTACGCGAAAAGTTTAGAGCTCTTGAGCATTAATACAGAATTTTTATAGGTAGACAGAGATGATTACAGTTGCACCACAAGTAAACCAAGCGAAAAGCGCGGCAAAGCTAGATTTAGATAACCTAACTGCAGAGCAAACAGCGTTAGAGATTAAAAACTTAGATCTATACTACGGTGATAAACAAGCGCTTAGCGGCGTAAATATGAACATCCCGAAAGGTCAGGTAACAGCATTTATCGGTCCATCGGGTTGTGGTAAATCAACACTTTTACGTTGTATCAACCGTATGAACGACCTTGTTGATAGCTGTCGTATTGATGGTGAGATCTTACTACATGGTCACAATATCTATGATAAGAATGTAGATGTTGCTGCACTACGAAGAAATGTCGGGATGGTATTCCAACGTCCTAATCCATTTCCAAAATCAATCTACGAAAATGTCGTTTATGGCCTACGCTTACAAGGTATTAAAGAAAAGCGTAAACTAGACGAAGTGGTTGAACAATCTTTACGTGGCGCGGCGTTATGGGATGAAGTTAAAGACCGTTTACACGATAGTGCATTTGGCCTATCGGGTGGTCAGCAACAGCGTCTTGTAATTGCTCGCTCAATTGCTATCGAGCCTGAAGTACTACTTCTGGATGAGCCTACATCGGCACTAGATCCAATTTCTACTTTAGTTATCGAAGAGCTAATTAACGACTTAAAGAATAAGTTTACCGTGGTAATCGTTACTCACAACATGCAACAGGCTGCTCGTGTATCAGACCAAACTGCGTTTATGTACATGGGTGAGTTGATTGAGTATTCAGATACCAATACGTTATTTACAACACCAAGCAAGAAGAAAACAGAAGACTACATTACAGGCCGTTACGGTTAGTTAATAAAGTTACTTGGTACCGTAAACGAAATTTATAGAGGTAGACAATGGAACATAATATCAATAAACACATTTCGGGCCGCTTTAATGAAGAGCTTGAAAATGTGCGTAACCATGTATTAAACATGGGTGGTTTAGTTGAACAACAATTAAACAGTGCACTGGATGCTGTTAGCAATGGTGATGCAGATCTTGCACAGAAAGTTCGTGAAAACGACTATAAAGTAAATGCAATGGAAGTGAATATTGACGAAGAATGTACACGCATTATTGCTCGTCGTCAGCCGGCAGCGAGTGACTTACGTCTTGTCATTGCCATTGCAAAAACAATTGCCGATTTAGAGCGTATTGGTGATGAAGCTGAGCGTATTGCTAAAGTTGCGCTAGACTCATTCACTAAAGATCAGCAAGACTTACTGGTAAACATTGAAAACATGGGGCGTCTAGTATCAAAAATGCTTCATGATGTACTTGATGCATTTGCACGTATGGATGTGCAATGTGCGTTTGAAGTACATAAAGAAGACGCTAAAGTTGATCGTGAATACGAAGCAATTACCCGTCAAATTATGACATATATGATGGAAGATCCACGCTCAATCCCGAAAATTATGGATTTAGTGTGGTCAGTACGTTCATTAGAGCGTATTGGCGATCGCTGCCAAAATATTGCTGAATACATCATCTATTTTGTTAACGGTAAAGATATTCGTCATACATCTCAAGCAGATATAGAAAAGTCGCTGTAATTAAGCCGCTACTTTTCATTACTAAATCGAGCGGCCCTAGGGCCGCTTTGTGTTTTATTGCTGATGTAAGGCAGAAAAAGCGTTCACAATCGAACACAATGCTGTAAAATTCGCAGCTGCCAAAGCATACTAATTTATAAAGGGTCAGTTATGCCTACAAATGCATTTTTAGGGGTTTTTGCTAAATCACCTATTAAGCCTATGGAAGATCACATTAAGAAAGTACATCAAGCAAGTAAAGCATTGATCCCTTTCTTTAATCACGTGTTTAAAGAAGAATGGCAAGAAGCGGAAGAAATCCGTTTAAACATTCGTAATTTAGAGCGTGAAGCTGATGAAATGAAACGTAACATCCGCCTTCAACTACCTCGTGGCTTATTTATGCCAGTTGAGCGTACCGATTTGCTAGAGCTTGTTACTCAACAAGACAAAATTGCTAACAAAGCAAAAGATATCGCAGGTCGTGTAGTTGGTCGTGAGATGATCATACCTACCGAAATCCAAACAGATTTCCTTGCTTATGTAACTCGTTGTGTTGATGCGACTAAACAAGCGTCAAAAGCAATCAATGAGCTAGATGAGCTGCTTGAAACGGGCTTCAAAGGTCGCGAAGTGACTTTAGTTGAAAAAATGCTCGTTGAATTGGACGCTATTGAACAAGACACGGATGACATGCAGATCAAAATTCGCCGTCAATTGCGCGCCATCGAAAATGAACTTAACCCAGTCGACGTGATGTTCTTATACAAGATCATTGAGTGGGTGGGCGAGCTTGCAGATATTGCAGAGCGCGTAGGTTCTCGTCTTGAGCTGATGTTAGCTCGTTAATTAAAAATCAGTTCAAACACGAAAAAAATTAAAGGTTCACACAATGGATATCATTGCAAATTACGGCACGTTATTGGTTTTAACTGCCGCCGCAGTCGGTTTCTTTATGGCTTATGGTATTGGTGCAAATGACGTTGCCAATGCAATGGGTACATCAGTAGGCTCAAAAGCACTTACAATTAAACAAGCAATCATCATCGCGATGGTGTTTGAATTCGCTGGCGCATACCTTGCCGGTGGTGAGGTTACATCTACAATCCGTAAAGGGATTATCGATGCCACGCCATTTATGGACATACCTGAGTTAATGATACTCGGTATGATTGCCGCATTATTCGCTGCAGGTAGCTGGTTATTAATTGCCTCTTTCTTAGGCTGGCCAGTATCTACGACTCACTCAATCATTGGTGCCATCATTGGTTTCGCATTGGTTGCAGTAGGTAGTGAAGCAATCCAATGGAACAAGGTAATGGGTATCGTAGGTAGCTGGATTGTTACGCCTGCTATCTCTGGTTTTATTGCTTATTTGATTTTCATGAGTGCGCAAAAGCTAATTTTTGACACTGATGCACCTCTTAAAAATGCTAAGCGTTACGTGCCTATCTATATGGGTCTAGCGGGCTTCATCATGTCACTTGTAACAATCAAGAAAGGCTTGAAGCATATCGGTATTAACTTAGGTGCTGTTGAAGGTTATGCGCTTTCTATCGCGATTGCTGTTGTAGTTGCTATCATCGGTAAGATTGCGATTGCTCGCCTTAAAATCGATCCTAAAGCTGATAAGAAAATGCAGTTCAACAACGTTGAGAAAGTGTTCGCAGTACTTATGGTACTAACAGCATGTTGTATGGCATTCGCACACGGTTCAAACGACGTTGCTAACGCGATTGGTCCATTAGCTGCTGTTGTAAACATTGTTGAGCACAACGGTGAAATCGCTAAGAAAGCGGCTATCGCATGGTGGATTTTACCACTAGGTGGTTTAGGTATCGTTGCTGGTCTTGCTATTTTAGGTAAGAAAGTAATTAAAACAATCGGTGAAGGTATCACACACTTAACACCAAGCCGTGGTTTTGCTGCTGAACTTGCTGCTGCTTCAACAGTTGTTATCGCATCAGGTACTGGTTTACCTATTTCTACTACGCAAACACTTGTAGGTGCGGTACTAGGTGTTGGTATGGCACGCGGTATTGCGGCTCTTAACATGGGTGTTGTAAGAAACATTGTAGTTTCTTGGGTAATTACATTGCCAGTTGGCGCAGCCCTTGCTATTGTTATTTTCTATGTACTGAGAACTGCCTTCGGGGTATAAAAAGTACTAAAAGACTTTTAGCTTGAAAAGATCTCAATGCCTTAGGTATTGGGGTCTTTTTATTTGCAGGTAGAGAATGAATAACTTACCAAGTATTAAACAACTACAGTATTTATTAGCAGTCCACCAACATCAACACTTTGGCCGCGCAGCAAGCGCCTGTTTTATTGGTCAGTCAACCTTAAGTAGTGCAATTCAAAACTTAGAAGAAACCTTAGGTTGCCAGCTTATTGAGCGCGAAAATCGCAGCCTAATGTTTACCGCAATTGGTGAAGAGGTTGTCGAAAAAGCACGTAAGATTATTGACGACACCCTTAGCCTTAAAGAGCTGACAAAGAGTTTTTTAACGCCTTTGAGCGGCACACTCACGCTTGGTGTTATCCCGACGATTGCCAGCTTTATTGCTGCGCCTTTATATCATTTCTGCAAACAGACCTTTACCGAGTTAGAGTTAGTCTTGGTTGAAGACACCAGTGACAAACTGCTCGACAAACTTGAACATGGCCAAATTGATATGGCATTGCTCGCGTTACCGTATGACACTGAAAAGTTTCATACACAAGTACTTGCTAAAGATCACTTCAGCCTAGTGCATCATAAAGATTATACTCCCGCAGATGGTGTGGAAGATTTTAATCTTTTACCGGATGCGAGTGTGTTCTTACTAGAACGTGAGCACTGCATGACTGGCCATGCACTAAGTGCTTGCCATTTGAATCGCTCAAGTTGTATTAACCCATTTGAAGCGGCAAGCTTACATACGCTATTAAGTATGGTTGAACACCAGCTTGGTGTTACTTTTTTACCACAAATGGCTATCAATGCGGGCATTTTAGATAAAAAAGAGATGGTCGCAACACCATCTCAAAATGATGCATACCGAGATATTGGTATCGTGTGGCGTAAAACCACGGGCCGGATCAGAGACTTTAGGCTATTTAGCCAGCAGCTAGAGCTGTTTCTCAATAAGCAATGTAGCTTAGACGGTCAATGAACAAAAAACCCCAAATAAAAATATTTGGGGTTTTTTATTATTTAAGCAAACTATTTTTTTCCTTCCCTCGACTAACATAATAACAAAACCATTAAAGGCAGATCAGATGACGAGGCTAGTTTGTTTTTTCAATCACTTGAAACACTAATTGCTAAAGCGCAACAGGGTAATAAACGGGCGTGGTTGAAATTAGTCAAGCAGCACGAAACACAGGTATATAACTATTGCCTAAGGATGTTAAGTCACCCTGATGATGCAATGGATTTAATGCAAGAAGTGTTTATTTCTGTTTATAAAAGCTTACCGAGCTTTCGTGGTGAATCGAGTTTCAATACTTGGCTCTATCAAATTGTGCATAGGCGTAGTGTTGAATATTACCGCCGCCGTAAGCTGCATCAAGGTTTAGACGATATACCAGAAGAAAGCTGCGAGCATAGTGAGTTAGAAACCAATCAACTGCAATCTGAGCAGCATCATGAACTCAAAGCAATGATGAACAATTTACCCTGGGAGCAACGCTTGGTGGTGGAGTTAAAGTTTTTTCAGCACTGTACATTTGAAGAAATAGCTGAGCAATTGGGTATTTCAACCAATACAGCTAAATCAAGACTATACAGTGCGCTTGGTAAGTTAAAAGTGCATTTGGAGGCCGTAGATGGCTAATTTAGATTCATTATTTACCGCATGGTTAGAAGGCGAAAGCCTCACTGAAGAGCAAATTGCGTTGCTACAAGCCAATGCTGAGTATGCATCAATGATGAACAATGCAATGCAGTGGCAACAACAAAGTCAACATTATGAAACGGTACCCGTACCAAATTGGGATCGAGAGTCTACGATGCCCAAAGTGCAAAAACAAAGTCTGTTTTTTGGTGCTGGAATGTGGGCAGTGGCTGCGTCAATAGTATTTTGCGCATGGGTTTTTGTTAGTAATCCACAGCAAGGAAATCAGCAGTTACTTGAGCAAGTGGCCAAGCAAACCAATTTATTAGAGTCACAACAAAAGCAAATTGATCAGTTGCAAAACATCATTACTGCGCAAAACGAAGTGCAGCAACAACAGATGTACCAACTGGCCAAAGAAGCGATTAAAACCGGGCGAGTAGAGCGCCAAGAAGATATTGCCAGCGTGCTGGCTTATATCAAAACACAGCGTGCCCAAGACCAAGCATACTTACGTATGCAGTTAAATGATTTAGCAGAGCAAGTGGAAGGCGGACCATTGCCAACCGTTGCCAACAATTTGGAGTATTAAGATGTCAAAATACAAATCAACTACGGCAGCATTATTGCTTTGCGCAGCAGTAAGCTTACAAGCACAAGCAAGTGATGAGTTAGATAAAATTCAGCGTGAAGTCGGGATTATGGAAAAGATTCTCTCAGCGGCGTTAAAACAAGACACTGATAACAAGGTAAGGAATGTCTCTTCGAGTTATTTGCAGCACCAAGGCGTGGTGTTTAGTTTTGATGTACGAGGCAGTTCACGCTGGTCTACAGTGTTTGCCTCTGTGCCCGATGCGCCGTTGCCACCAATGCCTGATATTGATTTTGAAGAACTCACTGAAATAGAAGTACTAGGCGAGCATGTGCAAGTGATCAGCGATGCGGTGGTAGTGAAAACGCAAGAAGCCTACCAACAAGCTATGGAAGTGATGCGCGAAAGTGCAGAGCGAGTACGTGAAGTGGCTGAGCAAGAGCGAGATGTAAGCCGTGAAATTCGTGATCTTGAACGTGAAAAGCGCGACCTTGAATTTGATCGTCGCCACGATAAAGATGCCAAAGAGCAAGAGCTCGAAAAACGTAAACAAGCATTACAAGCATCGATTAAAGAGCTTGAAAAGCAACAGCTAAAGTTATCACAAAAGCAGCAGCAAATGCGCAAAGAGTTAGCTGAGAAAAAACAAGCCCGCGTAAAAGAGCAAAAGCAACAGCTAGCAGCCCTAGCACAGCAAGTAGATAAAAGCTTATCTCTGACTCTATGTGATTATGGTAGCGGTTTAAGAAGCCTGCCTAACGATGAACATGTGAGCTTTATCATCCGTGGTGTTAGCGAAGGTAAAACTGAACAAGTAAAAGTGTTTAAAAAGTCAGACATTAAAAAGTGTGTGGTTGGCGATATAAAAGCCGCGCAATTACTCGAAAAAGCATCAAGTTATAGTTTTTAAATTCTCCCAACTAAAAAAGCAGCCTAAAGTGGCTGCTTTTCATTCATTGAAAATGGTTTTAAGTCGGGTAAAAACAACAAGTAAACCCACACGACTAAGTTAAAGTAAGGTACTAAACCTAACCCTGTAAAGGTTTTTACCGGATACCCTTTTAAGCTCGCATTACGGTAACATTGATACGCTATCCCTAGATTTACAATCAGCAACAAAACGATTAGTTGTGTCATCACTTTTCTCCATTATACCGCCAATACATGGACTTAACGATGTTAAGTTATGCTTAGTATGTTTAATATAATAAGTAATGTCATGTTTATTATAGATAATCACCATAAAAACACGACATTTAACCTTGCTGTGGATTTAAGTATAGATGAGTATTGTCAGTATGGAAGCAAAATTTCTTAGAAAAAATGTTTAAAGATGTATCAAGCTTTGCTCTAAATAGGCTAGATAATTGTTAGTTAAACAGATTATTTTCAGATATTTTTTTAAGTTCAGCCGTTATTTTTTCAACAGGCATCGGGCGAGCAATGAAGTAACCTTGCCCATAATCTACGCCGATATCTTTTAGCGCTAAAAATATCTCTTGATTTTCAACATATTCAGCAACAGAGCGTTTATCAAGGGAACGGCTAATATCATTAATTGCTTTTACCAGCGCTAAATCGATTGGGTCGTTCAGCATGTCGCGAACAAATGAACCATCAATTTTTACATGTTGAGCCGGTAATTGTTTAAGGTAGTTGAAGGTACTAAAGCCTGTACCAAAGTCATCAATTGAGAAGTGACACCCTAAGCCGTTCAAACGCTCGATCATGGCACGGGTTGCAACGAGGTTATTAATACTCGCAGACTCTGTGATCTCAAAAATGATACGTGTTGGTTCAACAGCATATTCTTTTAAGCTCGACTCAATATGAGGCAGTAAGCGTTCATCTAAAAACGACTGTGCTGATAAGTTAATTGCTATTTGATTGAGCTCCGGGTACTCGGCAACACTCTTAATTGCATTACGAATAACACATTGATCCATTAAAAATGTATCGTTTAGAAGTTCAAGAGCTGGGATAAATTGATTTGGGTAAACAATTTCATCGTTTAATTTTAAGCGTAATAGCGCTTCAAAATAGGCAACATGGCCGCGCTTAAAGTCCCAAATAGGCTGATAGTGAAGCTCGATAGCATCGTGCTGTAATGCCTGACGAATACTGTGCCCCCACTCTAACCCCGCTTGTAAGCTATTGTGGCTGGAGTCTTCTTTAGAGTAGCAATGAACGAGGTTACGTCCTAAGCTTTTTGCTACATAAAGAGCGATATCAGCTTGTTTTAAGCATTCACTTGGATCGTTATTTTGCTCAGTGATTTGTGTTAAACCAATTGAACAGCTAATTGAGTACTCTTGGCCTTCTGAATGAAAACGGTGTTTTTCAATCGCCATGCAAATGCTTTCTGCAACCAAGTGTGCATCGAGTAGGTTCGTATTTTTTAAGATCACGGCGAATTCATCACCACCGATGCGACACACCAAGTGCTCATCACTGATATTCGCTGTAAATAACTGAGCGACTTCTTTTAGAACGATGTCGCCTTGTTGGTGACCTTTACTGTCGTTGATGATTTTAAAGTGATCTAAGTCGATATAAATCAGCGCATGCTCGGTATCGTTACTGGTGTACTTGGCCTTACAAATACGTTGTAATTGTTGGTCAAAGTAATAACGGTTATGCAGCTCTGTGAGCGTATCGTGCAAGGCTAAATGACGAAGTTGTAGCTCTGCCTGTTTACGCTCATGAATGTTATCGATAGTGGCGGTAATAGTCGCTGAGTTTTGGCTATTTTTTATTAGTTGTAAGCGACATTCAACCCAAATGGCATTACCATTTTTATGTTTTAGCTGGATCTCTACCTGTTGCTGTTGCTCACCACCAAGCAAAATACGCTGAATGGTATCTTGTAGCTTTGTTTTGCACTCCGGTAAGCAAAAGTCTGTTAGTGACTTTGCTAAACTAGATTTTATGCCATAGCCCGTTAAATGCTCCCAAGCTGGGTTAATAAAGCGAATATTACCCTCTTGGTTAAACTCAAGTACCACCGTATTTAGGTGTAATAAAATACGTTGGTGGGCAGAAAACAGCTCTTTATAACGGCTTTGACTTTGGCTTAGTTGTTCTACTTTTTGTGCAAACTCTGCGTAGCTCACCATGAAATCTTCACGACGAGCAGCGTGGTCACACACTTTGCTTAATAACGAGTGATCGTAAGGGGCGCGAATAAAATCAGTAACGCCAGAAAGTAACAACTGCTCCGCGTAATCTGCATCATTGTTATCAATGATGGTTACAATCGCTTGTTTTGGGTTGTGTTGTAATATTTCGCTAATTAACCCAGCTGCGGTATCAGAATGAGACTCGGTGGCGTCAATCAATACAATGGCAAATTTTTGTTGTAAAAAAGTAGCTAGCGTCGCTTTTGTAGACGTGGTGTGAGTAATAGCAAAACTGAGTTTAAGCTGCTCGCTAATATCTTTTGCTTTGCGACTATCGGTTTCAAGTAGCAATAAATTAAGGCGACTACTTTTCTCAAGATGGGTTGATAACACGTTGGCTAACATTTGCGGCAGCATATCTTGGCGTTCAAATGGCAATACGGCATCAATGCCATAGCTGCGAGCCGTGGTTTCGGCTATACGTTCACAATAAATTGGTGGAGTAAGTAAAATAGGTGTGTTTTTTGGTGTTTTTAATAACCCTGAACGGATCATGCGCGAAAAACGCCAACCATCAATCTTACCAACCTCAAGACCGGTAATGATAATATCCACTGGGTGGCTTTTAAGAATTTTTAGCGCATCTTGAGAGTCACTGGCTTCGATAAACGTGAAGACATTAAGTTTGTTTAATGTGGTCTTAATTGTTTCACGCTCAGCAACGCTTGCGTTTAAAATTAGCAGTTTCAACTGCTTTGCCATGGCGCTACTACCTCTTACCTAACCCATGTTTATTGAATAGGCTAGAATAATGACATTTTGCCTAATCTACAAGCAAACTTTACCTAAAAGCGGTTAATAAGCACTTAAGTGTGTAAACCTGTAAGCGGCCATTCACTTGGTCTAGGGCTTTGCTTGAGGTAGTAGGCGTATCAGAGTAAACTTGGCGCGTTTTTATTAATGAGAGATATGCTCTATGCGCGTAGCTGATTTTAGCTTTGACCTTCCTGATGAATTAATTGCTCGTTTTCCGAAAGCAGATCGAACTAGCAGTCGTTTACTGACGCTTGATGGCCCATCAGGGCAAGTTGAGCATAAAGTATTTAGTGATATTTTATCGCTCGTTAATGAAAATGACTTATTAGTTTTCAATAATACCAAAGTGATCCCTGCTCGCATGTTTGGGCAAAAAGAATCAGGCGGTAAGCTTGAGGTGTTAGTAGAGCGTGTACTTGACGAACACCGTGTGCTTGCGCATGTACGAGCTAGTAAATCGCCAAAACCAGGCTCAAAAATCATTCTAGAAGGTAAAGCAGAAGCAACCATGGTTGCGCGTCATGGCGAGCTTTTTGAGCTTGAATTTGCCAAAGACGAAAATGTACTCGATATCCTAAACGACATCGGTCATATGCCATTACCACCTTATATTGACCGCCCTGATAATGAGTCAGATCGTGAGCGTTATCAAACTGTTTATGGTGAAAAGCCAGGTGCCGTAGCCGCGCCAACAGCTGGCCTGCATTTTGATGATAAATTAATGGCAGCCTTAAAAGACAAGGGCATTAACATGGCCTTTGTGACCTTGCACGTGGGCGCTGGTACATTCCAGCCTGTGCGCGTTGACTCAGTTGATGAGCATGTTATGCACTCAGAGTACATCGAAGTACCAGATGAAGTGGTTAAAGCGGTAGCCGAAACGAAAGCAAAAGGTGGTCGTGTAATCGCTGTAGGGACTACATCAGTCCGCTCATTAGAGTCAGCAGCTAAAGTGCACGGCGGCAAACTAGATACTTACTTTGGCGATACCGATATCTTTATTTATCCGGGTTATCAGTTCAATGTGGTTGATGCCATGGTGACAAACTTCCATTTACCTGAATCAACGTTAATCATGTTAGTAAGTGCCTTTGCAGGCCAAGAGAACATAATGGGGGCTTACCATACGGCTATTGAGCAGAAGTATCGCTTCTTTAGTTATGGTGATGCGATGTTCTTAACGCGCAAATAACGTTAAAAAGCCCAGTTTTTGAACTGGGCTTTTTATTTTCGAATTTAGCTCAATTAATAGTAATAAACCTGCAAACAGGGTAGAATCGAGCGGTTAAATTATAGCTTGTTGGACTGTTTTTCCGACACTGAGGATAATATGAAATTTGAATTAGACCGCACTGACGGTAAAGCGCGCCGCGGCCGCTTGATTTTTGAACGTGGTGTTGTAGAAACGCCAGCATTTATGCCGGTAGGTACTTACGGTACTGTAAAAGGTATGACGCCTGACGAAGTGAAAGATACTGGTGCACAAATTTGCCTAGGTAACACTTTCCATTTAATGCTGCGTCCTGGTACAGAAATCATTAAGCAGCACGGTGACTTACACGACTTTATGAATTGGGATCGTCCAATCCTAACTGATTCAGGCGGTTTCCAAGTATTCAGCTTAGGCGCAATGCGTAAAATCACAGAAGAAGGCGTGATGTTCAGCTCACCAGTTAATGGTGAAAAAATCATGCTTTCGCCAGAAAAAGCGATGCAAGTTCAGCGTGATCTAGGCTCTGACATCGTGATGATCTTTGACGAATGTACGCCATACCCTGCGACTGAAAAAGAAGCGAAAGATTCTATGGAGTTGTCACTTCGTTGGGCTAAACGCTCAAAAGAAGGTCATGGTGATAATCCAGCTGCGCTGTTTGGTATTATCCAAGGTGGTATGTACCCTGAGCTTCGTGCACAATCGCAAAAAGGCCTAGAAGAAATCGGCTTTGATGGTTATGCATTAGGTGGTTTATCGGTTGGTGAGCCGAAAAACGAGATGATCAACATTCTTGACCACTGTGCTTACAAAATGCCTGAAGACAAGCCTCGTTACTTAATGGGCGTTGGTAAACCAGAAGACTTAGTTGAAGCGGTTCGCCGTGGTATCGATATGTTTGACTGTGTGATGCCTACGCGTAACGCCCGTAATGGTCATTTATTCGTAACTGGCGGCATTGTTAAAATTCGTAATGCAGTACATAAAACAGACACCGGTCCATTGGATCCTGAGTGTGATTGTCATACGTGTAAAAACTATTCACGTGCATACTTGCATCATCTTGATAAATGTAATGAAATCTTAGGCGCACGTCTAAACACGATTCACAACTTACGTTATTATCAACGCGTGATGGAAGGCTTACGTAATGCCATCAGTAATGGCAAACTAGACGAATTTGTTGCAGATTTTTATGCACGCCGCGGCCAAGAAGTGCCAGAGCTTGCAGATACATCAGATTAAATTTTTAGAAAAATTAAAGAGGAAGTGAAATGAGTTTATTCATCTCAAACGCCCACGCAAGTGCGGCAGGTGCAGCACCAGCAGGTGGTGGCATGGAAATGCTAATCATGTTGGGTATTTTCGGTCTGGTATTTTATTTCTTAATCTACCGTCCACAAGCTAAGCGTGTAAAAGAGCATAAAGCCCTAATGAGCGCAATGGCGAAAGGCGACGAAGTACTAACGCAAGGTGGTTTAGTAGGTAAGATTGCTAAAATCGCTGATGACAAAGACTTCATCGTGATTTCATTAAACGACCAAGCAGAAGTAACAGTACAAAAATCAGCTGTTTCTGCAGTATTGCCAAAAGGCACTATGAAGTCGCTATAACAATAAAAATAAGGACTCACACGTGTTAAACAAGTTTCCATTATGGAAGTATTTACTTGTTCTTGTAGTGTTAGTCGTTGGTATTTTATATGCCTCTCCTAACTTGTATGGCCGAGACCCGGCCATACAAGTATCGGGCACTAAAGGTACTGATGCTGACCTCAGCGTACTCGATAAAGTAAATGCGACTCTCAAAGAACATAACGTTACTGTTAAATCAAGCAAACTTGAAGATGGACAAATCCTCGTTCGTTTTAAGAATGTTGAAGACCAACTAAAAGCGCAAGATCTACTGCGTGATTCCCTTAGTGAAGATTATATCTCTGCAATCAATATGGCACCTGCTCAACCAGAGTGGTTAAAGTCACTGGGTGGTAACCCAATGAAACTAGGCCTAGATTTAAGCGGTGGTGTTCACTTTACTATGGAAATCGACATGGCGACGGCGGTTGATACTCAGCTTGAGCAAATGGAACAAGATTTCAAAAGTGACTTACGTGAAGAAAAACTACGTTATCGCACTATTCGCCGTGTAGCGAACAGCGAGCGATTACGTGTTGAAATGCGTAACGAAGAAGATAAAGACGCAGCAGAGCGTTTCTTATCAACTCGTTACCCATTAAACGTTTACGTTGATGATAGCAGCAGCGACAATGCTTTTTATGCCAGCATGAGCGAGCAAAAGCTAAAAGAAATTCGTGACTACGCTATCAAGCAAAACGAAACGATTATCCGTAACCGTATTAACCAAATCGGTGTTGCAGAGCCTAACGTACAGCGCCAAGGTGCTGAGCGTATCATCGTGCAACTTCCGGGTGTACAAGATACAGCGCGTGCTAAAGAGATTCTAGGTGCAACAGCAACTCTAGAGTTCCGTGAAGTTGACGAAAACGCAGATGCAAGTGCAGCGCTTCAAGGCCGTTTACCGCCTGGTACAGAAATGATCATGGCGCGTGAAGGTTACCCAGTGGTTCTTAAACAGCGCATCATTCTTGAAGGTAGCCACATCACTGGCGCGCAATCAGGTATGGATGAGTATCAACGTCCACAAGTTAGTATTACGCTAGATAGCAAAGGTGGCGCAAAAATGAATGCGTTCACTAAGCGTGCTATCGGTAAACGCATGGCTACAGTATTTATCGAATACAAGCCATCAGGTAAAACAGATGAAAACGGTAAAGCACTTCCGCCAATTAAAGTTGAAGAAGTGATTAACGTGGCGACCATTCAAGCGCGTCTTGACCGTTCATTCCGTATTACAGGTATCGATAACCCAGCTGAAGCACACAACCTTAGCCTATTACTTCGTGCTGGTGCACTGGTTGCGCCAATTCAAATCGTTGAAGAACGTACGGTAGGTCCAAGCCTAGGTCAAGAGAACATCGAAGCGGGTATGACTGCCGTTGTGCTTGGTTTCGTGTTTGTACTGGTATTTATGCTTATTTACTACAAAGGTTTCGGCATGGTGGCGAATATCGCTCTGGGTGCCAACCTAGTATTAATTGTTGGTGTGATGTCGCTTATTCCGGGTGCTGCGTTAACGTTACCGGGTATTGCAGGTATCGTATTAACCGTAGGTATGGCGGTTGATGCCAATGTACTTATCTTCGAACGTATTCGTGAAGAACTTGCTGATGGCCGTAGTCCACAACAAGCCGTTCATTTTGGTTACGACAGCGCGTTTAGCACCATTTTAGATGCTAACATCACAACGCTTATCGCAGCAGTGATTCTATTTGCAGTGGGTACAGGTCCTATTGCTGGTTTCGCAGTAACGCTAGCGATTGGTATTATCACCTCTATGTTTACAGCCATTGTTGGTACCCGTGCGGTAATCAACTTGTTCATTGGCGGTAAGCGTATTGATAAGTTGTCGATTTAGGAGTCAGCATGCAAATTTTAAAACTCGGTGGTAAAACACTCCCGTTTATGAAGTTAAGAAAGTTTGCCATGACATTATCAACTTTGTTGATTTTGGCTTCTTTCGTGTCGTTTTTTACTAAAGGCTTAAATTTTGGTCTCGACTTCACTGGCGGTACCGCTGTTGAGGTAGGCTTTACACAAGCACCTGATCTTAAAGAAGTACGTGATGCAATCACTGAAAGTGGCTTTGAAGATTTCTCAGTGCAACTGTTTGGCTCAAGTAAAGAAATTCTAGTGCGTCTTGCTCCGCAAGGTGCTGGCGTAAAAGCAGAAGTAATTGGCAACCAAATCATTACGGCATTACAAAAAGTTGAGTCGACAGTAGAAATGCGTCGTATCGAATTTGTTGGCCCAAGTGTTGGTGAAGATCTAAAAGAGCAGGGTGGCCTTGCCATGTTAACTGCGCTTATCTGTATCTTGATCTACGTGGCGTTTCGTTTTGAATGGCGTTTTGCGGTAGGTGCTGTATCAGCACTATTACACGACGTTATCATCACACTAGGCTTATTCTCAGTACTAGGCCTAGAGTTTGACTTAACGATTCTTGCGGCGATTTTGGCGGTAATAGGTTACTCACTCAACGATACCATCGTTGTATCTGACCGTATCCGTGAAAACTTCCGTAAAGTGCGCATTGATGACACGATTGAAATTATCGATATTTCATTAACGCAAACGTTAAACCGTACCCTAGTAACATCAATCACCACTATCCTAGTATTGATTGCGTTATTTGGCTGGGGTGGTCAAACGATCCACGGTTTCGCAACCGCATTACTATTTGGTGTGTTCATCGGTACTTATTCATCTGTTTATGTTGCTTCAGCTGTAGCAATTGCAATGGGTGTAAGTAAAGAAGACTTAATTCCTGAAGTAATTGAAAAAGAAGGCGCGGATCTCGATCCTATGCCTTAATCAGTGATACAAAAAGAAACCGCCCTAGGGCGGTTTTTTTTATTTTTAAACTTACTCTGCCTGATACTACTTGGCCTTATAACTACTTAACACCGCCTCCATAATCTGCTCAATTGCCACTCCCGCATAGAGTTGGCTGATGTAATATTTATATTCATTACAAAATGACTCGTTCTCAATAATTGAGCCGAAAATGCTCGGTTGCTCAAGAAAAGCAAGTGGTGAAATGCGTGATGCATGAGCAGCCTGCTGTAATGTTTCAGCCATATCATCGATAACCTCTAAAGGCTGACCTTGTTGAGACGAATGCGTGTCGCTGTATAAGCACCAAGCTGCAATTACTAAATTAGCAATCGCACCATTCCCACCAATTTTAAGGTTCTCTACTATCGTAGGTACTAAAAAGGTGGAGACTTTACTTGCGCTTTGAGAGCAAATTCGTGCAAGGCTATCCTTGATGTTAGGGTTTGCAAATCGAGTTATCAGTGTTCGCTTATAATCACTTAGATCAATACCAGGTACGTCATCTAAAATCGGTGTTACTTCGTTATCCATGAAGTTGCTTACCACTGTAGCAAATAAGGGATCTGAAATTGTTTGCTCTATGGTTTGATAGCCACGCAAAGATCCGAGTATTCCCATAACAGTATGGCTTGCATTTAATAAGCGAATTTTCATGGTTTCATAAGGCGTTACATCATTGACTATTTGCGCACCTACTTTCTCCCAAGCTGGGCGTTGTTGACAAAATTTATCCTCGATGACCCATTGGTGAAAAGGCTCACACGTGACAGGCCATGAATCAATCACTCCCAGCTGTTCTGCTAGAGCCATATCTTTATCTGTGGTTGCAGGCGTAATACGGTCGACCATTGCATTAGGGAAGCTAACTTGATTTGCGACCCAATCAGCAAGCTCTGAGTCATATGAACTAATGTAAGTAACTAACATTTTTCGTATGACATCACCGTTGTGTTGAACATTATCACAAGACTGAACTGTAAACGGTTTTTGACCACTCTTTCTGCGGCGATCTAAAGCAGCAGCAAGGTAGCCAAAAATCAGCTTTGGCTTGTTTGGGTTTGCTAAGTCATGTTGTATATCGGGGTTTGAAAAATCGAACTCGCCGGTTGATGGATCATAGTTATAACCCCCTTCGGTTATTGTTAATGAAACAATCTGGGTTTCCTCAGCGGCCATTTTATTTATAACAGCTTCTGGATCATCTGGCGCTAAGAGAAAATCGGTTAAACAGCCAATTATTTGCGTATCAGTTTTGCCATTTGGGTGCTTTACCAATAGTGAGTACAGATAATCTTGTGCTTCTAAAGATTGCTTAATAGCCCGATCAGCCTCGCGTAAGCCTATACCGCAAATGCCCCAACTTAGATCGCCAGTATGGTTGATGTAGTTATCAGTATAGAAAGCTTGATGAGAGCGGTGAAACCCGCCCACACCAACATGGACAATCCCAGCTTTTAGTGATTGTCGGTTATAACGCGGCACTGATATAGATGTAGGAAAAGAGCTCAGTGTTGAGTTATTTAAAGAAAGTGCGCTCATGTTTTGCCCCCGAGCAGTTAAACGGCTGAAAATTGTTTTTTACGCTGCATAGCCCAATACGCACTCGCGAAGTAAATGATGGTACAAGCGAATCCACTATTGAAAAATAACGTTCTATTGTGTTCATAGGAAGCAACATCTGGTGAGTTGAACATGGCATTTGCTGCTAGCACCACAGTAACACCTAGACTTAACCAAGCAACCGCAGTGAGTACTTTGGTTAACAGGCGCTGATCAAGAATAAATCCTGGCTCATTGGCTGCTTGTTCGGCGTGAAATCTTTCTACTTTTTTATCAAAATTAGCTAGCTCTGCTTCTTCTTCAGGATACTTCTGCGCAGCGCCATTGCGTTTTGCTAATAAAATATATACGACAATACTGAATACCCAAGTTGGTAAGAAAAGGTAGTAGAATGGGATTATATTGATCGCGTTTAGTGTAAATCCGAACACTAGGCCAAGTGCCCACGCAATAACAGCCGCAGAGCTATGCTCAAGCTTTTTGTAGGTGACCCAATAACGAGTTAGACCTATCTTTGGAAATAAAAAATGTTCAGCAAAAACGATAGCGCCAACAGGTACGACTAAAAGTCCTGCGTATGTAAGAAGTGGCAGTAGCTTAGTAAATACAAATGGAAAGCAAGCAATTAAAACAGTAACAATGCCCACTAAAAATGTCGTTCTGGTACGCGAAAGGTTACTAAATATAGCTTGTGCAGCAAGACCAGCTCGGTATAAGTTTGCATTTGCTGTAGTCCAACCTGCAACAATAACAATAACTAACCCAGATAACCCAAGTGCATGGAACGCAACATCGCCAGGATCTAGCTCAGTAATCGACTTTTTCACCAAAACTGCTGTACCCGCACCCATAATGCCTGCAGAGATCCAAGCGATATAGTGACCAAATAACATACCGGCTGATGTGCATAAGCCATAGCTTTTTTTCTTCGCGTAACGCAGCAGAGCCATGTCTATTAAACCAAAGTGAGTGATGGTGTTTGCTGCCCAAGAGAAACCAATGACTTCTAATAGTCCTATGCCTGGCTCACCATTGGCATCTAACCCAGTCCATACAGAGACACTGCCAATGTGCATGAAGTCTCCCCAACTCGAGACAGAGGTTTCACCAATGACCGAATTGGCAAGTTCAGGCATGAGTACTAATGGACCGCTGATGAACATAACAAATAACCACGGAGCACAAATACCTGAGAATTGCGATACAGCGTTAAAACCATACATAGCAACCAATACAACGATAATGCCTACGGCAAGAACGACCATGACAAACCATGCGTTTGTTGGATACCAATTTAATTGCGCGGGAATATCAAGTGCAAAGCGAACAGCCGTTGCAGAAACGGTGATCATAGCAGCAGAAATAACCGTAAAGATTATGACGTTCGCCCAGTTATATAACCGGGTCATTGAGTTTCCTGCTATTTTTTGAAGGTAAGTATATAGACTCAGGCGTGTTTCAACAGCAATTGGGGTGGTGATTAGTGTCCAGCTTAGCACGGCGAGAATATTACCAATTAGCAAGCCAAGCAGAATATCCGTCATGGTTGCGCCAAGTGCGACAAAGGTTGCGCCAAATACAAATTCAGTAGCAGCAACATGCTCTCCTGCGTATAAACCTAAAAAATGTCTCCATCCTTTGAGCTTATGTTTTGCAATAGGTAATTGCTCTTCTTCTATATGGTTTAGGTCTTTATGATTAGTATTCATAAGTAACGATCCCAGTACTTTTTAGGCATGCTGATTTGTAAGCAAATAGCTTAACTGCATCTTTATTTGTGTGTTCATTGTTTAACACTAAAACTTTTTATTAGATAAATAGAAAATTTCAAAAATCAACACGCCCATGATTGTTGTCATAGAGTATTTACATAAAGTAAATCTTCCTGTTTGGGCAAGTGGATTGCACTTGGGCATAATCCTATTTTGGTTGCTGTTTGTCAATGTTAATGAATCAGTCTATTTAATCGGCTGATTGTCATTAATAAGTCGAAGTAATTGCTCTTGTTCTGAAATTAAAACTTCATTAAATCAACATTGATAAAGTTGTTATTTTTTAATTGGTTATGGGGGTGGTTGATTTTTCCTGAAATGGTGTTCACATGAAAGAGGATTAGTTTTATCCATTTTAATTTCTCTTTCACAGATTCTAATTTCTTTTAATTAGAATTTGAGCTCTATTTTTTGATGTTGACAAATATATTTTGTGTTAGGAATATGCTCATTATGTTGTCATTTGCTCTTTCTTGGGCGTTGAATACTAAGATGTTGATCAGCTAGGGCAAATTAAAATGGAGAACACGCATATGAACACAAATCAACAACCAAAGTTTTATCGTACATGGAAAGGGGAAAGTGAACGCTATTTAAACGTCGCTCGGCTTAAATCTATCGCAGCCATTATGTTGCTGTATTCTCAGTCAGGTTATGCAGATGAAAGTTTTGATGTTCACAGCCATCTAAGTGGCGGTTGGCTAGGGGCAAGAGATAAGCTAGCAGAGCAAGGTGTGGATGTTCGCTTAGGCTACTTCAGTCAAACAGCTCACAACTTAAAAGGGGGAGAAAGTACAGAAACGGCTTATGCCGATCAGTTTTTTGCCGGTGGCTACTTTAATTTAGAAAAATTGCTTAATTGGTCAGGTGCCGAATTTAAGGTGGAGCTTACCAACCGTAATGGCGAGCTTATTAATGAAAAAGCAAACCTGCCAGTTTTGCTGCAGTCGCAACAAATTTATGGTCGTGGCAATGTAACGCGTTTAACTCAATTCTCTCTAACTCAGCATTTATTTGAAGATCAACTTAGCATTAAAGTGGGTCGAATTTACCCAAGTGCTGATTTTTTTGCCATGAGTTGTGCCTTTCAGCACCTAACATTTTGCAGTGGTGGCTCATCCAATTATTTGAGTAGTAGTTGGTATGGTGACCCCCTTAGTGCACTAGGCGTGCAACTAACATACAAAGTCACTGATAATTTGCTTTTTAAACTAGGCAGTTATGATGCAAACCCTGCAACCATGTCATTAAATCAAGGATTAAAATTAACAACATCAGGAGAGGTTAACGGCACGACCTTAGTAGGTGAGCTGGAATATAAACGCCAATACAAGAATGGTTTAGATGGAGATTATCGATTTGGCGTTGTCCGCAGCAGTTTAGATAAAACTAAACTAGTCAATAATGCGGGTTACCCTGCTGGCACGACAAGCGATATGGTTGCTATAGAAGATACTGATAATGCATTTTATTTTAATATTGAACAACAGCTAACTCGAAATAGTTCTGGAGGGGGCTTACGAATATTTGCGAGTATGATTCACGCAGATCAAAGCGTCAGTGCTGTTGGCGAAGTTTTGGCGTTTGGCGGATATATTGATGCACCTTTAGTTAGTAGACCACACGACCGTATTGGTTTTGCAGTGGGCCGAAACAGTGTGAGTAATGAGCTTAATGATGCTCAGCGCTTTTATAACGCGAATTTTTCAGATGATGAAGTAATCGTAAGAGACCATGAGTACCCGATTGAGTTAAATTATAACTATGTTGTTACCCCAGCAATACAGTTAATGCCTAGTATTCAGTATATCATCGACCCTAATGGTGATAATGATGCTGAGAATGCATTGATTGCAGGTTTGCAGCT
Organism: Pseudoalteromonas sp. BZK2; assembly: GCF_014349195.1. Taxonomy (NCBI): domain Bacteria; kingdom Pseudomonadati; phylum Pseudomonadota; class Gammaproteobacteria; order Alteromonadales; family Pseudoalteromonadaceae; genus Pseudoalteromonas; species Pseudoalteromonas sp. BZK2. The sequence continues at coordinate 18,883 of NZ_JACSOG010000003.1, read as the reverse complement.
AAATTTAAATTTTTAGTTAAAGCTTAAACCGACGTTATTTGGCAGCGAGTGCACGACTTTTGTTGTGCCGCTGAGAAGGGCTTGCGGTTATTGTCTCTTTGTGAAATACATAGGCACCTCACTAATATTTAACAAAATTAAGTAAGGTGTCTTGTTAGTTTAGAGTGTGAACCCTAAAATTGTTATTCATGACAGATTATGTATAGAATAGCCGCTGAATAGCTGATTTTTCTAATCATTTACCTCATTTATTGTTCAAACAGGCGTATAAAATGGCTTCAATTCCTAGCAATGATAATCAAAAATTAGAGGAAGCAGCGAGGGCTGGCTGGCTCTACTATGTTGCTGGTAAAACACAAGATGAAATAGCTAAGCAACTTAATACGTCTCGCCAATCTGCGCAAAGGCTTGTTGCTTTAGCAGTATCTCAAGGGTTAATAAAAGTACGATTAGAACATCCAATTCGACGCTGTATGGAGCTTGCTGATGCGCTACAAAATCGATACGGTTTGCTTAGTTGTGAAGTGGTGCCTAGCGAGAGTAACGATATTAATTCTACCATTGGCTTGGCTCAAGCGGGTGCCGCAGAAATTGAAAGACAACTAAAGCAGCGCCATGCAAAAATCATTGCGTTTGGTACTGGAAGAGTGTTGCGCGCATGCGCAGAAGAGCTACCTACTATGCAATGCCCACACCATCGTATTGTATCCCTAGTTGGAAATATTGCTCAGGATGGCTCAGCAAGTCGCTATGAAGTAGCTATTCATGTTGCAGAAAGGGTTGGTGCGCAACATTTCCCTATGCCAGTTCCAGTTATAGCAGAATCTGAAGCTGATAAAGCAGGTTGGCAGCAATTAACGCATGTTAAAAATGTACATCAACTGGCATCACAAGCGGATGTTTCATTTGTTGGTGTTGGAGATTTAGGAATAAATTCTCCTCTTCATTTAGACGGCTTTATTACTCGACATGAACTAGCTGCGCTTGACGCTATTGGTGCAACAGGTGAAGTAATTAGCTGGATTTTCGATAGTGAAGGTCATCTCGTCGAATCAGAAATAAATAATCGCGTGACGAGTGCGGTACTTTCTCCATCAAATGATAAACGTGTTATTGGGATTGCTGCGGGTGACAGTAAAGTGCCAGCCATTGCAGGAGCGATCGAATCAGGAATGATCAATAGTCTCATTACAAATGAACTAACAGCAGAAGCACTGTTGCTGAGGTAAGTCTTGGTATGACTAAACTGACTAAACTGACTAAACTGACTAAATTGGTAACAAGTGACAGTTTTACAGCTGTTTATGATTTTTAAAAACGAGTCTAACTATACTCTCGGAGACATTATGAAACACCTGATGTTTAGCGTGTTTATACTTTTAATGCTCAGTGCTTGTGAAGATAAGCCAGAGCCAAAACAGACAGAAGTACAGCAAATACCTGAGGTAACACTTCAGCAGCAGTTCGACAGCTACCAAGGTTTAGCTTGGCAAGTTGTAGAGGCACTACAAAACCAATCAGCTGCTCAGCAATTACAAGACCTGACGTTCAAGTTAATTACTTCATCAACAGGTTTGTTTTTAAACCTAAAAGCACAATTGCCAGAGTGTGAGGCAAGTTTGCATGCGCTGGCAGACGCAACAGAGTTTCAACAACAAAGTGATGACGCAGATGCATTGCAGAATGAAATGACAATTAATGTAGATCCTGAACTACCTGAGTTTGCGGCGCCAAGCTGTTATCACGCACAGCAGTTATTACTTAATCCACTTGCAGTTTATAAATTAGCGCAACAAGCTGATTTAGCTACGAGTGATTACCAAAATGCTAAATTAAAAATGACTGATAGTTTTGCCCGCATTAAGCAACTTGAGCTCATCACCGCTATTGAGTAGTCTGCACTCGTCATAGCCTTGCCATAAAATTGTCATACAAGGTTGATAATTTACCCACCTATTTGTATTACTAACGCTAGGTGTAAGGTGAACGCACAACTACAGCAGATCTTAGATAACAGTGCAATTGAGACCTTGTTTCAACCTATCTTTGATATTTCTAATCAACATATTTTGGGCTATGAGGCATTAAGCCGCGGCCCAAAAGGGTCTGAATTAGAAATGCCGAGTGCATTATTCAGCGCAGCAATTGCTTGCCATAAGATCTCTGAATTGGAGCTACTTTGCCGCAGTAGAGCAATTGAGAACTTTGTGAAACTCAATTTACAAGGCAAGTTATTCTTAAATGTAAGCCCTAAAACCTTACTCGACCCTTGCCACCCTAAAGGTGAAACATTACACCTAGTTGAACACTTTGGCCTTGCAACCAATCGGGTCGTTATTGAGGTTACAGAACAAGAAAAAGTCGATGATGGTTTTTTATTGTTAAAAACCATTGCTCATTATCGTGAGTTAGGTTTTTCGATTGCTATTGATGACTTAGGGGCTGGCTATTCTGGCTTAAAGCAGTGGTCTGAGTTATGTCCTGAGTTTGTAAAAATAGACCGCTACTTTATCGACCACTGCGATCAGAGTGTGGTTAAAAAAGAGTTTTTAAAGTCAATTATAGAGCTTGCAAAAGCCACCAATACGCAAGTTATCGCAGAAGGCATAGAACGGGCAGAGGAGCTTCGTTTACTCGAAAGCTTAGGTGTGCAACATGCACAAGGCTTTTTACTTGAAAGGCCGAGCTTACAGCCAAGTTACGAAATAAATATTCACTGCTTAAAGCACTTAGAGTCATCAGATAATAGCAATACTTTTGAGCAGTCTATGGCGATTGGTTGGTTGGCGGTCGAGCACGCCAGCATAGAAGCAACAACCCGCTGTAAAGATGCCCACAGTATCTTTGAGCAAGATAAAACGCTAACTAGTCTTGCCGTATTAGAGCACAATATTCCTGTTGGTTTATTACACCGAGATCAACTCACTGAAGTGTTTGCTGCTCCCTATGGCCATGCACTTTATGATAAGCAGCCAGTTACTTCTTTAATGGATAAACAGCCGTTAATCGTTGACGAAAACGAGTTACTCGATACGGTGAGTCAGCAAATTACCGAGTTTGAGTTTGATATTCGACGCCATATTGTGATCACTCGAAATGGTGAATACTTAGGTTTGGCGCCATTGCGTAATATCTTAAAGCACATTACCGAAGAAAAAATCCGCCATGCACAACATGCCAACCCGCTGACTATGCTGCCGGGTAATGTCGCGATTAACGAAGCAATTGAGCTGAGACTTCGTAATAACTATCCGTTCTCACTCGCATACGTTGATTTAAACCACTTCAAACAATTCAATGACCTGTACGGTTATGCCAGTGGTGACAGCGTTATAAAATTACTTGCTGAAGTCATCGTCGAGGCCTGTAGTACTAGCAAAGGGTTTGTCGGGCACATTGGCGGTGATGACTTTATGGTGGTGTTTGACAAAAATGATGCAGAGCAAGTTTGCCATAACATTATTAGTAAGTTTGAGCTGCAGTCTCGGGCCTTTTTCACACCAGAACATATTGAGCAAGGGGGTTATTGGGCAAGCAATCGAGAAGGTAAAAAGCAGTTTGTGCCACTGCTTACATTATCAATCGGTTTAGTTAAGCCTGATTTAGAGCTATGTATTAACAGCCACCAAGTCGCAGCGCTGGCAACTGATGCGAAAAAAGAGGCCAAACGTTATCAGAGTAGCCACTTGTTTGTATGTAAACGTAGCCGACCAGCCCCCGCAGTGGTACGTTTAAGCAGCCATAAAGATGAAGCGATATCTGCCCGCTCATGAAGAAATTTTAAGTTTGCTTAATTTTACTTGTGTCCCTGTTTAACTGGGTGTAGCTTAAAAAAAACACAATAAACAAAATAACAATGAAGCGACTATGTAGTGCAATCCTAGTATTGCTAAGCCTAGGATACAGCCTTACCACAGAAGCTAAAAATGTGGTCAATTTAGCGATTGAACAACGCCCACTTTATAAACGCGATTATTACCTTCATGAATTGCTGGCAGCGGCTTTACGCGCCAGTAATTATCAAGCAGAAATCAACGAAGTTCTGGTTCACCCTCATCAACAGCGCACTTTGCTGATGCTCGATGAAAAGCAGGCCGATGTGTTTTGGAGTATGACAAGCCCCGAGCGAGAACACCTTGCAATAGCAGTCAAAGTACCTCTGTTTAAAGGCTACATTGGTAAACGCGCATTACTCACTAAACGAGCGTTTCTACCGCGTTTTAAAGATGTAAAAACGAAACAAGATTTAGCGCAGTTTAGTGCCATTCAAGGCCATGATTGGCCTGATACAAAAATCCTTGCGCAAAACGGCTTAACAGTCAGGCCACTGGCAAATTATCAAGCGATGTTTAACTTAGTGATTAGAGGGCGAGTAGATTATTTTCCACGTTCGTTTATTGAAGTCATGTCTGAAATGGAACAAATCAAAAGTGACGAGCTGGTTATAGTGCCTAACCTTTATATTAGTTATCCAACAGCATTTTACTTTTTTGTCAGTAACCACAAGCCTGAACTAGCTGAGGTATTATTAAAAGGGCTCAACACGATGAAAAGCTCGGGCGAATTTGAGCAATTATTTGCCAGTTACTTTGCTGAAGACTTAGCTAAGTTGCCATTTAAAGAAGGTGAAGTCATAGAGATAAAACTCGACAACGATTATTTTCAGCCACAAAAAAAGGAGCCTTAGCTCCTTTTTTGCATTTTTACATTACAACCGCTATTAGCGAAGTAGTGACTCAGTTAACACTGGGCGAATTTCACGAATGATCGCTTGAGTTAACTTAGGTGCACCACAAATGATGTTGCCGCTTTGGTTATAGTTAATACCACCTGCGAAATCAACAACCATACCGCCAGCTTCTTTAACTAAAAGCTCGCCTGCTGCTGTGTCCCATGGCTTAAGGCCAATTTCAAAGAAACCATCAACACGACCCGCTGCAACATAAGCCATATCTAATGCAGCAGAACCTGCACGGCGGATATCAGCAGTGTGCACGAAAAGTGCTTTAAACGCTTCAGAGTATGCGTCTAAGTGGTGCTTTTGTTTGAATGGGAAACCAGTTGCAAGTACAGAACCTGCTAATTCGTTAGTTTTAGTTACGCGTAAACGCTTGCTGTTAAGCTGTGCGCCTTGACCACGAGAAGCAGTGAATAATTCACCGCGGATTGGATCATAGATAACAGCTTGATCTAAACGACCTTTAACTTTAAGTGCAATAGATACTGCGAAATGAGGGATACCCTTGATGAAGTTAGTTGTGCCATCAAGAGGGTCTACAATCCATTGGTAATCTGCATCTTTACCTTTATGCTCACCAAGCTCTTCACCTACGATAGTGTGATCTGGGTAAGATTTTAAAATAGTGTCACGAATTGCGGCTTCAGCTTCTTTGTCGATGTTAGTCACTAAGTCGTTAGTGCCTTTTTGTTGTACATCAACTTTTGATAAGTCTTCACTTGCGCGAAGTAAAATTTTGCCTGCGTTACGCGCAGCGCGAACCGCAATGTTTAACATTGGATGCATAGCATTACCTTTGGGTTGTAAAAGAACGAATATATTTAAGCCGGCGTATTCTAGCGATTTCTAGCGTAAAGTAAACAATAAACTCGAATAAATTAGGTTGTTTTTTGTACGATTCTGATTTTGTTATTGATTTAATTTCAGAAGAAGGGGTTAGTGGTCAGAGGAAGTGGTTAGTCGTCAGAAGTTAGATATCAGTGGCCCGAGTGGGTTTGGTATCTTGATGGCTCCAACAAATATATAATGATTATTGTTTATAAGGAGGTATTGCGTAAAGTTACTGAAACCTGAAACCTGAAACCTGAAACCTGAAACCTGAAACCTGAAACCTGAAACCTGAAACCTGAAACCTGAAACCTGAAACCTGAAACCTGAAATCTGAAATCTGAAATCTGAAATCTGAAATCTGAAATCTGAAATCTGAAATCTGAAATCTGAAATCTGAAATCTGATACCTGATAACCAATAGCTATGTTATAATCCCGGCAATTTTTGACTTTCAGTAAGTAACAACGCAATGACACTTGATGATATTCGTATCGTATTAGTTAACACATCACATTCTGGTAATATTGGCTCAGCGGCACGTGCTATGAAAACGATGGGCTTATCAAATTTATATCTTGTTGATCCTGCTTGTGAAATTGATAGTCATGCGAGTGCGCTTGCAGCCGGTGCAACAGATGTTTTAGGTAAAACAGTGGTTGTTGATACACTGGCAGATGCGATTGCTGATTGTGGCTTAACAATTGGTACCAGCGCACGCTCACGTACTTTATCTTGGCCAATGGTTGAGCCGCGTGAATGTGGTGAAAAGTTAGTGGCTGAGGCTGAACAGGGTCCTGTTGCACTCGTATTTGGTCGCGAAAATAGTGGTTTAACGAACGAAGAACTACAACAATGTAACTACCACGTATGTATTCCTGCAAACCCTGAATACAGCTCGTTAAACCTAGCGATGGCCGTGCAAACGCTGTGTTATGAAACACGTATGGCGTACTTAAACAAACAGCCAAAAGTACAAGAAGAAGACGAAGCAGTCTATCCAAACGCAAAGCAAACTGAGCTGTTTTACGAGCACTTAGAGCAAACATTAAATGACACGGGTTTTATCATCAAACAACACCCAGGCATGGTGATGACTAAGTTACGTCGTTTATTTAATCGCGCGCGTCCAGAAGAAGCTGAGATGAACATCTTACGCGGTATTCTTACCTCAATTAATAAGTCTATTAAATAAGTTTAGGTTATAAGCTTTATTCACCAGAATACTTGACTAAATTACTCAGGTAATTACAATGTACCCAGTACTTGACTGTTTTTGTCAAGTATTCGGTTTTATCAATGGCAAGTATCAATTTTTATCAAGTGATAATACTTGACTATTTTGGTCTGGTAATTAAAATTTGCACACCTTAGCGTGCAGTAACATCGGGGGCTCCATGAAGTTAACATCAAAAGGCAGATACGCAGTAACCGCCATGTTGGATGTTGCACTACATACAAATGTGGGTGCAGTGCCTCTTGCCGATATTTCTGAACGCCAAGAGATTTCGTTATCTTACCTTGAACAACTATTCGCCCGTTTACGTAAAAACGGCCTTGTGACCTCTGTGCGTGGCCCAGGTGGCGGATATTTACTAGGTCGAGAAGCGAACGAAATTTCTGTCGGCGATGTGATTAACGCCGTTGATGAGTCTGTTGATGCAACACGTTGCCACAATGCAACGGGTGGCTGCCAAAGCGGCATGCGTTGTTTGACTCATACCTTATGGTCGGACTTAAGCGCACGTATCGAAGAGTTTTTAAATAGTATTACCCTTGCTGAATTGGTGGAAAAGTCAGATGTGAAAGAAGTCGCATCGCGCCAAGATAACAGCATCAACAATGCAATTAAGCAACTGGAAAACATTCAAGTAAGCTGTCAACTGTAGCTTGACGAAAGCGGAGAGAGAAATGAAGTTACCGATTTATTTAGATTACGCAGCAACCACGCCTGTTGATGAACGTGTGGCAAAAGAAATGATGCAATGCCTGACTATGGACGGTAATTTTGGTAACCCTGCATCACGCTCACACCGTTTTGGTTGGCAAGCAGAAGAAGCCGTTGATCAAGCACGTACAGATATTGCTGATCTGATCAACGCTGACCCGCGTGAAATTGTTTTCACTTCAGGTGCTACAGAATCAAATAACCTAGCAATTAAAGGTGCTGCGCAGTTCTATAAGAAGAAAGGCAAGCACGTTATCACTGTTAAAACAGAGCACAAAGCAGTGCTTGATACGTGTCGTGAACTAGAACGTCAAGGTTTCGAAGTAACCTATATGGACGTTGAAGAAAACGGTTTACTTGACCTTAAAAAGCTTGAAGCTGCAATGCGTGACGACACAGTACTTGTGAGCGTAATGCACGTAAATAACGAGCTAGGTGTTATCCAAGATATCGCGACAATCGGCGAAATGTGCCGTGAGCGCAAAATTATGTTCCACGTAGATGCTGCACAAAGCGCAGGTAAAGTACTTATCGACGTGCAACAGTTAAAAGTAGATTTCATGTCGTTCTCTGGCCACAAAGTATATGGCCCGAAAGGTGTAGGCGCACTTTATGTTCGTCGTAAGCCTCGCGCACGTTTAGAAGCGCAAATGCACGGTGGTGGTCATGAGCGTGGTATGCGTTCAGGCACACTAGCTACTCACCAATTAGTTGGTATGGGTGCGGCATTTAGAATCGCTAAAGAAGATTTCGAAAAAGACCATGCACACATCAGCGCACTTCGTAAGCGCCTGATCGATGGCATCATGGCTGATATGGACGAAGTTTACTTCAATGGTGAACCAAGTCACTCAGTTCCAGGTATTGTAAATATCAGCTTCAACTTTGTTGAAGGTGAGTCGTTATTAATGGCTGTTAAAGACATTGCTGTTTCATCAGGTTCAGCCTGTACCTCAGCAAGCTTAGAGCCTTCTTATGTACTACGTGCATTAGGCCGTAATGACGAGTTGGCACACAGCTCAATTCGTTTCAGCATTGGCCGCTTTACGACTGAAGAAGAGATTGATTACACCGTCGAACTAATCAAAAACTCGATCGGCCGTTTACGTGAGATGTCTCCTTTATGGGAAATGCATCAAGAAGGTATTGATTTAGATTCAGTTGAGTGGGCGCATCACTAATCAGTGATCGCCGCCGCTAGCAGGTAGTGAGGATAGTATTATGGCTTATAGTGATAAAGTAATCGATCATGTTGAAAATCCACGTAACGTGGGTGCTTTAGACAAAAATGATCCGTCAGTTGCAACAGGTATGGTGGGTGCACCAGCATGTGGTGACGTAATGAAATTGCAAATCAAAGTATCACCAGAAGGTGTAATTGAAGATGCAAAATTCAAAACATATGGTTGTGGTAGCGCAATCGCTTCTTCTTCACTTGTAACTGAGTGGGTAAAAGGCAAAACATTAGATGAAGCTGCAACAATCAAAAACACTGATATCAGTGCTGAGCTTGAATTACCGCCAGTGAAAATTCACTGCTCAATTTTAGCAGAAGACGCGATTCAAGCAGCAATTGCTGACTACAAAAGCAAACAAGCGAAGTAAGAGATAAATTCATGGCAGTGACATTGACAGATGCGGCAGCAAACCGCGTAGAATCATTTTTAGCAAATCGCGGCAAAGGCATTGGCCTACGCGTTGGCATTAAAACGACGGGCTGTTCAGGTCTTGCTTATGTTCTTGAATTTGTTGATGAGTTAGCAGACGGCGACGAAATTTTTGAAAGCCGTGGTGTGAAAGTGATCGTTGATGCTAAAAGCTTAGTCTACATTGATGGCACTGAGCTTGATTACACCAAAGAAGGTTTGAACGAAGGGTTTAAGTTTAACAACCCGAACCAAGCCGATGAGTGTGGTTGCGGCGAAAGCTTCACCGTTTAAGCTTAAAAAACTTTCTTTGCTTGAAGCCCTGCCTATGTAGGGCTTTGTTCTTTCCTGTTTACCGAGTTGGATTATGTAATGCGTTACTTTGAGTTATTTGCAATTCCAGTAGATTACAACATTGATTTAGCGACTATTAATAAACACTACCTTGAGCTGCAACGTGCAGTTCACCCAGATCGCCACGCAAGCTCTAGCAGCCGTGACAAATTACTTGCTGTGCAAAATGCAGCAGAAATCAATGATGCATTACAAACTTTAAAACACCCGGTAAAACGTGCTGAGTACATGCTAAGCGAGCTTGGTGTAGATATTCGCGCCGAGCAACAAACATTGCAAGACCCGCTATTCTTAATGCAGCAAATGGAGCTGCGTGAAGAATTAGAAGAACTTGAAAATGCCGCAGATCCTGATGCAGCAATTGCCCAGTTCGAAGCGCAAATTAAACAGCTCGATAAACAATACAGCAGTGAATTAGCCGCTCAGCTGGCAAGTAATGATGAGCAACAATGGCAAGCCGCCGCTGACAATATTCGTAAATTGAAGTTTGTTTATAAGTTACGCGATGAACTAGAGCGTATTGAAGACAGTTTATTTGATGATTAATCGTTAGTTGTTACACAACAGCTATTTAAGAGTTTAAAAAGAGCATTATGGCATTATTGCAAATTGCTGAGCCGGGGCAGAGCGCGGCACCACATGAGCACAAATTAGCAGTCGGTATTGACCTTGGTACAACTAACTCGTTAGTTGCAACAGTGCAAAGCGGCGAAGCGCGCACACTAACTGATTTAGCAGGCAATGCGATGCTACCATCGGTTGTTCAATACCAAGCAGATAGCATTGTGGTTGGTGAACGAGCGGCAGCAGCTGCAACTCAAGACCCTGCAAACACACTAATCTCGGTTAAGCGTTTTTTAGGTAAAACTCAGGCTGAAATCGAAAAAAGCTATGGTCAACTGCCGTACGAATTTTGTGAGCATGATGGCTCATTAGCAATCAGCACGGTTTCGGGTGCAATTAGCCCTGTTACTGCATCGAGTGAAATTTTAAAAGCATTAAAACTGCGCGCAGAAGACAGCTTTGCAGGTCAAGACATCTTAGGTGCAGTTATTACTGTGCCAGCTTATTTTGATGATGCTCAGCGTCAAAGCACCAAAGATGCTGCCGAGCTTGCTGGTATTAAGGTATTACGTTTATTAAACGAGCCAACAGCTGCGGCTGTTGCTTATGGTCTTGATTCAGGCCAAGAAGGTATTATCGCCGTATACGATTTAGGTGGCGGTACCTTCGATATTTCTATTTTACGTTTACACCAAGGTGTATTTGAAGTGCTTGCTACAGGCGGTGACTCAAGCCTTGGTGGTGACGATTTTGACTCGCTACTAGTTGAATACTTCAAAAAACAAACGGGTGTGAGCGAGCTTTCTGCATCGGTATTGCGTTTATTCATCAATAAAGCAAAAGCGTGCAAAGAAGCACTAAGTCAATACCAAACTGTGAATGTAGGTTTAGAGTTTGACGGTCAAAGCCACAAAGTTGAAGTAACCCGCGAAACGTTTGATGAGCTTGCTCTTAGCCTTGTGAAGAAAACGCTACGTTCTTGCCGTCGTGCGGTTAAAGATGCCGGTATCGAGAACGAAGAAGTACTACAAGTTGTAATGGTTGGCGGCTCGACTCGTATGCCAATTGTACGCTCTCAAGTTGCTGCATTTTTTGATAAAGAGCCACTGACTTCTATCGACCCAGATCGCGTAGTTGCACTCGGTGCAGCACTGCAAGCAGATGTATTGGTAGGCAATAAGCCAGATTCAGACATGTTGCTATTAGACGTATTACCACTGTCGCTAGGTCTTGAAACCATGGGTGGCTTGGTTGAGAAAATTATTCCACGTAACACCACGATCCCTGTTGCACGTGCACAAGAGTTTACCACTTTCAAAGATGGTCAAACGGCTATGTCACTGCATGTACTACAAGGTGAGCGTGAGTTAGTTGACGATTGTCGTTCATTGGCTAAGTTCAGCTTAAAAGGTATTCCTGCCATGGCAGCCGGTGCTGCGCATATTCGCGTAACCTTTAAAGTAGATGCTGATGGCCTATTAAGTGTATCGGCAATGGAAAAATCAACGGGTGTGCAAGCTGAAATTCAGGTCAAACCATCGTTTGGTTTATCGGACGACCAAGTTTCAAACATGCTTAAAGAGTCAATGACTAACGCTAAAGACGACATGCAAGCGCGTATGCTTAAAGAGCAGCAAGTTGAAGCGTTACGTGTTGTTGAAGCACTTGAAGCATCACTGGCAACCGACAGTGCATTACTTGACGAACAAGAATTAGGTGCGTTAAAAGCAGAAATTGCTAAACTTGTTGCCGTACGCGAAAGCGCAACAACACCTGCAGAAATTAAAGCAGCGATTGAAGCTGTAGACAATGCAAGTAGCGAATTTGCTGCTCGCAGAATGGATGCATCAATCAAAAAAGCGCTGCAAGGGCAGTCAGTAGACGAAGTTTAACGAGGTAAGGTATGCCACAAATTATTTTTCTTCCACACGAAGAGTTATGCCCAGAAGGCGCTGCTATTGAAGCTCCTGCAGGTGAAACGGTATTAGATGTAGCGCTAAAGAATGGTATTAGCATTCCACATGCATGTGAAAAATCATGTGCATGTACAACATGCCACTTAGTCATCCGTGAAGGCTTTGACTCTTTAGATGAAAGTGATGAGCTAGAAGACGACATGCTAGATAAAGCATGGGGTCTTGAGCCTGAGTCACGCCTTGGTTGCCAAGCGGTGATCAAAGATGAAGATTTAGTGGTTGAAATTCCAAAGTATAATCTCAATATCGTTAATGAAGAGCATTAATTTTTAACGGCTTTGATTTCGTAAAACCGCTGTAGTTGCTTGGTCTCTACAGCGGTTTTTTGTTTTTTAGAGCTGATAGCTGATAGCTGATAGCTGATTTTGGAGGTTCTATGTCTGATTTGGTTTTTTCTGATTCGTTTATCGACGGTGACTTTTACTCTACGAGCCAGCGTTTTAGTGTAGATAACCCCGCAACTGCAGAGGCGATCACTCATGTCTCTGATATTGATGAAGCTGGGGTTGAGCAGGCTATAAAAAGTGCTGACGAGGCATTTAGCAAACTAAAGCAAACAACTGCAACCGAGCGAAGTGAAACGTTGCGTCGCTGGTATGAGTTGGTTATTGAGCACAAGCAACAGCTTGCTGAGTTGATGACTAAAGAGCAGGGTAAGCCCTTAAAAGAAGCCTTGGGCGAAGTTGAATACGGTGCAGGCTTTATTAAATGGTTTAGTGAAGAAGCAAAGCGTAGTTATGGCGACACCATCCCTGCTACCGACAGCAAACATCGTTTAACAACGATAAAGCAGCCCATTGGTGTGGTGGCTGGTATTACCCCTTGGAATTTCCCGATTGCCATGATCACCCGTAAAGTGGCACCAGCTTATGCCGCGGGTTGTAGTTTTGTAATTAAACCTTCGGAACATACGCCATTATGCGCTATTGCCTTAGCCTATCTTGCTGATAAAGCGGGATTTGTAAAAGGATCGCTGAATGTGGTGGTCTCTGAAAACGCCAAAATGGTGGGTGAGATCATGACCGAGTCGGAGCGTGTGCGTAAGTTCACATTCACTGGCTCAACCGGTGTAGGTAAGCAGTTACTTTCGCAGTGTGCCTCAACAATTAAACAAACGTCAATGGAGCTTGGCGGCAATGCCCCATTTATTATTTTCGATAATGCCGATTTAGATGAAGCAGTTGCAGGCCTTATGGGGGCTAAATTTAGAAACGCAGGGCAAACCTGTGTCGCCGCAAACCGCATATTTGTTCAGCGTTCAGTACTTGAAACGGTGCTCGAAAAACTCACAGACAAAGTAGCTGAGTTAAAGGTAGGTAATGGACTTGATGACGGGGTAGATATCGGCCCATTAATTTACCCTAAAGCAAAAGAGAAAGTTCAAACGCTTGTGCAAGATGCGGTTGATAAAGGGGCGTCGTTAATCGGTGATAACAGCGAGCTTGAAGGTAGCTTTCAAGCGCCATTAATTTTAACCGATGTGACCCCAGAGATGGATATCTATCATGATGAAGTGTTTGGCCCTGTAGTCAGTATCATCGCTTTTGATGATGAAGAAGAAGTACTTCAGCTTGCGAACGACGTACCTTATGGTTTAGCTGCGTATTTTTATAGTGAAAACATAAAGCAAGTTTATCGAGTAAGCGAAGCACTCGAATACGGCATGATAGGTATTAACGAAGGGCTTATCTCAAACCCAGTAGCGCCATTTGGCGGCGTTAAACAGTCTGGTTTAGGCCGAGAAGGCGGCCACCAAGGTCTAGATGAGTACCTAGAAGAGAAGTATCTTTGTGTTAAGGTTTGAGCTATAAGCTATAAGTGCGCGTGAAAAAAATTTCACGCCTACAATACCTCGCACCTCGTAGGAACGGCTTTAGCCGTGAATAGGTCAGATCTATTCGGCGTTAAAACGCCTCCTACCACGTAGGCGTCACGCTTGCTTGGCGCGTCTTACATTCAACACTCTTTCGATGGATTTACGCCTTACTAACAAACAACACAATTCGGCTTCAAACTTACAGCTTATGGCTTAAAGCTTCAAACTCCTCGCCTTTATTTTTCACAAAATGATAGCGCTGTCATTTTAGTTTTTATATGATAGGAACGAATTATTAACAAAAATGAAAAATAGTACGCAGAAATACCGTACACTCAGGGCTTAAACGAGGAGAAAGTAATGGATTTTAAAAAGTCACTATTCGCGGTAATGCTAGCGACTGCGCCTTTAATGGCTAGTGCAGCATTAACTCAATCACAAGTTGATCAGTTTGCGAAAGGTACCGAACTGTTGTTTTCGGTAGAAGATAACTTTCGTAATAAAGATGCGGGCTTTTTAGGAAAAATTACCCTCAATAATGGCTCTGATGTCGCGTTACCTGCAGGCGAGAGCGACTGGCAGCTATATATTCACTCTGTTCGTAAAATCTCAACCGAGCATGTCGCAGGCCTGAATATTGAACACGTTAATGGTGACTTGCACCGCATCGTACCAACGAGCTCATTTAAAGGTTTAGCTGCAGGTGAAAGCTTAGAGCTACCGTTTGATGCGCAAGTATGGGTTGTTGCTTATAGTGACTTTATGCCACGCGCATTTTTTGTGTCAGGTAACAATAAACCTGCCGTATTTGCCAACACCGACACTGAAGACTTTAAACAGTTTGTGACGCCATTTACCCGTGAGAATCAGTTACGCCGTTATAATGAGCCAAAAGATTTATCGGTTTTAGCAACGGCAAAAGTACGTTTCGAGCGTATTAGCGCTGACAAGGTTGCGGTCAGTAAAGATGATGCTTTAAAGCGTATTATTCCTAAGCCTCGTAAAGTCGATTTTAACCGTGGCAGTGCGACGTTAAACAATAATTGGCAAATCAGTTATCAGGGCCAGCTTAAGCACGAAGTTATGGTGTTTATGCAAGACTTACAAGATGACTATGGCATTAGCCTTAAAGCACAGCCTGATCATATCAATGTTGGCAAAGACAAAGTAATTCGTTTAAAAGTCGACCCTAAACTCAATAATGCAAAAGCAGAAAGCTACACCCTAGAGATTGATGATGAAGTGATCACCATCGTAGGTAGCGATAACGCCGGTGTGTTTTATGCGATGCAAAGCTTATTGAACCTCATCCCTGCCAACAGCCAAGGTAGTGCCAACCTACCGCAGTTAGAACTTGAAGATTCACCGCGTTATGGTTGGCGTGGTATGCATTACGATAATGGTCGTAACTATCATGGCAAAGAGGCAATGTTTAAGCTGGTTGAGCAAATGGCTCGCTATAAAATGAATAAGTTACACTGGCACTTTTCAGAAGATGAAGGTTGGCGACTTGAGATCCCAGGCTTACCAGAGCTCACCGACGTTGGCGGCTATCGCTGCTTTGATTTAGAAGAGCGTGAGTGTTTATTAACTCAGCTTGGCACTGGGCCATTTAAATCGGGTTCAGGTAATGGTTATTTGAAACGTGATGAGTTTGTTGAGCTATTAAAGTTTGCGAAAGACCGCCACATTCAAATCATCCCAGAAGTTGAAGGGCCTGGCCATGCGCGTGCCTCAATCAAAGCGATGGAAGCGCGTTATCACAACATGTTAGAAGAAGCTGAGAAAGCCGCTAAAAACAACATTAAAACGCGCTCTGCAAACAAAGAAATTCAACACATAGATATGGGACCGGCAACGCAATACTTGCTTACCGACCCTAAAGATACCTCTGTGTACATGACGGTACAAAACTACAAAGATAACTCAATGAATGTGTGTATGGACTCTACCTACGCATTTTTAGATAAAGTGACTTATGAACTTCAGCAGATGTATCGCGAAGCTGGTGTTCAGCTAAAGAACCTGCATATTGGTGGTGATGAAGTTGGTGCTGGTTCGTGGATAGGTTCACCAATCTGTCAGGCGTTATTTGCCGATCCTAATAACGGTGTAGCTGGCCCTGCTGATTTAAAACCTTATTTCACACAACGTGTTGCAACCTTACTTGAAAAACGCGGTATTTCTCCGGGTATTTGGGAAGATGGTATCATGTATGACCGTGAAAATTCGTTTAAACGTGATGAGTTCCCTAACAAAACCTTTACCGTTAATACTTGGGATAACATTTGGGAATGGGGCGTTGCCGATAGAGCATACCGCCTAGCAAATGCCGGTTACCAAGTGGTGTTATCACACGGTACGCATTTGTATTTTGATCACCCATACGAAGCAAGCCCTGAAGAGCGCGGTTATTACTGGGCAACTCGTTACACAGATACTAAAAAGGCCTTTAACTATATGCCTGATGACGTGTATGCCAATGCTGATTACACCCGCACTCGTGAGCCAATTATTAATTTAGAAGCGTTGGTGGGCCGCCCGTTACCTAAACTTGAAAAGCCAGAGAACATTCTGGGTATGCAAGGTCAGGTATGGTCAGAAACAATCCGTACTGAAGAGCAAGTATTAGCAATGATCTTCCCGCGTATTCTGTCAGTGGCAGAGCGCGCATGGCACAAAGCTGATTGGGAAGGCGAAAACGTCGATAGTAAAAAACAAGCAAAAGACTGGGCTGAGTTCTCAAGTGCAGTTGGTTTAAAAGAGCTTGAGAAACTAGCTAAAGACGGCATCAACCTGCATTTACCAGTACCTGGCGGTGTGATTGAAAATGGTAAGTTGTATGCCAACAGCGCATTTGCATATTTGAGCATTGAATACAGCCTAGACAACGGCCAAAGCTGGCAAACTTATGCCGAGCCTGTGAAGGTTGATAACAATGCAAAAGTTGCGCTACGCACCCGCTTAAACGCACAGCAAACCAGCCGCGTGACCGTTGTGGGTGAGTAATTTTTTGCGATAAATAAATTTGGCGTCTACAGCAAAGCGTAGGCGTCATTTTTGCTTGCGCGTCTGACTAAAATCTGGCGGCCTAAAAACTTCGCGCGAAATAAATTTCACGCCTACAATACCTAGCACCTAGCACCTAGCACCTAGCACCTCGTAGGCGTCACGCTTGCTTGGCGCGTCTTACACTCAACACCGTTCGCTCAAAACTGACAGCTGAAAGCTGACGGCTCCTAGAAACTAATTAAAAGAAATATGTCAGCGCTGTCATTTTTGTTGCGATAGTGTTATAAATATTTAATATCTCTTTTATATAATCATCTGAATGAGCAGCGCTGTAGAGTCGAACTGTGCTGTTATAGGAAATGTTATGTCTGAAATAAATAAACAAAGCAGTGTTGTGCCTATGGCGATTGTTGCCACGCTGTTTTTTATACTGGGTTTTGCTACATGGTTAAATGGCTCACTGATGCCATTTTTACAGCAAATTTTGCAGCTTTCACCTTTTCAGGCATCGCTGATTATTTTCTCGTTTTATATCGCCGTGACTTTTACGGCTCTACCTTCGGCGATGATCATCAGAAAGGTAGGTTATAAAAACGGTATGGCGCTGGGTATGGCGACCATGATGGTGGCAGGTTTACTGTTTATTCCTGCAGCAAAAACACAAGTGTTTGCACTGTTTTTATTTGCGCAGCTTGTTATGGGGGCAGGGCAAACGTTATTACAAACAGCGGTTAACCCATACGTAGTAAGAATTGGACCAGAAGAATCAGCCGCGGCTCGCGTTAGTATTATGGGTATATTAAATAAAGGTGCGGGTGTTGTTGCACCAATCGTATTTACCGCACTGATACTCAGCGATTTTGAAGGCTTTGTAGGTAAAGAGCTTAGCCAAACTGATATTGATGCCATGGCTAATGGCTTAATTTTACCGTATTTAGGGATGGCTATTTTTATTGGTATACTCGGCTTTGCGGTAACTAAAATGCCATTGCCAGAGTTAATTGATGACGACGTTGATGAACAGAAACCGGGGCAGGTAAAAGAAGCATTAAGCCATCCGAGTCTTGCCTTAGGGATAGTGGCACTTTTTGTTTATGTAGCTGTTGAAGTAATTACCGGCGATACCATTGGTAGCTTTGCGTTGTCGTTAGGTATTGAAAAATACAGTGTTATGACATCGTACACCATGGGGTGTATGGTACTAGGTTACTTTTTAGGGATTTTACTTATCCCTCGTGTGTTATCACAACAAACAGCACTAACTATTTCAGCGGTATTGGGCTGTGTGTTAACGCTAGCGATAGTTACAGGTAGCAATGAAACTGTATTTATATCAACATTGTTTGGCCTAAAATCGGTACTGCCTGATACCTTATTGCTCATTGCTGTGCTAGGCTTTGCTAATGCGATTGTTTGGCCTGCAGTTTGGCCGTTAGCATTATCTGGTTTAGGTAAGCTAACTAGTGTAGGCTCTGGTCTGCTCGTTATGGGTATAGCTGGTGGCGCATTTGGTCCATTATTTTGGGGTCTGGCAAGTGGCGGCGTAAAAAGCGCAGAAGCACAACAAATGGCTTATATTGTGATGTTGCCTTGTTATTTATTCATACTTTTCTATGCTGTTAAAGGCCACAAGATGAAAAGTTGGAAGTAATTATGAGTTTGAGGTTGGGCGTAAAATGCACCGCCTTGAACTTTGAAAAGCATTTCTAGTAAATAGAAATAATCCCGTGTGTAATGCCACCGAAAGGTGGCATTTTTTTGTTTGGGATTTGAAAAAATTAGGCGCTAGGTATTAGGGGGGTAGGCTCTAGGTGCTAGGCTTTCGCGCGAAATAAATTTCACGCCTACAATATTTCGCATCTCGTGGGAACGGCTTCAGCCGTGAATTATCATAAAGACTTAGGCACTAAAGTACCTTATATGGACTCCTCCTATTGCACAATACCCTTCGTTAATTTTGTCAGACTGCGTGCTTATATGCGGGCTCATAATGAGGAGCTA